>JAZSKN010000033.1:0-103286 GCA_045534895.1 Acutalibacteraceae bacterium
TTATGGCGGCAATACTGGTGATGCTGCTTTTAGAGATTGTAGTAATTTAAAGACAGTAGTTTTTGAAGAAGGAATAACAAAACTAGCAACAGACCTATTTGCAAAGTGTGACGGTTTAGAGCATATAGTAATTCCAGATACGGTAACTGAAATAGGTTATAGGACTTTTTATGATTGTGATGGTTTGGTTACCGTTAAATTACCAAACACTATTACAGTTATAGGAGTTGACGCGTTTTATGATTGTGATTCATTAAAAAATATTAATCTTCCAACGTCAATAAGTACCATTAATGATGCAATGTTTCAAAATTGTTCATCTTTAGAAAATATAGAGATACCTGACAATATAACTACGATTGGTGCATCTGCATTTCAAAATTGTATTTCCTTAAAATCAATTAATATCCCTGATAGTATAACCGCTATGAGTGCATACTGTTTTGATGGTTGCACATCACTTGAAAGTGTTAAATTACCTAACACTCGTCAAAACATAATGAGCTATATGTTCCGTAATTGTACGTCGCTTAAAACAATTGAATTTCCAAAAACGGTGACAACTATACAAGAGTATGCTTTTTATAACTGCACTTCTTTAGAAAGCTTTACTTTTGCCGAAGGTACTAGTAATTTAAAAGAAATTCATCAATATGCTTTTTACGGTTCCGGACTAAAAGAGGCTGTATTACCGGAAAGTACTGCTTCTATTGCTAACTATGCTTTTAAAAATTGTACTGCGCTTGAAAAAGTGTATATTCCACAATCTACAAAATCTATAGGTCAACAGGCATTTATGGGCTGTGAAAAGCTCTCTGATGTAACAATAGCTGATTACAGTATCACAACATTGCCGTCAAGCGCTTTTAAAGATTGTTTTGCTTTACAAAAGATTACATTGCCAAAGGGACTTACAACAATCGGCTCACAGGCGTTTATGAATTGTACCGGACTTAGCGAGGTTTATATTCCCGAATCTGTTACAAGCATAAGTAACACTGCGTTCTCTTATCCAGAAAAAACTACAATCTACGGTAAAGCAGGCAGCTACGCCGAAAGCTTTGCAAATGATTACGGCTTTAAATTTGTAGACAATACAGTTCCAACAAGTGGAATTGCTCTTGTTGGTAATGAGAAGTATATTATTGTAGATAGGGGACAGACCTACCGCGCTATTTTTGAAACCGACCCTCAAAACAGTACCGATGTTATAATACTTACCGCAAGCAACAAGAACGTTTCTATAAACGGTATGGATATTTATGCAAGCGGTACAGGCGATACCGTAATTACGGCAACTGCCGGCAGTGGTATTACATACCAGTTTACGCTTCATATACGTGATGCAAGAAACGTTACCATAACACAACAACCAAACAAGCTGTCGTATATATTGGGCGATACACTTGACCTTAGCGGTCTTGTGCTGCAGGTTAATTATGGCGATAATTCTACTAAAGAAGTAACAAACTATACTGCCACAGGCTTTGACAGCAGTGTAGAGGGCAAGTGCACGGTTACTGTTAACTGGGTTTCTGCATACGGCAGTACATACAAAGCCACCTTTACGGTAGACGTTGTAGACCCAAGACCCAAGCTTACCGGTATTATTGTAGATACTATGCCCATAAAAACCGAATATAACTGCCGTGAAGAACTGGATCTTACAGGTCTTGTTATTAAAGCAACCTATACCGACGGTTCTGCTGTGGCAATAAGCGACTACACAGTTACGGGTTATAACTCTCTTAATGCCGATATGCAAACCCTTACCGTAACGTACGGCGAATATACCACAAGCTTTAACATTATTGTGGGTATCTGGATTACCGAAATACAGGTAGAAACTTTGCCTAATAATATGCAGTATTACATTGGCGACAACGTAAATACACAGGGTCTTACCCTTAAGGCTATTTACAGCAACGGATATACCGAAATATTTGATAGTGGCTACACAATTACCGTAAATACCGAATCGGTTGGTCAAAAGACGGTTAACGTTAATTATAACGGCTTTACCACAAGTTTTGATGTTAACGTAAGCAAGCCAACAATCACCCTTTCGGGCAATAACAAAACAATAACCGTTGGCAACAGTGAAACCCTTACCGCTGCCACCACGCCCGAAAATGCGCCTGTTAGTTGGATATCGTCTAACGCCGACATTGTAACCGTAGAAAACGGTGTTATAACAGCGGTGTCGGTGGGTACCGCAACGGTTACCGCAGTTTTAAACTATAACAACAGGGTTTATCAGGTAAGCTGTAAAATTATTACCGAGCCACAGGATGCGGTGTATGCTTCCTTAAACGTTGAAAAACTACCCACAAAAACTATTTACAAAATGGGCGAAGCAATCGACTTTGCAGGTCTTACACTTAAACAAAACTATAGCGACGGTTCATATAACATAATAACCGAAGGCTACACAACCTTAAGCGTTGATACTATGACACCGGGCAAAAAGACGGTGGTTGTTATTTACAAGGGCATTGCAACAAGCTTTGAAATAACGGTTAGTGAGCCTGAGTTTGATGAAAATTCACCAACCTTTGTTGTACAAAGCGATACTGCCCGTGTGGGAGATACCGTTATGGTTGATGTTATGACCAAAAACAATGTTGGTATTGTATCGATGAAGCTATTGGTGGATTATGACATCGATGTTCTTGAATTTGTTGCCATAAGCGAGGGTGATTTTGCCGATATTACCTTTGGCCCAACCGATGCGCACCCAATTGTTATTAACTGGCTTGATACAATAAGCCCAAATAACACAACCGATGGCACGGTTGCAACACTTATCTTCAAAATTAAGTCGGAAGCTACAGCCGGCGATACAACAGTAAGCGTTAAATATGATTATGAAGATGTGTATAATTCAGACTTTAGTAACGTGTTATTTGCAACACAAGACGGTATTATTACGGTTGTAGAATCTATTAAGGGTGATACAACCGAAGATAATATTATTAACAACAAAGACCTTGGCGTACTTATGCAGTACATTAACGGTTGGAATGTTGAAATTGATATTACTGCCGCCGATGTAAACGGTGACGGTGCGGTTAATAACAAAGACTACGCAGTACTTATACGTTACATAAACGGCTGGAACGTAGAGCTTAAGTGATGTTAAGTTAATAATTAATTTTATTTTAAATCAGCACTCGTTGTATTACGGGTGCTGATTTGCTTTAAAAAAACGATAACTTTTTTGGTTGACTTATTTTGTCAGTTAATGTAAAATTATAGTACAAATTTTTTAAGGAGACTTTATTATGAGTAAAAAGATTAAAATTTTAATAATTGTAATAGCGGTTATTATAGTTTTGGGTATTGCGGCAATACCGTTACTTAAATGGTGCAACAACCAAGAGTATAATATTGTTTCTAAAAGCTTTGGTGTAAGTATTAGCAAGGATGCCGATTTAATTTATTTTGATGAAGACGATGCTTATTTGCACGCGGCGTACGGTGTAAGTGAAGATGCGTATAAAGCCTTAAAAGATGAAATTGAAGCCGCAGGATACCATCAGATGAATTTTGATAATACTAACGTGGGTTTTGAATGGATACCATCGGGCAAGGTTAAGATAATGTATCGACTCGAAAAATTGGACGAAAGCACAAAAGACATTTACATAACTGCGCCAAACAACGGCTTTGTAGAATTGTATTTTGTAAAATAAAGCAAATTGGGTCCTTGCGTTTGCGGGGACCTTGATTTTTAAAGTTATAATTTATCACTCTATCGAACTAAAGTGAATATAACTAAAAATTATACACTTTTTTGTGCACATATACAAAAGTGGTAATTTTTATAAAAAACACTTTACAAAACTAAAGTGGTAAAGTATAATAGCAACATCAAATAAATCCCGCAAGGGAATACAAGGAGAAATTTATTATGAAAAAAATTATCGCATTACTTATGGTAGTTGCCATGTTGTTCTGCTTTGCAGGCTGTGGCACAAAAGATGTGGCAGACAATTCTTCTGAGGCTACAGTTGCTAAATCAGACCTCGAATACATTCAAGACAAGGGTAAGTTGGTTGTTGGTATGACCGAATACGCACCGATGAACTACAAGGATGACAATGATGAATGGACCGGCTTTGATACCGAATTTGCCGAGGCTGTTGCCGAAAAGCTTGATGTAGACGTTGAGTTTATTGTTATTGACTGGGACAACAAATGGGCAACACTTGAATCAAAGAAGATTGACGTTGTTTGGAACGGTATGACACTTTCTGACGAAGCAAAGGCAAACGCCGCTTGCACCAATCCATATGTTCTTAACGCACAGGTTGTTGTAATGAAGGCTGACAAGCTTAACGATTACAAAACCGAAGAATCTTTAAAGGACTTAAGCTTTGCTGTTGAGGCAGGCTCTGCAGGTAAAGATATCGCCGCTGAAAAAGAATATAACTTTAAAGAATTTGCTGCGCAAAGCGACGCTCTTACCGCTATAAAGACCGGTAAAGCAGATGCTTGTATCATTGACATTACAATGGCAAAAGCAATGACAGGCGAAGGCACAAACTTTGCTGATTTGGGCGTTGGCATTTCTCTTACCGAAGAAGAATATGCAATCGCTTGCCGTAAGGGTTCAGACCTTGCAGCCAAGATTAACGAGCTTATGGACGGTATGAAGGCTGACGGTTCATTACAAAAATTGGCTGACAAGTACTCATTAACACTTGCTGAATAATTATATGATATATGTTAAATAGAGGCCTACAAAATAGGTCTCTATTTAATGCTGTTTGAGAGGATATTATAATGTTTGTTGAAGTAGTAATTAATTTGTTTAAAAACTTTTTAGTTACATTACAGCTTTTTGGGTTTACGCTGCTTTTTTCGTTGCCGCTGGGTTTAATTATTTCTTTTGGTTCGATGAGCAGGTTTAAACCGCTTAGTTTTTTGGTTAAAATATTTGTATGGATAATTCGCGGTAC
The DNA here is from genome assembly GCA_045534895.1 of Acutalibacteraceae bacterium. Lineage (GTDB taxonomy): Bacteria > Bacillota > Clostridia > Oscillospirales > Acutalibacteraceae > UBA737. The sequence goes on from JAZSKN010000033.1 coordinate 4,965, forward strand.
GCCGCTTATGCTGCAGCTTATCTTGTTTTATTTTGGACCCGGTTTGTTGGTAAGCGCGGCAGAATCAAGTGGTATAGAAAACGGATTTATTGATTTTATGAGAACACTTAATATGGCAGACCCATTGGTTACTGCAATAATTGCGTTTTCAATAAACTATGCGTGCTATTTTTCAGAAATATTCCGCGGCGGCATACAGGGTGTACCCAAGGGACAGCAAGAGGCAGGCGAGGTTTTGGGTCTTACCAAAACACAAATATTCTTTAAAATTACGCTTTTGCAAATGATTAAAAGAATTGTGCCCCCAATGTCTAACGAAATTATTACCCTTGTAAAAGATACTTCGCTTGCGCGTACAATAACCGTGTACGAGATTATATGGGCAGCCCAAGACTACATAAGAGTAGACGGACTATTATGGCCGTTGTTCTTTACGGGCGTTTACTATCTTGCGTTTAGCGGATTGTTAACCCTGTTGTTTGGCTTTATTGAAAAGAAATTAAGCTACTTTAAGGTTTAAAAGGGGGAAGATTTATGCCACTGTTAGAGGTTAAAGATATTAAAAAAAGTTTTGGTAAAACCGAAGTTTTAAAGGGTATAAGTTTTTCTTTAGAAGAAGGCGAGGTTATATCTATAATCGGATCTTCCGGTAGCGGTAAAACCACACTATTGCGCTGTCTTAATTTTTTAGAAACCGCCGATAGCGGTACAATAAGCGTTGAAGATAAGGTCTTGTTTGACGGCGCACAGCTTGGCGATAAGCAAATACGTGAAAATCGTTTGCATTTTGGTCTTGTTTTTCAGTCGTTTAACCTATTTCCGCAATATAGCGTTTTAGACAACGTTATGTTGGCACCCAAATTGCTAAAAAAGGGTACCAACGCTCAAATAGAGCAAACAGCGCGCGAGCTGATAGAAAATGTTGGTCTTACCGAAAAAATAGACAGTTACCCTTGTCAGTTGTCAGGAGGTCAGCAACAGCGTGTGGCAATAGCGCGTGCACTTGCAATGAACCCTGATATACTTTGCTTTGACGAGCCTACTTCTGCACTTGACCCCGAGCTTACAGGCGAGGTTTTACGCGTTATAAAGGGTCTTAAAGAGCAGGGCAGCACAATGATTGTGGTAACTCACGAAATGGAATTTGCAAAAAACGTTTCCGATAAAATTATTTTTATGGCTGACGGTGTAATAGAAGAAATGGGTACACCCGAGCAGATTTTTGAAAATCCAACAAGTGAGAAAACAAAGCACTTTTTGCAAAACTCGTTAGAAAAAATATAAGAGGGTATGACAATGGCTTTTGATAACAAGGACGTTAAAGAACTGTATTCTCTTATACTATCGCTTAATACCTTAGACGATTGTAACGATGTATTCAGCGATTTGTGTACCGAAAAAGAGCTTGAACAAATGGCGCAACGTGTAAAGGCGGCAAAGCTGTTGATAGATGGTAAAACCTATAATCAGGTTATGGAGCAGTGTGAGATTTCTTCGGCAACGCTTAGCCGTGTATCGCGCTGTGTTCAATACGGTAAGGGTTATAAAAAATTTATAAAATAAAAATCATGCGATATTTGTTGTAAAATGTAACAAATATCGCAATTTTTGTGCAATTTTTGTCAAAATTAATAAAAATGCTTGACAATATTTAATAAGTAATGTATATTTATTATAATATTTGTGAGTATTATGGAGTTTTAATGCAAGAAAATTTTAGTGATAATCAGTTGGTTAAACTAATTAACAGTGGTGAATATAAGTATTTGCAATTACTTATAAACCGATATATGCCGTACATAATTAACGTTGCATCACGTTATAATGCCGGCGGCTTTGACACTGAGGATTTTATTCAAGAAGGCATTTTGGCAATTTTTTCTGCAGTTAAGGCCTATGATAGTCAGAAGGCTTCTTTTAAAACATTTGTATGTTTATGTATTAACCGCGCAATGTCTTCTGCGCTTGCGCGAGCATCGGGCGGGCAAAAGCATATTCCCGAGGGGTTGATTTCACCCATCGACGACGTTGAAATTGCCGATACAAGTGACCCTGAAAGCATTTTTATTGAGAAAGAAAGCTTTAACGATTTAGAGCATTCTTTAAAACAAGATTTATCACAATTAGAGTATAAAGTATTAAGCGAATTTTTAAGCGGTAAAAGCTATGCAGATATTGCCGCGACGCTTGGTGTTACGCCAAAATCAGTAGATAATGCGCTACGCCGCATACGTTCCAAAATAAAGCAGTAATTATGCGAGATTTATCTCGCTTATATATGCCCTATGTAGTTTAATAAGCAGAGCGTTGTGTTTCACAAAGATGTCGGTGCGATTCCGTCCGGGGCTAAATAACCAATCAAGAGAGGTAAAAAAAATGTTTGAAGACAAGACCCTAGTTTGCAAAGAATGCGGAGAAGAGTTCGTATTTACTGCAAGAGAGCAGGAATTTTATGCAGAGAAAGGTTTCGAAAACGAACCGCAGAGATGCAAACCCTGCCGCGACAAGCGTAAAAATGCAGGAAGGGCACCCCGTGAAATGCATGAAGCTGTTTGTGCAGCATGTGGCGGCGTAGCACGTGTACCATTTACACCACGTGACGATCGTCCTGTTTATTGTAGTGAATGCTTTGCAAAAATGAAAGAAGAGGAAGCAGCAACAGACGCTGAATAATCTAATGTATTAAGCCACACTAAATTTGGTGTGGCTTTTTATATTATTTTAGTGTATAATATTAGTGATTTTTGTAACTAATAATTAACATTTTCTTAATACTTAATTGCAAAATATGTTTTATTATAATATTACACCGATTATCTTTTTTGATTTGGAGTGAGATATATGAACGGCAAAAAAATACTTATTGTTGATGATGACACAAATATTTGCGAATTGTTACGTCTTTATCTTGAAAAAGACGGTTTTACCACGCTTGTTGCCAATGACGGTGAACAGGCAATTCAGTGCGCGCAAATTAATAATCCCGATTTAATATTGCTTGACATTATGATGCCCGTGCTTGACGGTTGGCAGGTTTGCCGTGAAATAAGAAAAAATTCAAACGTGCCAATTATTATGCTTACTGCCAAGGGCGAAACCTTTGACAAGGTTTTAGGTCTTGAGTTGGGAGCCGACGATTACGTTACAAAACCGTTTGATACCAAAGAGGTTATTGCACGCATTAAAGCTGTTCTTCGCCGAATGGGTGAAAATGAAAAATCTGACGCTGTTCGCGAAGTTCGTTACGATAGGTTGCGTATAAATATTACAAATTACGAGCTTGAAGTAAACGGTGAGCAGATAGATACTCCACCAAAGGAGCTTGAGCTTATATATCATTTAGCAAGTAATCCAAACCGTGTCTACACGCGTGATCAATTACTTGATGAGGTATGGGGCTTTGATTACTACGGCGATTCGCGTACGGTTGACGTTCACGTAAAAAGACTTCGTGAAAAGCTTGAAGATATATCAGACAAATGGTCACTTAAAACCGTTTGGGGAGTTGGATATAAATTTGAGGTTAAGTAAATTATGCGTCATAGGTTGTTAAAAAAACAGTTTGCGGCAATTGCGCTTATAGTTTTTTTAAGTATTTTTTCAATACTTGTTATACTTACTTTTATTTACAACGCTTACATCGCAGATGAAAAGTACGAAACGCTTCAAACATCGTGTGATACAATATGTGATTTTGTTGAAAAGCTTTCTACCAATCAAAGCAACATTGACAACGAATACGGTGTTTACTATATTATGAGCAATTTATCGCTCGTTTCTGAATGTGATATTTTTGCAACCGATCAAAACGGTATTATACAGGTTTGTAGTTGTAAGGATTGGGAAATAGAAAACAACTGTGAGCATTCTGGCACGCAAATTAATGTCGAAAAAATCGAATCAATTATTCAAAATAAATCTAACACACTTAGTACGCTTGATTATTACAGCAGTCCGCATTATACCGTTGCAAACAAAATAGAGATTGATAATGTTACCCAAGGCTATGTTGTGGCGGCGGCTTCTGCCAATGAGGCGCGAAATTTTATGGCGCGTATGGTGCGAATATACATTGTATCGGCAATTATACCGCTTTTGCTAATGTTTGCCGCATTATCGGTAATTACCTATCGTCTTACAAAGCCGCTTAAGCTTATGTCAGACGCAGCAAAGGCTATGGCGCGGGGAGATTTTTCACGTCGCATTCCTGTTACCAGTGATGATGAGATAGGTCAGCTTGCAGTATCTTTTAATCAAATGACCAATTCATTAGCGCGACTTGAGGAAGTGCGTAAAAGCTTTATTGCAAACGTATCACACGAGCTTAAAACACCAATGACTACCATAAGCGGTTTTATTGACGGCATTATTGACGGTACAATAGACGCCGAAAAACAGCCGTACTATCTTGGTATTGTTCACGACGAAGTAAAACGCTTATCGCGAATGGTAGAGGAAATGCTTAACGTATCAAGATTAGAGTCTGACGAATTTGAATTAAAGCGCGAAAGCTTTAATTTTAAGGATCAGGTTTTAAGTATTGTTATATCGCAAGAGCAGCGAATTGAGAAAAAGAAAATAGATATTGTTGGACTCGACAGTATTTTAGATGTTAACATTAATGCCGATAAAGATTTGATACATCGTGTGGTTTATAATCTTGTAGATAATGCTATTAAATTTACCAACGAAGGCGGAAAGATTAGTTTTAAGGTAAATTATAATTCAAAGGATTTTACCTTTCGCATAGAAAATACCGGCAAGGGCATTCCGCAAGGCGAATTGCCATATGTGTTTGAACGTTTTTATAAGGTAGATAAGTCGCGTTCATCAAACAAAGAAAGCACAGGCTTGGGCCTGTATATTGTCAAAACCATTATAAAAAAACACGGTGGCGTAATTTCGGTTTCAAGTATACAAAATCAGTTTACTGCATTTGAATTTACATTACCCGTTAATTAACAATTAACATAAATAGGAGTATGAATATGGATGAATTTAATCAAAACTTAAACAATGAGGAAACGGGCAAGCACGATACGCCAATGCAACCTGAACCCGACATAACACAACAACCCGAGTCTAATATAACCGAACAACCGCAGATTGATAACGACAAGCAGTCCAAACCGCAAAATACCATAGGTAACGATGCACCTGTAACGCAGTCTTCTGAGCCTGCTGTTACAGAGCCTTTTATAAACGAAAATAGCACGGTTAATTACGGTGGGTATAGTAGTGCGCCGCAGTCAAGCGTGTGGCAAAAGGTAGAGTACAGCCCTGTAGGAAATATAGATGATTATAAGCCGATGGCAAAAGGTATGAAGGTCTTTTGCTTTATAATGGCAGCGGTTATAGCGCTTACTGCCGCAACAACTACAGGCTATTTTGTGGGTCGCAATAGTGTTTCAAATTCACACATAGGCAATACGGTTAATGTTGAGCTTGATGCACGCCCTACCAATAAAGAACAAAGCACACCTTCACAGGTTTATAATATGCTTAACGAATCGGTTGTTGGTATAAGAGTTTATAACGAAGCAGGCCAGCAAAGCGATGCATCGGGCGTATTTTATTCTGAAGACGGTTATATTGTAACAAATGACCACATTTATTCAGAGGTAGGCGCTGCAAAGTTTAAGGTATTTACCTTTGACGGTACCGAATATGATGCCGACTATGTTGCGGGCGATACGGTAAGCGATCTTGCCGTGCTTAAAATAAAGGGCAATAAAAAGTTTAAGGTAGCACAGTTTGGCGATTCGAGTCAGCTTATCAACGGAGAAGACGTTGTAGCCATTGGCAGACCTAATGATGCTACCGACAGTTCTTCTATTACAAGCGGCATAATTTCTCTTACAAGTCGTCGCGTAAAAACTACATCAAGCTATACTGCACGACTTATTCAAACCGATAGCGCAATAAATCCGGGTTCTTCTGGTGGCGCGCTTGTTAATATGTACGGTCAGGTTATTGGTATTACGTCTTCAAAATTGGCGGGTGTAGAGTACGATGCAATAGGTTTTGCTATTCCTACCAAAACAATGAAGCGTGTTGTAGAGCAATTAATAAAAGACGGCAAGGTTACCGATCGCGCAAAGCTTGGTATAACATATACCGAGGTTAATTCGGTTACAGCCGAGATTGAAAATTACGCCGCCGTTGGTCTTTTGGTAGTATCTGTTGGTGAAGACAGCGATGTTTACGGCAAATTGGGCGAGGGTGATATAATTACCCATGTAAACGGCACACCAATTACCAATGATGAAATAGTGCTTGATGTTATAGAAGACTGCAAGGCGGGCGATACAATTTCGCTAACAGTGCTACACGCTGACGAAAGCATTAAGGATTATCAGGTAAAGCTTGGCGCTAATATTGGCGAATCAAGCTACTCTAAAGAAATTACACAGCGTGAAAATCCCTCGGGTAATCAATTGCCCGAAGGTTCAGAGGGTGGAATATTTGATTTTCCGTTCGGCGAATAAAAATTAATACTAATCGAAGGGGACAGTTGCAAAAAAATGCAACTGTTCTTTTTTGTTTTATAAAAAAATTTACCTATATTAAAAATCTTTGTTTTGGGAAAATTAAAAATTAAAGGGAGGTTAAAAAATGAAAAAATTTATAAAAATAACCTTTGCGCTTTTATTGTTATTTTGCAGTTACGTATTTACTTCAATATATATAATGAGCGATAATTTTGCGGACAGCTACAAGCTTAACCGTGGCGATGTTTTTAAAATGGACACGCCCATACCCATTACGGCAAGCTATAACGGGGTAAAGATAACTAAAGGCTTATCGGGTAAAAACGTGGGAGATAATTTTGATATAGATCTTAAAATTTTTGGCGTTATTCCGTTTAGTACCGTAAGCGTAGAAATTGTAGACAGTATGTACGTACAGGTTTTGGGTGAGCCATTTGGTATGAAAATATATACCGACGGTGTGCTTGTTGTAGGCAGTACGGATATTTTGACCGGTCAGGGCAAAATTAACCCCGCGTTAAATGCGGGTATAAAGGTTGGCGATTATATTAAAACGGTAAACGGTAAAACAATTACCTGCAACGAAGATTTATTACAGCTTGTAAGTGAATCACAGGGCAGTACAATGAAGTTTGAGGTTATTAGAGATGAGAAAATCTCTGTTTATAACGTGGAGCCTCAAAAAGAAAAGGACAGCGGCATTTACCGTATTGGTATATGGGTGCGTGACAGCTCGGCAGGTATTGGCACACTTACTTTTTATAGCCCGTCAAACAATGTGGTATGCGGCTTGGGGCACGGTATATGCGACACCGATACCGACGATTTATTAAAGGTATACAAGGGTGAGCTTGTAAAGGCGAGCATAATAGGCGTAGAAAAGGGTTCGTCGGGAAATCCCGGCGCGTTAAAAGGAAAACTAAGCTATGACAGCATTGCTAACGTAAGCCTTAATTGCGAATGCGGCGTGTATGGTATTATAGGTGAAAAAGCAACGCAAAACAAATTAACCAAGGTGGCATTAAAGCAAGAAGTTAAAGACGGCTACGCACAAATTTTATGCACGGTAGAGGGCGAAACGCCTAAATATTATGACTGCGAAATTAAAAAAATTGGCGACAAAACCGCCAAAACACAAAATCTTATAGTAAAAGTAACCGACAAAGCGCTTATTTCAAAAACAGGCGGCATTGTGCAGGGTATGTCGGGCAGTCCTATTTTGCAAGATGGAAAGTTAGTGGGAGCCTTAACCCACGTGCTTGTGGATGACAGTAAAACGGGGTATGGAATTTATGCCGAGAATATGTTAGAAACGGCAGAGAGTGTGGCAGAGGAAGAGTTAAAACAAGCATCTTAAACATAAACAGCCGTGTATCTGCTCGGCTGTTTATACATATAATAATATTGACAATATCACGATATCGTGATATAATGATTTTGCAAAGGAGTGATGATATGCCTGTATTATCAAGATTTTACGGAATAATTATAAGAATGTATTTTCAGCAATCGGAGCATAATCCACCGCATTTTCATGCAATTTACGGCGAGCATACAGCAGCGATTTGTATTGAAGACGGTGGTGTTTTGGATGGCGCACTGCCAAAGAAAGCCCTTGAAATGGTGCTTGAATGGCGCGAAATTCACAAGGCTGATTTACTAAAAATTTGGGAAACTCAGGAGTTTATAGAGCTTAGTCCTTTAGAGTAAGGGGGATTTAGAATGTTTCATAAAGTAAAAAATGTTAATGCCTTACCAAATTATAGGCTATGTGTTCAATTTGCAGAGGGTGTTACAAAAATTTATGATGTGGCGCCGCTTTTTGAGAAATATAAATTTTTTATGCCATTAAAAGATAATGCCGAACTTTTTAGTTGTGTTACTGTTGACCAAGGTGGTTATGGCATCGTATGGAACGATGATATTGATGTTTCTTGCGATGAGTTGTGGGCAAATGGCGAAGTTATAGAAACACCGTTTGACGGACTTATGGCATTTAGTGATGCTACTTTTCTTTGGAATTTAAATGAAAGCACACTTAGAAAAGCCATAAATTACGGCAAGCTTGTAAACGGTGTCGATGTTTGTAAGTTTGGTAAACAATGGGTAATTTCTATAGATGCAATGATAAGAGAATACGGAAATCCTGTTAGGTAAATAATCAAAAATAAAAACCTCAAGTCTAACTTTCGAGACTTGAGGTTTTAATCATTTATGCCCAGTAACCAGTTAACAGTTACTTTTAATATTTTTGCAAGTTCACGTAGTTCGTAATCGGCGACAAAACGTGTGCCTATTTCTATTCGTGATATACTATCGCGTTCAATTATAATTCCGTTAATCTGCAGTTGTGCCGCTAAATCGCTCTGCGTAAGGCGCAGTTTACAGCGTGCTTCGTGAATACGTTCGCCGCAAATATTTTTCTTGCCGTTATAGTCATAAATCTTCATACAATTATTTTCTCCCCTAATATGCTAAAGATAAGAAATTATCTTGACTTTAGCATATTTCGACCTTATAATTGTGTTAAAGATAAGAATTTTTGATTTTTGCGAATAGGAGGTAATTTTATGGCACAAATTGCTGAAATTATCAAATACGAGGGCGACAATAGTACCTTTATATGGAAACATCCATGTGAGGATTTTAACAGTTTAACTCAGCTTATTGTGCACGAGAGCCAAGAAGCCATTTTCTTTATGAATGGTCAGGCACTGGATATGTTCGGTCCTGGACGGCACACACTTGAAACTCAAAACATCCCGCTTCTCAGGAAGTTTATCAACATTCCCACAGACGGTGAAACACCTTTCCACTGCGAAGTTTATTTTATAAATAAAACCGAGCAGATGGCTATTAAATGGGGTACTGACAGTAAAGTTCAGTATGTTGAACCTACATATAAGTTCCCGTTATCAATCGGTGCATCCGGTGAAATGGCACTTAGCGTTGAGGATTCCCGAAAACTGCTTGTAAAACTTGTTGGCACCGAGCGCGTTCTTGATAGAAATCAGCTTACTACTTTCTTCCGTGCGTTCCTTGTGACAAGGGTTAAAACCTACATCGCACAAGAAATGAAAGCAAGTGCCATCAATATTTTTGAGATTGATGAAAGTCTGGAAGTTTTCTCTAAAGGGATTCAGGCGCGTTTACTTGGTGATTTTGAAGAATACGGCGTAACACTAAATCGCTTTTTTGTAACTACCATAGTTAAGCCCGACGGAGATCCACAATATGAAAAATTCAAAGAACTGCACTTCCGTCAGTATGCGGATATTGCGGAAGCGAAGTTAAAGCAGCAAACCGACGTTATCTACGCTCAGACTGAAGCTCAAAAAACCGTTATCGAGTCGCAAGCGTTGGCACAGAAACGTGCTACCGAAGGTTATACCTATCAACAAGAACGCGGCTTTGATGTTGCTGAACACGCCGCACAAAACGAAGGCGTTGGCGAGTTCACAAATATGGGTATCGGTCTTGGTGTTATGTCAGGTATCGGAGGCACTGTTGGCGGTATGGTCGGCGGTGTTGTAAATGATGCTTTTGCAGGAGTTGCCGTTGGGCCACAAACTATTGGAAATGCCTTCTGCGATAACTGCGGAGCAAAGCTAACACCCGGCGCTGCTTTCTGTGATGAGTGTGGCGCACCGCAGTCATCACCGGATACTTGTAGCAACTGCGGATTTAAGTTTATTAAACCCGGCAAATTCTGCCCGAAATGTGGAACGAAAAGGGAGGGTTGATAAATGAAGAAAAACAAGGGTATGGCTTATGCCGTATTAGCAATAGCATTTGTTCTTTTTAATATTATTGCCTTTGCAGTTCCAACGGCTAAAACAGCAACATTCTGGATTGCTTATGCGTTTTCCGTTGTTGCTTTTGCTTCACAAATTGTTATATGGGAATTCGCATTCAAAGGTGCAGATACTCTGAAAAGTAAATTTCTCGGCATTCCGTTAATCTCTGTTGGGATTACATATTTAGTCATTCAGATTATCGCATTTGCAGTATTTATGGCACTACCTTTAACGGCAAGTTGGATTGCTATTGTGGTGTGCGCATTAATTCTTGGCATTTCAGCAATTTGCTTGATTGGAACGGAAACCGGAAGAGAAGAGATCAACCGTGTTGAAGAGAAAGTTGAAAAAAAGGTCTTTTATATCAAGTCGCTTCAGGTTGATGTGGAAATGCTAGCGAGCGCAGAGCAAGATTCCGATACAAAAATGGCACTTACAAAACTTGCTGAGAAAATTCGGTTTAGTGATCCAATGAGCGACGAAGCTCTCGTAGACCTTGAAGCAAAAATTACTGCTAAAGTCGAAGAACTCAAAACCGCAGAAGATAAAGCGGAAATTATTACAGTCCTTGATTCGCTTTTAACTGAGCGTAATAAAAAATGTCGTATACTGAAGTGAGGATATCGTTATGGATTATGAACACTGGTTACAAAAGGCAATGGAAGGTATCAAAAGGACTCCTAATAACACAATTTTCCTTGTAAAAGAACTATTTCAGGGAACAGAGTGGAATGACTTGCCAAGAGGAGATAAACTGAGATTTGGTGCTTATTTTAAGAATTCGGTGAACGAAGGAACAATTCCAAACATTAATTATGTGGGCAAAGCAGCCAATAACTCTGCTCAATATAAAAAATATAAATAGGAGACGATAAAATGAAACAATTAACTTGTGAAATGTGCGGCGGAAATGAGATTTTAAAACAAGATGGTGTTTTTGTTTGTCAGTCTTGTGGAACAAAATATACCGTCGAAGAAGCAAAGAAAATGATGGTTGAGATTGATGGTCCCGTAGAAGTAAAAGGAACGGTAAAGGTTGACAATTCCCAAAATATAACTAATATGTCAAAAATGGCAGACGATGCATTTAATGGAGGCAATTTTCAACAGGCATATAATCTTTATCAATCTATTCTACAAAATGATTACGAAAACGCTCATGCAACTTTTATGCTTGGGCTTAGTAGTGCATATTTGTCAACATTAGCAAATTTAAATGTTAATGAGTTGGTTCAATCAATTAAAAAGTCATTTAAAATTATGGAAGCGAACGTAGCAGAAGAGGATTATCATCAGTTTGTTTTTTCCGTTTTACAACTGACAAACACGTTTTGTTGTTCTTTCCATGATTTAGCAGTTAAGCACCGTAATAAGTATCAAAGTTTAAAATCCACCGCAGAAGATTTTTGGGAACACACAAGAAAACTTTTGTTTTGTTTAGAAAATCTTTTATTACTATTGCCTGAGAAATTTTTGGCTAATGGTGAAAACGAGCCCGTAATATGGCGTGTCATAAGGAGCGCACAACAGTGTATTGATGATATAAATGCCACACTGCAATATGTTAATGGAACTAAGGTTGTAGGCAGAGGTTTGTATGGTGGAGAAATACTTGGTGATAATTGGGTAGAAATTAATGCGAGTTATGAAATTATAAAATATGCTGAATCTGCTGAAAATAGAATTAAAGCAATTAAAAATAAATTGCCATCTGTAATTAACCAAAAAAACAAAGAAAACAAAGCGAAAAAGGCAAGAGAAGAGTTTCTAAAAAATAATCCGGCAATAAAGAATTATCTAGAAAAGAAAATTAAAGATGCAGAAAGCGAGTTAAATAAAAATGAGAATAGACATACTGCAGCATTTGCGCTTTTAAATTCTATAGTTGCGTTAGGTCTTTTAATATTTTTTATTATATACACACCGCTATGGTGGTGGTCTCCGGATTCATCAGATATGGTGAGTTTTTTTCTTACGTTTATATGTCTAGTTTCTACATCTATTTTAAGTGTGCACTTTTGGAAAAGATTAAATGATGAAAATAAACTAAATACCGAAAACAGAAGTTTATTATTAAAATATCAACCTATGTATCAAAATCCAATTGAATACGAAGAGGCTATAAGGAAAGAAATGTCAAAGGAGAATAGCGGTGAAGTGTGAATATAAAAACTGTGGACATAAAATGAAGATTGAACATATGGACAAAGGTGGATACCCACGTACATATAGATGTAATGTATGCCAGGCATTTACAATTGTAGATAAAAGCGGTTTGACCAAACGTTATGATCCCGACGGAAAATTATTCACCGCAAAACCTGAAACTTTGAGTTAAATAACTAGAGGGACAAGTGACGGTTTTACGTCTTAGCTTATTGGTCCTAATATAACACGTATAAAAAATTTATATTTCCTATAATACAAAGAAATCGTGCCTAATGGGTGCGATTTCTTAGCGTTTAAGGGGAAATTTAGAAAATAATCGTCAAAAAACGTGTTGTATCTGCCTTGACACACTCGTGTCGGGAAGTCCTATTTTGCAAGATGGTAAGCTTGTAGGGGCGCTGACACACGTGCTTGTTGATGACAGCAAGACTGGGTATGGAATTTATGCTGAGAATATGTTGGAGGTAGCAAACAACCTAGGGAACGACCTGCGTGTCATTCCGCAAAAGCAAGCGTCGTAAAAATGCACAATTCATAATGCATAATTAAAGAGGCGGATTGCCACGCCGATAAGATCGGCTCGCAATGACATCATTCTATATTGTGCTTTGCGTATGTCATTACGAGGCACGGTAGTGCCGTGGTAATCCGTAATACCAAAAATAGAAAACGGATTGCCACAGGGCTTCGGTCTCGGCTGCCGCCTCGGTCGGTGCTTCTGCTTTGCAGAGGTGTCCACCAGACACCCGCACCCTTCGCAATGACATTATTATGTGTATTCTGCTTTATGCGTGTCATTGCGAGGAGCGATAGTGACGAAGCAATCCGTAATATCAAAAACAAAAACCCCAAGTCTTGAAAGTTAGACTTGAGATTTTTGTTTTTTTAGTTTATTATCATTTATCTTTTAAAAACGCTGATTTTTACCTCATCATTAAATCCGTCGCAATCGTAGGATACTATTTTTATTTTATATGAGCCTTCAATAAGCTTGAATTGACATACCTCGTGCTCGGAAGAATCAACGCCAAAATAAACCGACTCATACTGCGAGCCGTTGAAAGCAAATACCTCGAAATATGGGAGCTTTTCACCCTCGATAATAACGGTATTAAATGGGAAAATTCCGCCAAATTCAATTTCTACTTCGGTTTTATTGTGAATGATTTTGGCACTTGGTAATTTTGTCAGGTCGAAAATTTCATCATTTTCAAAGCTTTCGACAAAATAGGATTCATCGGCATAAAAAGCGCCAACAAATTTTAAAACGGGCGTGCATTCGGCTGTGCCTGATATTCTTATTGCTTTTGCCGTTACGGTATCGAAATATCTTGCAAAGCAATTACCGATAACCTCGCCGCATAAAAGCTCTTTCCACTCGCCGTCGATTAAAAATTCAACAGTGAAATTATTTATTCGTTGGCCAAGGGCGATATCCTCTTCAATTTTTACACAATTGATTTTTTGAGGTGTGTCAAATTGATACTCGATAACAAAATTATTTTGAAGTTCGCTTAAATCAATATCTTTTAAGAGATTTTCTTTGAAGATGTCGTTTATTCTATCGTTCCATTGCTTTAGGCTTTCGATATCTTTATCGCAAAACAGTCCGCGCTTATCGGGTGGAATATTTAACAAAATACCACAGTTTCTTCCAACCGAGGTAAACCAATATTTTGTAAGCTCGACGGGTGTTTTAACCAAAACATCTTGCTCCTTATGGTAAAACCAGCCCGGTCTTATTGACATATCACATTCGGCGGGGATGAAGCGCTCGCCGTCTTTTTTGCCGCAAAAAAGCTCGGGTCCTGTTTCGGTTTCTAAAGAAGAAGCATTAATAGTGGCATAGCAGTTATCAGCCGCTCTGCCAAGCTCGTTTCCGACCCAACGCACGTCAACAAATTCGGTAGCGCCCAGTGAACCAAAGATAACGCAATCCTCTTGATTTGTTCTTACAATATCTACCCATCTTTTCCAGTCATAACAAGCCTCGGTGCTGCCTGCGCCGTCCCACCAACATTCGTAAATGGGGCCGTAGTTTGTCATAAGCTCGGTAAGCTGATTGGCATAATAGTCGTTGTATTTTTCGGTTCCCCAATCTTTAAAATTGCGGTCCCACGGTGATAGATAAAGGCCCGGCTTAATGCCGTATTTATGACAAGCATCGACAAATTCTTTTACAACATCGCCCTTACCGTTTTTATAGGGGCTGTTTTTAACCGAATGCTCGGTAAATTTACTGGGCCACAAGCAAAAACCGTCGTGATGCTTGGCGGTAAGTATGGCATTGGTAAAGCCGGCATCGACCAACACTTTCATCCATTGTTCGCAGTCAAGCTCGGTAGGGTTAAAAATTTCGGGAGATTCGGTACCGTCGCCCCATTCATTGCCTGTAAAGGTATTTACCGTGAAATGAATAAAAGCAGTTTTTCTTTTGTACCAATCAAGCTGTCGTTTGTTAGGAGTTAGAATTTCATTTGTCATAAGAAACCTCGTGCTTTTTATATCTTTGGTTAAATTGTAGCATACGTGTTTTGGGGTGTCAATGTGTTATAAATTTTGAAATTCCAAAACAAAAAAATTTACACCATATAGCAAAAAAATTCATTGAAAAAACAACAGAATCATTTTATACTTGTTATATAAAATTTAAGTAGGTGCTTTATGAACGTAGGATATTTTAACGACGCACAAAAAGAATATGTGATTACCAATCTTTTAGCGCCAAAAAGACCTTGGTATAACTTTATTTGGAATGACAAGTTTATTTCAGATATTGACCAGTTTGGCTTTGGTTTAAGCTTGGTACGCGATAAAAACGATGAGCTGCGCGAGTTTACCAATAAAGGTGATAACCGACACGTTTTTATTCGCGACAATATAACGGGTGTAAGTTATTCTGCTAACCGTAATTATAACGATCTACCATTTACTGTTCACGAAACTCACGTTGGTATGGGATATACTAAAATAATTTCGGAATACAACGGTTTACTTTTTGAGATGACTATTTTTGTTCCTACAGAAGGAACAATGGAATGTTGGGAAGTAAAGCTTGCAAATAAAACCGACAAAACCAAATTGCTGTCGGTTTACCCTTATGCGCATTTCTTTTCTACAATTACTTATTATATCGGCTACGTTAGAGGCGATTATTGTGACGCTTTGAATGGTGTTTTGGTTTCTGAAGAGGGAATGAACATGCCGAGTGATTATATTTACGAATTCTTGGCAAGTGAAGAAAAGCCTGTTGCTTTTGAAGCGGCGGACAGATATTTTCTTGGAACTTATGGCAACCTTACAAATCCACAGGGACTTAAAAATGAAAAGCTTTTAAACCGTGGCTCTTGCTTTGATTTTGATAACGGTGTTGTTTTACAGTTTGATCTTGAACTCGGCGCAGGTGAAGAAAAGATTTACCGCTTTGGTATGGGTGCGGCAAACTCGATAGAGGATGCTACCCGCCATAAAGCATTATTGACCGAAGAGGTATTTGCTAAAAATCTTGCATATCAAAAGCAACAAGCCGATATGTACAACGATATAATTTGCGTATCGACAGGTGACGAAGAGATTGATAGAAGGATTAACATTTGGCTCAAGCGCCAGTTAGAGCTTGGAAAAACCTGGACACGCTTGTGGTTTAGGGGTTCGCGTGATATGATGCAGGATATCTCCGCCTTTGTTGCAATGGATACTGCTGATGCGCGTGAAAAAATAGTGCACTCGATGCAGTTTATTATGCCTAACGGTAACTACATAAGAGGTTGGATGCCGATAACCTTAACCGATGCGCGTGACTGCTCTTCTTGGATGCTTTCGACCGTTATTCAGTATATAAAAGAAACCAATGATTACACCATTCTTGATGAGGTTTGCCCGTATTATGAATCGGACGAAACAGGCACCGTTTTAGACCATATGTTTAGAGCGGCATCCTTTTTACAAGATGGTGTAGGTGAAAAGGGCTTTACACTTTGGGGCGGTTCTGACTGGAACGATTCTATCGATGCTTGCGGTATTTTGGGCAAGGGAGAAAGCTTGTGGCTTAGTGAAGCCACCGTTAAATTTTGCGGTGAATTTGTTGAACTTTTGAAGCGTCTTAATAAAAGCGAAGAAGCAAATGAAATTCAACGAAAGATTGACGTTATGAAAAACGCTATCTTAGAACACGGCTGGGATAAAGACCACTTTATTTATGGCTTTAACGACTACGGCGAAAAGGTTGGTTCGTATGATAGTGAGCAGGGTCAAATGTACCTTAACCCTCAAACATGGGCAATACTTGCCGACATAGTAACGGGTGAAGAAGCCCATAAGCTTATGAATTTTGTTGAAGACAATCTTCAGTGCGAATATGGCTATATTCAACAGCTACCAAGCTATAGCAAGGGCGATCCACACGTTGGTCGTATGACCTATTTCCAAAAAGGTTGTTACGAAAACGGATCGGTTTATAACCACGGCTGTGCGTTTAAATTAGTTGCCGATTGCCATTTGGGTAACGGTAATGCCGCTTTAAAAACCTTTAAGAAAATGATGCCTGACAATCCCGATAACCACTATGACCATTCGGGTGTTGAGCCGTACGCATTTACCAATATGTTCTTAGGACCCGAAAATGAATTCCGTGCAGGCGAAACCGTTCAGCATTGGGTTACCGGCACTTGCGGTTGGCTTTTTAAGGGCGTTGTGGAATATATGCTCGGTGTTCAGGCTGATTTTGATGGTCTTGCAATCCGCCCTGTTTTGCCTGATGAATGGACCGACGTTAAGGTTCACCGCGTATTTAGAAACGCAACATATGAAATTAGTATTTTAAATCGCAATTCAAAGGGCACAGCAGTCATTACGGTAGACGGTAAGGTTATTGACGGAGATGTTTTACCCGATTATAATGACGGAAAAACTCATAACGTTTGTGTCGAAATATTGTAATTAATGAAATTGCGATAAAAAGATATAAAATCAAACACTCAAGTCGAATTTGACTTGAGTGTTTTTTGAGTTGTTGGCTATTTAATTGTTTTATTGACTTTAATGCGTATAATTGTTAAAATAGTACATATAGTTTTGTTTTATTACAAAAAATGACAAGGCTAAAAATTTTTTGGGGGAAAGAATATGAAAATTTGCAACAAATGCGGCGCACAGATGGATCCAAGCTATAATTTTTGCTCGGTTTGCGGCTCGGCAGAATTTACCGTGTATGAGGATACACCCGCACAACAAATTCCAAATCTTAATGATCAGGTGTATAGCGAGCCATCTCTTTATAACGCTACACTTCAGCCAAACACTATAGAAAACGGACAGCCTGTTTACGATAACGGTAACATTGTTACCGGTGCAATAGGCGCGGTGCTTTTTGGCTTGCTTGGCGGCGTTGTTTACTTTTTAATTTACCAGCTTGGAATAATTGCAGGTATTTGCGGCTTGCTTATTTTTATTGCAGCATATTTCGGTTATGGCTTGTTTGCAAAAAACAATAAAAAAGATTCTATAGCGGGCTTAATTTGCGCAATTATTACCACAATTGCGGTAATCTATTTTGCCGAGTATTTTTCGGTTAGCTTTGAGGTGTTTAAGGCGTACAAGGCGGATGGCATTACGCTTTCACAGGTTTTTGACGCAATGCCCGAAATACTTGCCGAGCCTGAGGTAAGCGAAGCATTTGCAGGTGACCTTGCTTTTGCATATATTTTTGGCGCTGTGGCTTCAGCAAGCAGAATAATTGCTATTGTAAAAGGACGTAAACAAAAATGATAGGCGAGCTTATTGCTAAAAAAAGTAAATCTTTAAAAATATTTCTTGTATTCTTTGTTTTCTTTATTGCGCTCTTTTTTGTATTATTGTTTATGCTACCGTCTTTTGAAACCGAGACAATGATTACTCCGCTTATGATTACGGTATGGACAAATATTATATTTGTTGTTGTATATTTTGCGGCCTTTCATCCTTTTAAAGTGAGTATGTCTTTACTAAAACAAAAGGGAATAGAGCATATAGCAGACGATATTAATCTACAACAGCCTACACTTCCAAGCTCGAAAATATATTGCGGGCAATATGCGCTTTTTTGCAAAAAACCGTTTATTATTATTCCATATTCCGAGATGGCGTGGGTTTATTTGTATGAGAGAAAAACCTATGGCATTACGGTAGAAAAGGCAATAATTGTACATACTAAAACAGGCAAAAGATTTGCGCTAAAATCTAACGTAGATGAGTTTCAATGGTTGCTTCAAAATTTTGTTGCCGCGCAATCGCCTAATATTATTATTGGTTATGGCAAGCAACAAAAGAAACGTTATTTAGAGCTTAACCCACGTGCTAAATCGTCGAACAATAAGGTGAAAACAATAACCGGTATAGTGTTAATGTGTATTGGCGGACTATTTTCGGTTGTTGGCATAGTAAATAAAACGGTCGACGGGTTTGGTCTGGCAATACTGTTGGCGATTTTGGGCGTAGGTTTAATTTTGTTTTTATTTGGTAAGAAGAAATAATTTAAAACCCCTCAGTGATGAGGGGTTTATATATTTGTGTTTGAATTATTAGTTCGATTTAAAAGGTAGTCAATCGAAACCTTGTGAAAGTCGGCAATTTTTATGAGTGTTGTAGTAGGTATATCTATATCACCGCGTTCATAGTTACTATATACACGCTGACTACAGGAAAGTATTTTACCCATATCGGTTTGGGTTAAGTCTTTGTCTTCGCGTAAGTTACGTATTCTTTCATATAACGGCATATAAACATCACCTAAATTATTATATGCATTTATTATAATTTAGCGAATTATCCGCTATTGACTTTTAGAGGAAAATCCGCTAAAATAAGGGTGGACGTAATTTTTAAAACGTTACATATTTTAATTGAGAAGGGGATTATTATGACCGAACAAAATTATGAATACGAATTAAACACAACCGAAAATGAATCTCTTGATAAATTGAGCCATGGACTTAAAGAAATTTGGAAGATCATTATTTTTTGCTGTATTGGTTGGTTGATGGTTTGTATTGGTATGAAAACTAATCCTATATTTGCGGTGATAGGTGCACTTATTGTTTCGATTCCATCGGTAATATCGGTTAAACGTTATGGTTTTAAGAACATTTTTAACTATGACTATCAAATTGAAACTACATATAGTGATGGTAACAAAAGGTATGATGCCGATCTAGGCGGCAAGCTTGGAATGTTGTTTATACAGTTAATTTTGACAATATTTATTGGCGTTGTTGTTACACCGATAAGATATATTGCGTACTGCATACAATTTAATGCCAATTGTAAAAAGCTTAATTGGAAGCCCGAATTCAAATTTGGTGTTTTGTTACCGACAATAGTTGGCGTTGCTGCTTTTGTTTTAGGAATAATTTTAACGTCTGTAATATAATACAGCTAAAAAATCTCCCCTATAAAAAGGGGAGATTTTTATGATATTAGAATATTTTATCTATAAACTCTAAGCCAGTCGACCATCATTGATTGTGGTAGGTCTTGGTCTTTAACCTCGCCCCAAAATGCGCCGCTGCCTTCGGGTCCGAGGTAGCAGGTGTAAAGAATGTAGGCGGGGAATACGTTTTCTACAGGCTCAATTTTATCGTTCACCTTTACAAGTGTACCGTTTACGTAGTAGTAAAGAGCATACTCATTCCAAACACAAGCGTATTCCTGGTATTCGCCATCCTTGTAGCCCGGAATGGTGTAGTCGTAACCGAGAGAGCTTTTGGTAATCGGCTGTGTTTTTGGGTCCCAACCGGGTTCCCAATAATGCTCGGTATGGGCGCTGCCACGGGTGGCAGGGTAGTGGAAAATTTCCATAATATCTATTTCGCTGCAGCCGTGAAATTCATCGCCTGTATCGGTACGTTTAAAGAAATAGTCTTCGCGATATCTGCCCTGTGGCATTAGCCAAAATGCCGAGAAAATACCCGTTGGTGTAGCAGGCACTCTCATACGGGTGCTGAAACAACCGTATTTTTGAGAAAATTTATCTTTTGTGCTTACACCTGCATCGGAATAATAACATTCAATACCGTTATGAACGATAGGTGTTTCGCATTTTTCAAAATCGAGGCAAAGCTTGTTGTCACGAACATAGTTTTCTTTTGCTCGTCTATATACCATCGGCTTTTTTGATACACCTGAAAGGGCGTTCCAAATGTCAGTGTTGAAGGTTTCAAAATTATCTTCGAGAGTAATTTCATATTTGCGAAGCTTTATTTTAAGCTTTGCGGTATAGTCGGGATCTTCGGCACAGTGAAGGTCAACGGTCATCCAACCACCCATTTGACGAGTAGCATCGGGTATGATAATTTCGTCGGACTTGAAGTAAACATCAGGGTAGTCGGCACGAATGTTACAGCCGCGTGGGCTTATACGTTCACCCTTAAATACAATGTAATACTTGTACGATACCGAATAACCCGGTACACCGGGGTGATAGCTTTCGAGATGAATCATAAAATCGTCGCAGGGTTCGTCTTTATAAAAGCCTTCTTCTTTTACGTTTAGTTCAAAATCGGTCATAATATAATCTCCTTCAATTAAAGAACGGATTGCCACGCGATTTACATCGCTCGCAATGACAATTTTTATTTATAAACTCTAAGCCAGTCAACTTCCATTGTTTGTGGTAGGTCTTTATCATCAACCTCGCCCCAGGATGCACCACTGCCTTTGGGTCCTATGTAACAGGTGTAAAGAATGTAAGCGGGGAACACCTTTTCAACAGGAGCAATTTTATCGTTAACCTTTGCGAGTGAACCGTTTACATAGTAGTAAAGAGCGTATTCATTCCAAACGCAAGCGTACTCGATAAACTGGCCGTCTTTGTAACCCGGAATGGTGTAGTTGTAACCGAGTGAGCTTTTGGTAGTACCTTGTGTTGCCCAGTCCCAACCGGGTTCCCAATAATGCTCGGTATGAGCAGAACCAAGAGTAGCAGGATGGTGGAAGATTTCCATAATATCTATTTCGCTACAACCGTGAAAATCATCGCCCGTATCGGTGCGCTTAAAGAAATAATCATCACAATATTTACCTTCGGGTAGTAGCCAAAAAGCCGAGAAAATACCGGTAGGTGTAGCAGGAACCTTGATGCTTGAAGCAAAGCAACCGTATTTTTGTGAGAACTTGCCTTTTGTTATAAGGCCTGCGTCAGAATAGTAGCATTCGTTGCCGTTACGGATAACAGGTTCTTCGTTCTTTTCAAAATCGAGGCATAACTTGCCATTGCGAACATAATTATCCTTAACCTTGGTGTAAGCCATAGCCACCTTTGCACCATCGTGGCGTGGAGTCCAAAGGTCTTTGTTATATGTTTCAAAGTTATCTTCGAGGGTTAGTTCGTATTTACGAAGCTTTATTTTAAGCTTTGCGGTATAGTCGGGATCCTCGGCACAGTGAAGGTCAACGGTCATCCAGCCACCCATTTGACGAGTAGCATCGGGTATAATAATTTCGTCGGCCTTAAAGTAGACATCGGGATAGTCGGCACGAATATTACAGCCGCGTGGGCTTATGCGCTCACCCTTAAACATAATGTAGTACTTATATACTACAGAGTAGCCCGGTACACCGTGGTGATAGCTTTCGAGATGAATTTTAAAATCATCGCAGGGTTCGCCTTTGTAAAAGCCTTCTTCTTTTACGTTTAGTTCAAAATCAGTCATATGGATAACCTCCTTGAAAATATATTGGTTGTACAAAATTATTATATAAGTTTAAGAAACGGATTGCCACGCGACTTACTTCGCTCGCAATGACAATTTTTCTTATTTATACACTTTAAGCCAGTCGATAACAAATTCTTGCGGGAGGAGTTCGTCGGGTACTCCGCACCAGTGTCTTTCTTTTTCGAAATCTTTAGGACCAATGTAGCAAGTAAACTTGATATATGCCGCCTTTACATCATCGACAGGGGCGATATTAGTGTTTGCTTTTGCAAGCTCACCGTTTACATAGTAGTAAATGCCGTATTCATTCCATACACAAGAATATTCTTGGTATTCACCGTATTTAAATCCGGGGATTATGTAATTTTTACCTAATGAGCTTTTTGTAGTGCCCTGTGTTGCCCAGTCCCAACCGGGTTCCCAATAATGCTCGGTGTGGGAAGAACCCAATGTGTCGGGGTGACAGAAAATTTCCATAATATCGATTTCACTGCAACCGTGAAAATCGTCGCCTGTGTCGGTGCGTTTAAAGAAGTACTCGTCACAGTATTTTCCTTCTGGCATAAGCCAAAATGCAGTAAATAGACCTTTACGGTAGCTTGGATGCTTGCATTTAGCAGTAAAGCAACCATATTTTTGAGAGAATTTGCCTTTGGTGCGAACGCCTGAATCGGTATACCAATACTCTTTGCCGTCTTTTATGATTGGTTTATCAAGCTTTTTAAACTCAAGGCACAGCTTGCCGTCTTTAACGTAATTATCTTGAACGGGGGTTATAGACAATGGCGTTTTGGCACCGTATGGCATACCCTCCCATAGATTAGTATTATATGTTTCAAAATTATCTTCAAGTGTTTGCTCGTATTTGCGCATTTTTATGTGAATGGTAGAGCGGTACTCTTTAAACTCTTTGTGGGTTACGGTAATTGTAAGTGTTTCACCACGTTGACGGATCTCATCGGGAATGACTATCCTATCGGCAATAATCCACACCATAGGAAGATTAAAATCTACATCATAATCTTCAAAGGCTAATTTTTTACCCTTGAAGGTTACAAAATAATCGTATTTTAATGCGTAGCCCGGAATACCGGGATGGTATTGTTTGAGATGAAACTGCATATCATCGCAAGGTGTGTCACCACAAAAGCTTTCAACTTTTACATTTAACTCATAATCGGTCATAAGTATCGCCACCTTAAAATTTTGTGGAAATTATATCCACTTAAAATATAGCACATTTGTGTCTGGGGGTCAAGGTTATATTGGGAGTAATTTTGTGTGTTGACCGATATATTTTTATATGCTAATATAAAAGCGTGGTGATATATATGGCAAGAAAATTGTTTTGTGAAATTAGTTCTTTTACATATAATCTTTCCGTAATAAAATGCCGTGTGATTAGAAAAATTGTAGATTTATTAAGTCGTGACCATTTTGCAAAGAATAAGCAAAAAGAAAAACTACCTTTCATTGTCTATAAGCATAATTCGCTTATACGAAGGCAGCTTGGTAATGCAGATATGGTACTGCAAGAGAATAAGGCGGTTAATTTGTCTATAGCGGCACCAAAAATTAATGAAATTATAATCAAACCCGGTGAAACCTTTTCTTTTTGGAAACTGGTTGGTAATACAAGTGCTAAAAAGGGATATAAGGAAGGTCTTACCATTTCAAATGCGCAAACCAAAGCAGGTATTGGCGGCGGTATGTGCCAGATGACAAATTTAATACATTGGATGGTATTGCATACTCCGCTAAAAATAGTAGAGCATCATCATCACGATGGGTTTGACCTTTTTCCTGATTTTAACCGTCAGGTGCCTTTTGGAACAGGAACATCCATTATGTACAATTACTTGGACTACCGTTTTAAGAACGAATCTGATATTATGTATCAGCTTATAGTTTACGTGACCGATACCCATCTATGCGGAGAGTTACGCGCTGACAAAGAGCTTGATGTAAAATATCATATACAAACCGAAGACGAACACTTTGTAAGGCAGGGTAATGACGTGTATCGCAAGGGATTGGTTTACCGTAGCTGTATAGATAAAATTACCGGTAAAGTTATTTCGCGCAAGCTACTAAAGCAAAACAATGCAAAGGTAATGTATGATACTTCAAATTTAGAAATAAAAGAATAAAAAATCCGCAGTTTTAATCTGCGGATTTTTTGTTTAGTGATATTTTGGTAGCCAGTTGCCGTGGGTGTCAATAAGGTCGTCAACCATCTTCTTGATGGTGTCTATATCAAGTTCACTAGCGGTATGTGGGTCAAGCATTGCCGCTTGATAGATATGCTCTTTTTTGAGCGTAACGGCAGCTTCAATTGTAAGCAACTGAACGTTGATATTTGTCATATTCATAGCGGCGCATTGAACGGGTAGTTCGCCTACAAAACAAGGATTTATGCCGTTGCGGTTAACAAGACAGGGAACCTCAACACAAGCGTTTTCGGGCAGGTTGGTGATAAGGTGACCTGTATTTAACACGTTGCCGCCGATTTGGTAGGCTTTGTTTGTAACAACCGCTTCCATAATGTGCGAAGCGTATTCAAGACTACGCGTGTGATCTTTTATACCGGTTTCAAGAATGTTTTTATAATCTTCTTTCCAACGTTCAATTTGGTTTATACAACGACGCGGGTATTCGTCAAGCGGAATGTTATATTTTTGGATAAGCTCGGGATATTTTGACTTGATATAGAAAGGATTATACTCTGCGTTGTGCTCACTTGATTCGGTGCAGTAGTATCCAAAATGTTTAATATATTCAAGTCGTACTTTGTTATTGCAGTTTGGATTATCAATTTCAGCATCAATTTTTGACTTGATTTCGGGGTAGAGGTCGCGGCCGTTTTTATCCTTAATTTCAAGCAACCACGCCATATGGTTAATGCCTGCGATAAGCTCGGTGCATTCCTCCGGCTTGTAGTCCATTTTAAGCGTTTCAAAGAGTGATTTTGTGCATACCTGAACACTGTGACAAAGACCGACGGTTTTTATGGGAGTGTAGCGTAGCATGAAGCCTGTAAGCATTGCCATTGGGTTTGTGTAGTTAAGGAATAATGCATCGGGACAAACCTCTGCCATATTGTCGGCAAAATCTTTCATTACAGGAATTGTGCGAAGGGCTCGCATTATGCCGCCGATACCAAGTGTATCGCCGATTGTTTGTTGCAAACCGTATTTTTTAGGCACTTCAAAATCAATAATGGTGCAAGGGTCATAAAGGCCTACTTGAATTGCATTTACAACAAAGTTAGCGCCGCGAAGAGCATCCTTGCGATTTTCTACTCCGCAATAGCATTCAATTTGTGCCTTGCAACCCTTTTGTTCTCGCATAGCTTCTAATATAATACGGCTTTCTTCAAGTCGTTCGGCATCGATATCATAAAGAGCGAAGACGCTGTCGCGCAGAACTTCACTGCACATACAGTCGCCGATAACGTTTCTGGCAAATACGGTGCTACCTGCACCCATAAAGGTAATCTTCATAAAAACACCTCGTTCGAATATTATAATTTTATTGTATATTGACAAGTATTTATTGTAAATGATAAAATGTTGTTATAATTTGTCATTTTGTTGTTTTTTGGAGAATTATTTATGGTTATTTATAATGAAGCAATTATCAATAAAGGATATAAGGATGTAAACCCAATGCAGTTTGGCAGTGAAATATGTAGCCCTTCACATAGCTTTGGCCCTGCGCTGCGTACATATTGGCTTTTGCATTATGTTGTAAGAGGAAAGGGTGTTTTTAAAATTGAGGGACGTGAATACAAGGTAAATGCCGGCAATATATTTGTTATTCCGCCGTTTATTGAAACTTTTTATGAGGCTGATAAGGACGAACCATGGGAATATATATGGGTGGGATTTACTTCTGACAGTAAAATTGATTTTGGATTTAGTGATGTAATGTATATTCCGCACGCTTACCATATTTTTGAAAGTATGAAAAAATGCAGCAATATGGGTAAAGGAAAAACCGAATTTTTGTGTTCTAAAGTCTGGCAATTATTGTCTCTTATATTTGATGCACAAAGCGAAAAAATTGATTATATTGAACAGGCGGTTAATATTATTAATGCGGAATATATGAATGGTATAAGTGTGCAAAATATTGCCGATAGAATAGGACTTGAGCGTACATATTTTTCTAATGCTTTTAAAACTCGTATGGGACTTTCACCAAAGCGATATTTGCTTAAAATACGTATGGAACAGGCAGCGGTGTTTTTACGTGATTACCGTTATAGCGTGTCGGTAACTGCACTTTCGGTAGGATATAGTGATGTTTATACTTTTTCAAAAATGTTTAAGCAATATTTTGGAATTTCACCGTCGAAATTTAATTAAAAGGGCTTTTTGTATTGCTTTTTGTTAAAGCGAGTGATATAATTTTAAAAATTGAGGTGATATTTTGAAAAAGAGATTGTTTTTTCTTGCAAATATTATCTATATTTTGTTTTTTAGCATAATTGCGAATAGTTATATTTTGGTGAAAAATAATATAAATTTTCTATTTTTTGCTATACCTGTTTTTGCTTTTATAAATTTATTTGCCGGTATTTTTTGTATAAAGGTTAAATCCATACGATTAAGGATATGTTATCACGGGGCCGTGATGTTGTCTTTTTTTGTGCCATCGGTTATAATTTCGGTAATATATCATATTGTTATTGCGGTTGTTACTATACCAGACAATTATATGACACTTGTATGGAGTGCGGTTGTGTGTATATGTGTACAGTCGGTTTTGTTTTGGAACGGTATTATTTGTGTTTATTTGACGTCATATCAAATGGGAATTAAGCAACGTGTAATAGGCGCGTTGTGTGGAATGATACCGATAGTTAATCTTATTGTTTTACGCAAAATTATAAAAACCGTACTTTTAGAGGTTGAAATTGAATG
This sequence comes from Acutalibacteraceae bacterium, assembly GCA_045534895.1. Lineage (GTDB taxonomy): Bacteria > Bacillota > Clostridia > Oscillospirales > Acutalibacteraceae > UBA737. The sequence goes on from JAZSKN010000033.1 coordinate 32,039, forward strand.
CGAAAAAGAGCGGGTAAATATAGCGCGTGAAGCAAATCAACTTTGCAAAACGAGGTATCCGCTGCTTTTGGTGCATGGAGTATTTTTTAGAGATAATAAGTTTTTTAACTACTGGGGAAGGATACCTAAAGAGCTTATAAGAAACGGCGCCGTAATTTTTTACGGAAATCATCAATCGGCGGCATCAATAGCAGACAGTGCAAATGAACTTGCCCAGCGTATAAAGCAAATAGTCGAAGAAACAGGATGTGAGAAACTAAATATAATTGCACATTCAAAGGGCGGTCTTGATTGTAGATATGCACTTGACAAGCTGAATGTTTCACAGTATGTGGCATCTCTTACCACGGTTAATACGCCGCATAGAGGGTGCTTGTTTGCTGATTATTTACTTGAAAAAATTGATGATGATTTTAAAAATAAGGTAGCTGCTACATATAATAGAGCATTAAAGAAATTAGGGGACAAGAATCCTGACTTTTTAGCGGCAGTTAATAATCTAACCGATGAGTTTTGTCAAAAGTTTGATGATGAAACGCCTTTGCCTGATGGTGTTTATTGTCAAAGTATAGGTTCAGTTATGAAAAAGGGTAGCAGTGGTAGTTTTCCGCTTAATTTTACCTATCACCTTGCAAAATTTTTTGACGGTGAAAATGACGGACTTGTAAGCGAGCAGTCATTTAAATGGAGCGAAAATTACATATTGGTTACCAACGAACAAAAAAAGGGTATTTCGCACGCAGATATTATTGATTTGTCACGTGAGAATATAGATGGCTTTGATACCAGAGAGTTTTATGTTGAATTAGTGAACGATTTAAAGGAGAGGGGCTTATAATGAAAATACTAAGCATTGGTAACAGCTTTTCACAGGATGCGCACAAGTGGCTATATGATGTTTGTAAAAGTGCGGGTAAAGAAATATATAATGTTAACCTTTATTATGGTGGTTGCAGTCTTTACGGTCATTGGAATTTTTACACAAACAACAGTGAAGCATATGACTATGAAATAAAAGGGGAACCTGTAAGAAAAATAGGTTTGCGCGAGGCATTAAAGGCTGAAAAATGGGATGTTATTACCTATCAACAGGCAAGTCACGACAGTGGCTTTTACGATAAATATCAGCCGTTTTTATGTGATTTGCACAGGGTGGTTAAAGAGGTTTGTCCCGACGCCAAGTTTTACATACACAAAACATGGGCGTATGAGATTGATGCTACACATGATTGTTTTGTACTTTATAATAATGACCAAAAATATATGTATGAGTGTCTTTGCGATGCTTATGATAAAGCGGCGCAAAGTATTGATGTAGAAATTATTCCAAGCGGTGATGTGGTTCAGTATTTACGCGATAACACAAAGGAATTTGATTATAAAAACGGTGGGCTTTCACTTAACCGTGACGGATTTCATTTGTCACTTGGTTATGGCAGATATGCGGCGGCGCTTACGTGGTATTGTAAGATGTTTGGCGGCAATGCAAACGACGTTTCGTTTGTACCGGAATTGTGTGATGATGAAAATATAATAAATGTTGTTAAAGCGGCAGTAAATAAGATCGTTTTTAAATAATACTACGGAGTAATAAGATGAAATTATTAAGTATTGGAAATAGTTTTTCAGAAGATGCACACGGTTATCTTTATGACTTATTTAAAAGCGCAGGCGAAGATATGTATCTTGTTAATGCGTGTATTCCCGGTTGCACATTAGAGATGCACCGGAATAGTTTAATTGGTAATGAAGAAAATTATCTTTATCAGTTTAAGGGTGTAACAACCAAAGAAAATGCTGTGTTGAGAGACATTTTGACAAGCGAAAAGTGGGATGTTATAACATTACAGCAGGTAAGTCATTATAGCGGTAAATACGAAACGTATCAACCGTTTTTAGTTGACTTATACCGTGAGATAAAAGCAATTTGCCCGGATGCTAAATTTTACATACATAAGACTTGGGCGTATGAACACGATTTTGTAAGTTCAAATTTTGAAATGTATAACAACGATCAAAAGTATATGTACAAATGTTTGTGCGACGCAAACAATAAAGCGGCTGAAAGCATTGGCGCAGACATTATACCGGCGGGCGACGTAATACAGTATTTGCGTGAGAACACAAAAGAGTTTGATTACAAGAACGGTGGATTATCTTTTAACCGAGACGGTTTTCACTTAACGCTTGATTACGGTCGCTATGCGGCGGCGCTTACGTGGTGCTGTAAGATTTTGGGTGTTGATGCTTTTGATGTTAAGTTTACGCCGGATGCTTGCAGTGACGAAAAATTAGTTATTATTAAAAATGCGGTTAATACCGTGCTTAAAGGAGAATAATTTTTATGGAAATTTTAGCACTTGTTTTAGAAACAGCAATGATTGCATTATTTGGTTTTTCATGGCCAAACAATATTATGAAGACATTACAAAATAAATCAACCAAGGGAAAAAGCCTTTTGTTTTTACTGCTTATTGATACCGGTTATGTGGCAGGTATTGCAAGTAAGTTTATTACTCTTGCTATTGGTGGAACAAAACCATGGATTTTTTATTTTGGTTTAGCGGTTTATATACTTAATTTTGTTATGGTAACTACCGACCTAATACTTTATTTTTACTACCGTTCAAAAGAGAAAAAGGCGAATCAATGATTGTTGATAAATTATGCAAGTCCGATTTGCATTTACATACAAATTTATCTTGTTGCGCACCTAAAACTACTGCGGTGGAGTCTTATCTGTCACTTTGCGAGGCTGAGGGTGTTGAACTTTTAGGGGTATCAAATCATTTGTATGATTGGGGTGGTGTTGATCACACCCTACAGATAAAGCACGAAATTGATAAGTTGCGCAATCAAACGGATATCCAATTTCTTGTGGGCTGTGAAGCTGAAATTTTTTACGGTAAAGAGCTGTATTTAACTTGTGAAATGGCACATAATTTTGACTACGTATTGCTAGCGCCGAGTCATATTTTTAATTTCAGGGATAGGTATCGTGATTTTGATTTGTCTACGCCTGACAAGGCGCGGAAGATAATGATTGAAAATTTTAAGGTAGCGTGCAAATTGAATTTTGGGATGCCTACGGGCTTTGCGCACCCGCTTTATCCGATATGCGCGCCGTGGCAGCAGGAAGTACTTGACGGTATAAGCGACGAAACCTTGAGAGAGTGCTATACATTGGCGGCCGAAAATAATAAAAGTATCGAAATTCACGCTTGCGTTTACCGAAATACAGTAGAACTTGACGATGAGGGTTTGTCACCTATATATATAAAAATGTTGCGGGTAGCAAAGGAATGCGGATGCAAATTCCACTTTGGCTCTGATGCACACGAGCCGTCTATGTTTATAGGCTCGCACGCAAAGCTTGAAAGAGCGGCTGAGCGTGCAGGGATAACGCGTGATGATTTGTGGGAGATTGTTAAATAATTAAAGCGGCATCGGGTGATGCCGCTTTTTTATCAGTCAAAGTCTTCAAGGTAGGCTTCGGCAGCGGTTTGGGTTGTGACCGATATGCCGCTGTTGAAGCTTTGTATATCTTTTTCAGGCAAGGTATTGAGGACTATATGGTCGTAGGTTTGAATCAGTTGGTCGTTTTTATATAGTGCTACTGTGTTTCTGTAGGATTTGAGCATATAGGCGGTGCTGTCTTCTGTATTCTGATAATCGCTAATGAAAAACAAAATTAAGATAAACACGGATATAAAAATTAAAGTGGGGAATAGAACTCTTTTAATAAAAAACTGCATTAAATCACCTCATATTTACTGTAATTTAGTATGCCCTTAATAGTTTATTAATATTAGTTAAAAAATTGTAACTACCCAAAATGAAAATTATGGTGTATAATGTGATTGTATTATGAAAAGTATGTCCATTTTTACGGAGGTGTTTATAATGGATGATAAAGATATATTTAGCTTCAGTGAGCCTGAAGAGCAAAAAAGCGAAGCGTTAGACCTTAACAGCTTTTCTTCGGGCGCGGTTGATGACGCCCGACAAAAGAAGGCAAAGAAAAAACGTGGCAAACAAAAATTTTTAAAAATGTTTCTTACGGTAATGCTGGTGGGCATTATTACCGTAAGCTTGGTTGCAGGTACGTTTTTGGTTTATGCCTTTACTATGGTTGACGGTAAAATTGACTATGACCTTAACGATTTAGAGTTAAACTTTACCACTACAATTTACGTAGAAGATAAGGCTAAGGGCGAATGGGTAGAGTACCAACGCTTGCACGGTGAGTTTAATCGAATATGGGTACCGTATGATGAAAAAGCAGCCAAGGATAAAGAAAATACAACCTATGACGGTATTCCTCAAAAGCTTTTGGACGCCTTTGTTGCAATAGAAGACAAACGCTTTTATACGCATTACGGTGTAGACTGGAAAAGAACCTTTGGTTCTCTTGTTAACGTATTTATACCGATTTATTCTTCAAAACAGGGTGGTTCTACCATAACGCAACAGTTGGTTAAAAACCTTACCAATGACCGCGACCAAAGCGCAATGCGTAAGGTTCGCGAAATTATGAGAGCGCGTTATCTTGAAAGCAACTACTCAAAAAATACTATAGTTGAATGTTATTTAAACACAATACCAATGGGTCACGGTACCTATGGTGTAGAGGTTGCGTCGAACTATTATTTTGGCAAAAGCGTTAATGAGCTTACTTTGCTTGAATGTGCGAGCCTTGCCTCTATTACAAAAGGACCGTCTATATACGACCCTGAAAATAATCCCGAAAACAATAAAGATAGACGCGAAATAGTGCTTAGCTTTATGCTTGAGCAAAAGCTTATTACTAAAGAAGAATACGATGCCGCTCTTAAAGAAGAGCTTAATGTTGTGGCTTCAAGAGAAGAGCTTAACGAAGAAGAGGTTAACAACTATTTTGTTGACGCGTTAATTGTTGAGGTTACAAATGACCTTGCCAAAAAATACGGCTGGGACGATGCTCATGCGGCAGAAAATTTTTACACCGGTGGATACAAAATTTATGCAACACTTGATACACAAATACAGGCAACTGTAGATGAAGTATTCTCAGATGCAGAAAAATACGGTATAAAGGGTAAAAACGGCGAGCAATTGCAGGGCTCGTTTACCATTATGGACTACAAGGGCAGAATACGCGGCCTTGCTGGCGGAATTGGTAAAAAGACTACCAATTTGGGACTTACAGGCTTTAACCGTGCTACCGATGCGTTGCGTCAACCCGGTTCTACAATGAAACCAATTGCGGCATATGCACCCGCGATTGAAAACAGAATAATTAATTATTCATCAATAGTTAATGATACTGCAACCAACTATAACGGTTGGACGCCTAAAAACTGGTATGGCTCGTACTGGGGCGGTGTAACTGCGCAATATGCGCTTGAACGCTCTATAAACACAATACCGGTATATCTTGTAAATAAGTTAGGCCCGCAAGTAAGCTATGATTTCTTGACTCAAAAGCTTGGTATTACTACACTTAATAAAAACGATATAGACCTTTCTCCTTTAGGAATGGGTGGTACCAACGGCGGTATAACTACCAAGGAATCTGCGGCGGCATACGCTATATTTGGTAACGGCGGTAAGTATTATAAACCAACGTTTTATTATGCTGTGTATGATCAACACAATGATGTTGTGCTTTCGTATGAGCAGGTTAAACCGGTGGTAGCCATAAGCGAAGATACAGCTACTGTAATGAACAAAATGCTACAGCAGGTTGTTTATGGTGCGAACGGTACAGGTAAGGGCGCGGCAGGCTTTATTAAAAATATGAAAATATACGCAAAAACAGGTACCTCTAACAATGCTAACGACCTGTGGTTTGTTGGCGGTTCGCCATATTATGTGGCGTCTTGCTGGTGCGGTTATGATAATCAGCAGGGTGTATCTGATAGCGCTATTGCCCGTAAAATGTGGGGCGCCGTTATGTCTAAGGTGCATTCAGGTCTTGCCGCGAAAGAGTTTGAAGAAAGCAGCTACGCTGTTGATAGATATTATTGCACATCTACAGGTTTGCTTGCTACAAACGCTTGTGAATCAAAGGCAATTGGTTGGTATACAAAGGGTAATATACCTTCTGTATGTAAACAGCATTCGGGTACTGTGCTTGGCACACCTGAAGAGGTAGCAAAGCAGGAGGAAGCTAAAAAGGAAGAAGAAAACAAAAAGGCTGAAGAAACTTCAAAACCTGCAGAAACCTCTAAGCCGGCTGAAACATCAAAACCTGAAGAAACTTCTAAGCCCGAGGAAACCAGCAAACCCGAAGAAACATCTAAACCCGAAGAGGGCGGAACTGCAACTGAGGGTGAAAATGCCGAATAAACATACAAAAGTTGTAATTTATACATTGACAACTCGTTTATATGTGGTAAAATTATAAGGGTTTTTAATAATTAAAACTTTAATATTTTCTTGTAAAGGCAGGAATAAATAATGGAAAATTTAATTAAAAAAATTAGTGATATTGGCGTCGTGCCTGTTATCAAGATCGACAATGCAAAAGACGCGGTGCCACTTGCTGCCGCACTTAAAAAAGGCGGTTTGTGCTGTGCTGAAGTAACATTCAGAACCGATGCCGCAGAAGAGGCTATTCGCCTTATAGCGAGCGAGTATCCCGACTTTTTGGTTGCTGCAGGTACTGTACTTACACCAAAACAGGCAGATGCTGCGATGGCCGCCGGTGCATCATTTATTGTAAGTCCGGGTCTTAATCCTGTTGTTGTTAAACACTGTATCGAAAAAGGCTATCCCGTAATTCCCGGTGTTTGCACTCCAAGCGAGGTTGAAATGGGAATGTCATTAGGCTTAAGCTATCTTAAATTCTTCCCTGCAGAAGCTGCGGGCGGTGTTAAGATGATTAAGGCAATGGCGGCTCCATATACTAAAATTAAATTTATGCCTACAGGTGGCATTGGTCCTAAAAACCTTGCAGAATACCTAAACTGTAAAGCAATTTTTGCTTGCGGCGGTAGCTGGATGGTTCCCGGCGATATGATTACCGATGGTAAATTTGATGAAATTGAAAAGCTTACACGTGAAGCTGTAGAACTTTTAAAGGAGATTAGAGGATAATGGCAAGAATTATTACTTTTGGTGAAATTATGTTGCGTTTGGCACCTAACGGTTATTATCGTTTTTTTCAAAATGACCAAATGCAAGCAACCTTTGGCGGTGGCGAAGCAAACGTTGCTGTTTCGCTTGCAAACTATGGTATGGACAGCGCTTACGTAACCAAGCTTCCTAAGCACGCTATAGGTCAGGCTGCTGTTGATTCGCTTCGCAGTTTCGGTGTTGATACTTCAAACATTACTCGCGGTGGCGAGCGCGTTGGTATTTATTATCTTGAAAAAGGCGCATCACAGCGTGGCTCTGTATGCATTTATGACCGTAAGTATTCTGCTATTCAGCAGGCTACTAAAGAAGATTTTGACTGGGATAAGATTTTTGACGGTGCTGACTGGTTCCACTTTACAGGCATTACACCGGCCCTTGGTCCCAATGTTGTAGAAATTTGCCGTGAGGCTTGTATCGCAGCTAAAGCAAAGGGTGTTAAGATTTCTTGTGACCTTAACTACCGCGGTAAGCTTTGGACACGTGATGAAGCTCGCGCTGCAATGACCGACCTTTGCCAATATGTTGATGTTTGCATTTCTAATGAAGAGGATGCTAAGGACGTATTTGGCATTGAGGCAGAAGGTACCGATATTTATGGCGGTAAGCTTAATCACGAGGGATATAAATCGGTTGCTAAGCAGCTTGCTGACAAGTTCGGCTTTGAAAAGGTTGCAATAACACTTCGTTCTTCTATATCTGCGAGTGACAATGACTGGGCAGGTATGCTTTACGACGGCGAAAACTATTGCTTCTCTAAATCATATCACTTGCACATTGTTGACCGTGTTGGCGGCGGTGATTCTTTTGGCGGTGGACTTATTTATTCAATACTTACAGGTAAGTCTACACAAGAGGCTATCGAATTTGCTGTTGCAGCATCGGCTCTTAAGCATTCTATTGAAGGCGACTACAACCGTGTTAGCGTTTCTGAGGTTGAAAAACTTGCAGGCGGCGACGGTTCAGGTCGTGTACAGCGATAAAAAAATATAATTAATCGGCGGTCTTACTTTATCGTAAGACCGCCGAATTTTTGTTTTATAACTTATAATATTACACTTGTAAAGCCTACCGCCTTGCCCAAAATGCGAATTTGGTTTAACTGCTCGCCGGTGTATACAAACGGTTGATATTTTGAATTGCAGGCAACAAGTGTAATTGTGTTATCGGATATATAAACACGCTTTAACGTTGCCTCTTCATCAATAAGTACAGCGGCAATTTCACCGTTTTCTACTGTAGGCTGTTGACGTATATAAACAATATCGCCGTTATGAATACGAGCATCGATCATACTGTCACCTTTACATCGCAGTGCAAAGTCAGCGCATATATTTTCGGGTACGGTAACTTCGCCTTCAAGATTTTCATTTGCAAGCACAGGTGTACCGCAAGCAATGGTACCCACAATTGGAATACGGTTCATTTTTGGAAAAGAAATAACATTGGTATATGATAAATAATCATCATCTATAAAAGAAGATGGGGGAACGTTAAAAATCTCAGACAGTTTTTTTATGGTTTCTCTTTTAAGGTTTTTTACTGTACCACACTCCCACTTTTGAACTGCGGCGCGTTGAACGCCAAGCATAGAACCAAGCTCTTCTTGTGAAAAGCCGTGTTCGGTACGTAGTTTTTTAATAAGAGCGCCTATATTCATAATATCAGTCCTTTCTGCTTGTATTGTATCTTAAATTTATCACAATGTCAAGGAAAAGATAAATAAATCTAAAAAAAAGATACAAAACGCTTGACAAGAATAAAAATTTGTGTTATTATTGTATCGCAAAAAGATACAAGAGGTTGTTTTTTTAAAGAAAATTGTACATAAAATGCGCGCAAATATTTTTTTAATCTCTTTGTATCTTCAAAAGATACAAATGTATTATATACATCCAAGGAGGAATTGAAAATTAGCAAAGTATATAGATGTATTAATTGTGATACATATTTTAAAAATGCAAAAATTTATGAGGAAAGGCATGGCTTTGATGCACCGCCATATGAAAGGGTAGCATATTGCCCTAAATGTAAGCAAGCAAATTTTGTGGAATTTAATTTAAAGGCTGACAAGCTTGAGTTTGCAGATCGTTTACTTGCAGCAATAATGTTTTTTAACGCTTTTAAAAGTGAGTTAACCGACCTTTTAGGTGTTGGGTGCAATAATGAGAATTTTAATAACGGATTAGACATACTGTGCGAAATTATAACAGAGATGTTTGAATTTACTTCTTTAAGTATGCAACAAAAAATTTTGACTATGACAACGCGCAATGATTTTGAAAGGATATTAATTTATTTAAAGGGTGGATTATGAAAACTATAGAAAAATGCATATGTTCAAAAGAAATTTCAGCACATGGCTTGTGCGAAGAATGTCTTATGCTTTTGAAGGTAAAAAAGTGTAAAAGCATTGCCTTAATTGAAAAAATACGAGCCAATTACAACAAGACACACAGTCAGTATAAAACATACGGTCAATTTGTTGCTATGGTTGAGGAAATTAGTAGGAGGAAAAAGAATTTTGACAATAGAAGAAAAAAAGCAAATACTACGAAAATACGGACAAATTGACGAGCGTATTGAACAGCTGCGAAGATCTAAAGAGGAAAGCAAATATTGCGAAAAATATCACAGTGTTGATTTTGAAGAAAAGATAAAGGGTAGTAAAAACAAAGGCTCTATTGTTGAGGTTACTGCTGAAAAGCGCGCAGAGAATTGGGATATGCTTATAAAAAAAGAACTTGATATTCTTTATGATTTACGTATGAAAATTGAACTTGCAATTAACGCGCTCACCGATTTTACACAGCAACAGCTTTTAAGACTTTTATATTTAGGCGAGATTGATGAATACGGTGACAGAAGCCGTTTTTCATTTTTAGAAATATCGGAAAAGCTTAATTACAGTGAACGGCAAATATATCGCATATATAAAAAGGCGTTAATTAATCTGCCTGATATATGTGTCAGTGAATGTCAGTAAAAAGTGTGATATCATATCAATGTGGAAAAATAACCCAATTCCACTAAAAGCGTATGTTGTACTCATACGCTTTTAATTTTGACAACAAGGAGGTGATTTTATGGCAAATAAAAAGAATACAACCCTGCCGCCTAAAATGATTAAATGCGCCAAAAGACTTGTAAGTCCGGACTTTGACGGTAATATAAGCAGGTTATGCGAACAATTAGGTATATCGCGCTCGACTTTTTATAAATGGCACGAAAAAAAAGAATTTAAAGATTATATAAAGCATTTAATAAAAGATTATACCGAAAGTGAGCTTGTAGGTGTATGGAAAGCGGTTGTTGAATCGGCTAAAAAGGGAAATGCTCAGGCGTTAAAACTGTTTTTTGACCTAAAAAACCTACAAAATCAAGACAGTGAACAAAGTGGTGGGGTAGTATTTATATCGGGTGAAGACGAAATTGAAGAGTAATGTTTTTTATCTGCCCAACATTGTGGGCAGAGGATATAAAAAGTTTTGGTTTGACCAAAACCGTTACCGTGTACTTAAAGGCGGTAAAGGCAGTAAAAAAAGCACCACTACGGCGCTTAATTATATTTGTAGAATTATGAAGTATCCTGACAGCAATTTGCTTGTAGTACGCGCGGTGCTTAACACTCATCGTGACAGTACCTTTGCACAGCTTAAATGGGCGCAACAAAAATTAGGTGTATCACATTTATGGCAAAATACAATTTCGCCTATGGAGATGACCTATAAGCCAACGGGGCAAAAGATACTGTTTAGAGGTCTTGACGACGTACTAAAATTAGCGTCAACCACCGTTTCAAAGGGATACTTATGTTGGGTATGGCTTGAAGAGGCTTTTGAAATAGGCAGTGAAGCCGATTTTGACAAGCTGGACCTTTCGGTTCCGCGTGGTGTTGTACCATCGCATTTGTTTAAGCAAACAACAATTACCTTTAATCCTTGGAGTGAAAGTCATTGGCTTAAAAAACGTTTTTTTGACACACAAAAAAGCGGAGTTTCGTGTTACTCTAAAAACTATTTATGTAACGAATTTTTAGATGAAACCGACCGACAAATCTTTGAACAAATGAAAAAAACTAACTATAGGCGTTATTTGGTAGCCGGACTTGGCGAATGGGGGGTATCCGACGGACTTGTTTATGAAAATTTTGAGCCTTTAGATTTTAAATTTGATAACAAGGGTAACTTGCAGTTTATAAAAGACAATACTCCTCACACAATAGATTACTGGAAAATTAAGCACTTTTTTGGGCTTGACTACGGTTATACAAATGACCCGACTGCTTTTATTGCATTTGCTGTTGAACCAACGCTTAAAGAGATTTATATATATGACGAGCATTATGAGACCAAGATGCTTAACAGTGATATCGCAAAAATGATAAAACAAAAGGGCTTTGCCAAAGAAAGAATACGAGCCGACTGCGCCGAGCCAAAATCTAACGAAGATTTAAAGAGAATGGGCATATCACGAATAATGCCAAGCGTTAAGGGAAAGGATTCGATTTTAAATGGCATATCACAAATACAAGAGTATAAAATTTATGTATCACCACGCTGTAAAAATACTTTTGCCGAGTTATCAAGCTACTGTTGGAAGCAAGACAAGGCTGAAAATGGTTTAAATACAGTAGAGGACAAAAATAATCATCTTATGGATGCGCTGCGATACGCCTTTTATGACGTTAGATATTTTAGACCTCAAAATCCTAACATTAACGCAAATAAAAAAACAACGCACACAAGCATTTTACAAAAAAATGCTCTTAAAATAGAAGATATAATTTGAATTAAGGATGATAAATATGAGTAATACAACCTTTATGATTTTGGTTATTATTTGCTTTTTATTGTTTGCATTAATAACCTTTTCACTTTTTGCAATAGGGTTTTTAATTGGCTATAAAGCCGAGGACATTCGCGAAAAGAAAAATCTGCAGCTTCGCAGTAATAAAATTATTGAAGAAACTATTGAAGAAAAAAAGGCAAAAAAAGAATGGAAAAGATTTTTAGAATATGATGGCAGTGCGCCGCAAATTGATAATTAAATAAAATAATTAATCCCTTTACCATAGGGCTTTAATATAAAGGAGAAAAAATGGAAAACATTGAAAACAACAGCGCTAAGGTCACCACGCCTTACTGCGAAGAAACACAACCCCAAAATATTGACTGTGATACAGAACAACCCGTTACACCAAACGATGAAACCTGTACCGCACAAGATATTGCGCGAGATACCGGCGAGCCGGCGGCACAGAGTACGGTATCAGAAAACTTAACTGCACCGGAGCCTTTTATTACAGTGCAGTATAATCACCAAAACAGAAACTTTACAAAGCAAGAGGCAATAAACCTTATACAAAAGGGTATGCACACCGAATCGCTGCGAGCCAAGCTTGAATATCTGGCTAAGATAAAAAACACAGACGTTAATTCTCTTGTAGAAAATATAGTATCCGCTCCCGAAGCGGATTATAAAAATATGCTTGAAAAAATGTATGGCAGTGGTAGTGACGAGGTTGAGATAGGTTTAAAAATATATCGCGAAAAACAATCCGATGAATATAAAAAATTAATTACCGAACAAGAAAAGGGTAAATTGGCGGCGGATAGTAATGCAGATATAAATTTAAAATTGGCAGATCAATATATAAATTTAAAACAAGAAATGCCCAATGCGCCTGATTATTGTAATCTTCCGAATGAGGTGATTATTGAGGCGGCAAGCGGAAAAAAGGATTTATTTTCGGCTTATCTGTGCTATTTATACAAAGAACAAAATAAAATTAATGCCGCGCAAAAAACGCAAAAAACGGCAAGCGAAGCAAGCTTGGGCGAAATGCGAAGCGGCGGTGACACAATGTCATCGGCCGAAAAAAGCTTTCTAAACGGCTTGTGGAGCAAATAAAGAAAGAAAAGGATGAAAAATTATGACAAATACAATTCAACACGCAAGTAAATATGCAAACGAACTTGATAAGATGATAGTTCAGGAATCTAAGACAGGCTTTTTGGCCGACGGTAAGTTTAAGGCGCGCTTCACAGGCGCAAAAACGGTAAATATGCCACAGATTGACTTTGACGGTCTGGGTGACTATAGCCGAAAGGACGGTTACTCTAAGGGTGGCACAAACTTTACATACACCGCTTACGAGCTTAATCAGGAACGCAGTAAGCAGTTAATTATTGATGCGCAGGATGCTGACGAAATGGGTGTTTCCTCGCTTGTGGGTAAAATGGTTGGCGAATACACTCGAACAAAGGTGAATCCCGAAATAGATGCCTATGTGCTTTCAAAGCTTTACAACGTTGCAAACGAAAAGAACCATGTAGATACCTATGACAGCACTGCAGTGGTTGAAACAATGCTTGAATGCATTAATAAGGCTGAGGCGGCAAGCGGCTACACAAACGAAAAAATGGTGGCTTTTGTAGACCCTGTTATGTATGCCGCGCTTATGACAAGCGACAAGCTTCAGCACAGCATTACCGTAAACGAATTTGAGCAGGGCGCTGTAAACGTTAAGGTAAAAGAGCTTAACGGTTGCGCTATTATTCCTGTAGCGGCAGACCGTATGCGTACCGAGTACAGCTTTAATGATACGGGCTTTGCGGCAAGTGCTGATGCGGGCTATATTAAGGCTATTGTAATGCCAAAGGGTGCGGCATCACTTGTAAAAAAGGTAGATAAGGTAGACATCTACACACCCGATATGGTACAGGATATGGATGCATATAAGATTAACTTTAGACTATATTATGATCTATTTGTTACCGAAAATAAAAAGGACCTTGTTTTTGCAATTAGTGGCGAATAAGATGTTAAAAAAGCGGTTGCCGTGTGGCGACCGCTTTTTTAAATGAAAAATGAAAAATGAAGAATTGTTGTGTTCGCCGTAGGCGAACGAGGGTAAAAGGGTATTGTCGGTTGTTTCGTGGTGAGGTAGCTCGCAACGACACCTCATCCGTCACTATGTGACACCTTCTCCTCAAGGAGAAGGCTTTTTTAGAGAGGATGAAGATATGTAGTAATGGGAAAAGAGAAGAAAAAATGGTATCAAACAGGAGAGTTTGAAGATGGATATCAGTTTGGTGATATTTTTAGGACAGTAAAAAACAGTATAAGCGGTAAAGAGGAAGAAGTAGAAAAGGTTAAGAATATTACAGAAAAAAGTGGAACGAGTGCACAAATTCCTTTTGCGGCGGTTAAGGATGGTAGATTATCGGTTGATGTACCGGCACAGACTTTTGGATGGAAAAATGATGCTGAACGTGCGAGATTTAAAGCAGAGCACCCAATGGAGTATGCGGCTACAGGTGGTGTGAAGCTTGATACAAATGTTTTGTCGAAAAATAATATTCAACTGACTACAGAGCAACAAAATATTTTAGAAGAAGCACGGAAAAAAGATGAATATATCAAAAGCTTACAATATAAACTTGATGTTATAAATGTGAAAAACATAGAGAAAAAACGCAAGAACAGTCATTTGATTGCAGATAGCGAAATAGAATCCGAATTGAGAATTAAATGGCTCAATGGCGTTGTGAATATGGATGAGCTTGCAACACAACTAAAAAAAGAGAATGATATTTATAATGCAAAAATTAAATTTGATAACGGTGATGCGATAAGTCTAAATGAACGATTGTTGTTAACAGAAAACGGCGGAGAAAATTATACGGAAGGAAACACGAATAAAATTATTGACTTTTTGGCGCAAGATAATCCAGAGAATATAAATGCTCGCGATACTGCAGAGAAAGCAAGAAAAAAGCAAAAAAATAATATACCGCTGACTCAAGAGGAAAAAACAGATATTTCTAATTATGAAACGCGACGGCACATACAAAAAAGCATTCTTGAAAATAAATATGCTTTGGGTAGCGATATAAAGAAAAACAAAGAAAATATGAATACAATCGCCGCAATATCCTTATATAATGATGCGATATACGATACTGGAATTAATAAAACATTTAATCAAATGCAGTTATATATCAACACCGGATTCACAAGATATTTCCAAGATAGCATTAATACTGCAGAGATTTTCTTAACCGAGGACGCATATCACAAGGGTTTGACCGGTAACCGAGGGTCTAATGTAATTAAAAATGAACCCAAAAGCATGTACGAAATTGCGAATAGTGCTGTTGGTGAATATTTTGTGCAAAATGATATGAAGTTTAATAAGTTTGTACAGGACACAACAGTAAATCTGGCCAATAATACTATACCAATGTTGTTAAGCGGTGTAAGTGGTGGCGCTTCTATGGTGGCTAGTGGCTTGTCCGTTTTTGGAAGTTCGTATCGTGAAGCAGTGGAAATGGCACCGGATGTTGAAGAATGGCGATATTGGCTATACGCCGGAATGAATACCTCGGTTGAGTTGTGTATGGAAAAACTTTTGAGTGGTGATAAGAATATTGCGGCGAATACGGGAAGTGAATTTACCGATGCTATGTTTAAGATGTTAACCAAAAACATCTCCAACAAAATGCTATTGGGCGGAGTGTATATACTGTCAAATAGCACGGGAGAGTTTGTTGAGGAAACTATACAAGGGCTTTTATCACCAGTTATGCAAGAATTAATTTTAGGCGTAGATGCTACATCTATATTGTCATCAAATAAAAATGAGCAATTAAACGCAATGAAAAATGCATTGTATGATGGTATGGTTGGGTTTGTATCGGCAGGTGTAACAACCGGTATGTTTATAAACAGTACCATAGAGGGTATAGAACAAAGAAGAATAGTTGGAGAGTATTATAATAAATTATTTAACAATCTAAACATTGACTCAAAAAATGTTGCATTGTATTTAAAAGAAATTTCGAATGGCGAAGGCATAAGATTATATAAATCGGCAAAAAAAGTTTTACAAGGCGATACTTCTAATGATGCAGTAGCAAATATGATGATAGACGGTTTCGAACAAAGTCTTGAATCACAAAGGTTTATATATACAAAAATAGGTGAACAGTTAAATCGAAATAATAGGTATATAGTGTATAGTCTTATAAAACAATATGACAAATTAAGTCAAAGTGAAATAGAACTTTCGAAAAGTATACATAAAACATATAATGAACTGATTAATACAAGTGAAAATACGAGCAGAGAGACATTTAATTATTTGGTAGGAAAACTTTCGACAACGATGGATGCTGTGTTGCCGAGAACTATTATGGCGTCGGAGATTAAGAAAAAAATTAATGCTGACATTAAAGAAAACCAAATGAAAAATAATAACAGTTCAATTGATGAAGTAGCAGTTGTTGATGGGATTTGGGAGGATTCACCAAATAAATCGAAAAATGTTGTCGAAAAAGGGCAGTTGGAAAGTGTTGAAAAGACAAAAGAAAATGGTATAATAGAGAAAACAAAGGTTCTAACGCTTGATGATTTGACAAAAGATGTTTTGAAAACAAAGCCATTGTATTCTCCTGTGCCAGAGAGGTGGATGCAAAATGGCGGAATTATAGAAATTGCAAATGATGGAAATTGGATATATACAAACACTGATGGAATAAGTGTTAAATATGTAGATGGATATCCAGATTTTAAGGGAGCAGGCTTAGTTATTCAAGAAGTCGATGTTGGAGAATTTGTAAGTCGCGAAGCAGACAAGAAAAAAGCAAAAGAATTAGTGCAGCAAAACCCAAATACAGAATGGCATCACCCGGCAAACAGTAATAAACTTCAAGAAATAGATGCAAATATTCATAAACAATTTACTCATATTGGTGCAATTTCAAAAAATAAAAAAGGAGATTAGTTATGGCTTTTAATAAGTATGGAAAATTAGATGTTTCTATGGTTAATCAATTGGATGGAATATTAGGTTTTCAAGTGCCACAAGAATATAAAGATTTTTTGATTAATACAAATGGCGGACGTTTTGATTTTGAAGATGAACATTATATAGTTGTAAAAAATAAAAAAATATGGATAGACGTTCTTTATGGGAACCAAAAAAATAAACGTTCAAGTTTGTTATTTTGGAATAATGAATATGGTGATGAAATTCCTGAGAATTCCATCATAATAGGTGATACACAAGATCATAACTTTTTAGTATATCTGTGCGCAGGTGAACAAAAAGGTATTTATTTGTGGGATGATACAATGTGTGTTTGTGGTTTATCAGGTGATGGTAGGAATGCTTATTTTATTGCGAATGATATGAATGAATTTTTTAATATGTTTAATATTCAAACCAAATTATTTTCTTCAAATGCTACTATATCAAATATAGATAAAAAAATCGGAGAAAGTAACATATTGTATAAGGCGCCAAACGAAAAGAAAATGCAAGTTATAGACGCGATAACATTTAAGCGATTTATGCATCGTTGTGAGGATTTTATAATTTAATATAATTGTTGGATTTTTAATGAAAAAGATTTGGATATAATAGTTATGTATTATCCAGAGTAGGAGTAATTATTGAAATAATAAGAGACAATGTTGATAAATTAATTGATAAAACAGATTACGAATATAAAAATGAATTTTCTGATAAAAAGGTGAATACTTTTTTTAATTATTGGCTATTTTTTGATCAAAAAGAATCAGAAATTGTTAAAATGTTAGGTATACCGTTAGATGTTGTGGTGTATAGTAAATGGTATTGGAGCGAGCGATATAGGGTGAGTTATGAAGAATTATATAACGAGGAAATTCCAGGTGATCTTTAGGACACAAGGGGACGGTTCTATTGTGCCTGCCCTTGTGTCTGTTGGGGTGGTATTAACTGGGCCGACGTAACATATTCTGCTTTATTGGGCGGATTATCTTCTGGTGTATTTGAGTTATCGCCGAGTGTTTCATCAAATATTAAAAATAATAAGCTTAATCCAAATGAAGTTATTGAAGGTATTTGGGAGGATTCACCAAAAAGAGATAAAAATATTGTCGAAAAAAGTCAGTTGGAAACATTTGACAACAATAGTAATGATTTGTATAATAACAGTGAAATAAGATTATTAACGAGCGGAAATAGTGGCGGAAAAGCCAAACCATATTCTGCAGATAATATTCCGCAATTTATAAATCAATATCTATACAAATTAAAAGATTATGGTGAGATTTTAGAAGTGAAAGAACCACCAAGTTTTTCTGATATCAGTTTAATGTCAAGGCAATCAGGAACTGAATTTGCATCAATAACCATAGGAGATAATAACTACATTATAAAGGGAGACAATAAAGGTACGCCAATTTCTAGTGAAATGTTTAAAAAAATTAGAGAAAACAAAGGAATATTAAATTGCCATTCACATCCTTTTATTGATGATTTTAGGGTTTCAAAAGAGGATATTAATTTAGCCAAGCAGATGTATTGGCAAAAACAATTTTATATTGTTTCTCCCGATGGTAAATTTGCAACATATAATAGTAACGGAATCATTGATATAGATATTATAAGAAAAGAACTTGATGATTTGGATTTGGAATTTTATGCGGAATTACTCAGGGAGGATTAATATGCTAAGTGAAGATGTAGCAATTATTAAAGGTTTAAAGAAAATTGCTGAGATTTTTGGAATTGAGTATGTAAAAAAACATAAAGATGCGCCTATATGTAGGAGAAGAGAAGGTGATAAACTCATTTTTTCGTGTCTATATGAAGATGAAGATCAAAGGCCTGATTTAAAACCCGATCACTTAGGGTGGACGGTTTTTGCTGTGGTTGAAGTGAATTTAAAAAAAGAAACAGTTAATATTATAGATTATGTTTTACCGGATGGAACCTCAAAACGATAGAATATTAGTAACACAGGGGATTAACACGCTAACCGTCCTCCGTGTTACCTGAACAAGCATTTTAAAAAAAGACAGGGTGGAAGCCTTGTCTTTTAATTTTGGGATTCAAAAAGTGCGACGAGTGTTAAGTCGTTTTTAAATTCTGTTGATAGTGAATTAAATGATTTTGTTGCTCGTGTAAAAAACGGTAGTAAGAAATTTGAACGCTATAAGATTTCAGAGGTAAGCGCACGCGAAGCGGATGATATTAAAAATTTGCTTGGTATTGATGTTCAGGGTTACACACATAATATAAACAGTGATGGGATAAGGCATATACTTAAACGACATGGCGAAAAGGGACAGCAAGATAATACGATGTCGAATGTTGACGATGTAGCTCGTATTGGTTGGGTTATAAATAATTACGATGCGGTTGAATTGATAATAGAAGATGGCAAGCAATCTTATAGTACGGGATTTGCAAATAAAAACAATAGTCCGGCACCGCAAATAAGATATAGCAAAAAAATAAACGGCACCTACTATGTAGTAGAAGCCATTTTTGAAAACAAAAACAATAAACTATGGGTACAATCTGCATATTTGAGTAAAAATAGAGAAGACGTTACGCAAGTCCCCGATGCAGCAGATAAGCCCCCCGAGGTAACGGCTAAAACCGACCTTCCTTCTCCGTCTTCCAAATTTAGTTTATCACAGGACGTAAAAAAAGTCAATAATGATTACATAAGTAAAGAAGCAAGCTCGCAAGAAGAGAATGCTTCTTTTTTTGATTATAATTTAGAAAAAACCACACCAAAAATTAATCCCGATGAAGTGATTTCGGGGATTTGGGAGGATTCACCAAAAAGAGATAAAAATATTGTCGAAAAAAGTCAGTTGGAAAGTGTTGAAAATGTTGGGGATAACTGGTATAATGACAATAATATAATAACTGATGGTAGCCATTTGGTTAATGACAAGTTAAAGCCGAATGTAAAATATAAGTCCGGTGAGTATGACTATATTTATGCAACCGATCAATCAGGAAGAATAGTCGATTTACATACTGATGAATTACAATATACTGAAAGAGATGAGCGCTTAAAACATAATGCTAATTCGCTTGGTAAAGAAATTGGCGATCATGCCGGTCATTTGATAGGAGATCGATATGGTGGTTCACCGGATATAGATAATATTGTTTCGCAGTCAGGACTTGTAAATTTAAGCGAATATAAAAAAATAGAAAACATTTGGGCTAGAGCGTTAGATAGCGGACAAAAAGTTGGCGTCGATATTAAAGTACAATATGAAGGTAATAGTATGAGGCCGTCCTCATTTATTGTTAATTACACTATTGACGGAATTAAAACGCAAACAACCATAGAGAATTGATGGAGGAAATAGATATGGCTAAAGTTTTTGAAGATTATTTTTCGGAATTGCAAGCGGATATGGTGGGCATCTGTATGGAATACGTAGAGTATCAGGCAGATACAATATACATATATTGTTGTTGTGAAGGTAGAATGATTCATAGTGATTATTTTTATGAGATTGATGGACGAATTGTACAAAAACAGCAAGTTAATGATGTTTCTTTTAGAAGCACTGCTATTCCTCAAAATGAAAGCACGTGTTTAAATATATTGATAAACGATGTGCGTGAATTAAAAAAGCTTTGCATCGAATACGATAGACCAATGCCAACTCAAATTAAGATGATATATAACGTCAAGCAAAATTCACTTGATGCTAAGTATAAATACGACAATCAATGGTTGAATCATAAAACTAAATCATCACCTGATATTTTTGTTGAGTGGTATGAGGAAGTTAAAAATTCAAAGAATTAAATATGTGTGATATTGAAAAAGACAGGGTGGAAGCCTTGTCTTTTAATTTTGGGATTTAAAAAGTGCGACGAGTGTTACATATTCTGCGTTGCTTGGTGGATTGTCTTCGGGTATATTTGAGCTTTCGCCAAGTGTTTCGACAAATAATCAAAACAATAAACTAAATCCAAATGAAGTGATTTCGGGGATTTATAACCATATAACAATTAAACAGTATTAGTCAAATAAGCGGTTGTCAATTGGGCGACCGCTTATAATTTTTAAAAAGGATGATTAAATGAACAATATTAAATTAAATGTAAAAACAATTTGGTCAGAGTATGAAAACGGTCAGCAATACAAAAACAGTATTGGCGACAAGGGTATTCACGACCAAGCAAGAATAAACGAGCGATTTTTTGTTGGTGATCAGTGGCACGGTGTAACCGCCGGAAACGAAAAGCCGCTTACGCGAAGAAATATAATTAAAAGAATTGGTGAATATAAAATGGCGACCGTAGGTAGCGCTCCTATCGCAGTAAATTATAGCGCAGAGGGTGTGCCCGATGTTACAGATATTGAGGCAATATCGGATGTAAAAGCGCAAATGATGCAAGGCAATTTACCCGAAGAAAAAGTAAACGATACCGAAATATCGGTTATTATGGGCGCATTAACCAATTATTTTAAAATAACTGCCGAACGCCTTAAATATGACGATAAAAAGGATATGATGCTTAAAAATGCGTATATTTCGGGCACGGGTATTTTGTATACATATTGGGACAGCAAAATTAAAACCGGTCTTTATGCCGATATGGAAAGAAAGGTGGCAATTACGGGTGATATTGCCTGTGAGGTTTTAGATATTGAAAACGTGGTTTTTGGTGACCCTAATAATGAGGACGTTGAAAGTCAGCCATATATTATAATTGCGCGTCGATTAGACGTAGATGCGGTAAGGCGCGAGGCAGAGCTTTACGGTCAGCCTATAGAGAATATTTTACCCGACGGCACAGACGGTTATTACCGCAATGCTGGTGATCGCGGCGAGGACGAGCCAAATGATTCAAACCGAGTTACTGTTATTACAAAGCTGTACAAAAAATATGATGATAACGGCAACCATACCGTTTACGGTAAAACCGTAACAAAAAACGCCGTTGTAAGACCCGAATGGAATTTGCTGATACACCGTTACCCAATAGCAAAATTTGTTTGGGAAAGAAGAAAAAGCTGTGCATATGGTGACAGTGAGGTAAGTTACCAAATACCAAACCAAATCGCGCTAAATCAGGCGCATTCGATATCGGTGTGGGCTATGCAAAATACCGGCATGCCAAAAACCATTATTAACGGTGATCTTATACCCGACGGTATTTCAAATGATCCCGCCGAGGTTATAAAAATTTACGGTAACGCCGAGGATATGGTGAGCGCAATAAGATATGTTACGCCGCCGAATTATGGCGCGGCATTTATTAATTTTACCGATGCATTTGCTCAAAACATTCTTTTTGATAACGGCGCAAACGATGCGGCGCTTGGTAATTTGCGTCCTGACAATGCAACGGCTATTGTACAGGCGCGCGAAGCGGCGCTTGCACCCATGCAGATGTATCAAAACCGTTTTTACAGCGCAAACGAGGACGTTGCGCGCATATGGGCGGATTTTTGGATAACTATGTACGGAAAAAGATCGATAAAAATTAATGACAATGGCAACATAAGCTACATAGTTTTCGATGCTGACCGCTATAAAGACTTGGTTATTACCGCTAAAATAGATGTTGGCGCATCAACTCTTTGGAGCGAGGCTGTGTCGATATCTAATTTAGGTAATTTGTTGGCAAGTGGCATGATAAGCTTTACCGAGTATCTTGAACGTTTGCCAAAAGGATTAATTCCCGACGTTAATGGTCTTATAAACGCAAGAAAACAACAAGAACAGCAGGCACAGGCAATAAATATGCCGCAAGAGGCAACGACCAATAGTATAACCAACGGTGAATTGCTTGCTGATTTACAGGCAAATAACCCGCAAATATATGAGCAATTAATGAATCTACCGCCGGAGGATCAAGAATATGCTATGCAAATGATACGCGACAGCGCAAACATTAATACGCAAGAAGCATTTAAAATGAATTAAAGAAAGGATGAAGATTATGAAAGCGAGCGAATTATTAAATAATGCGCTTAAAATGCTTGGCTACAGCGATAGCGACGGTAATGCTGAGTTGACCCAGCGTGTGATAAACGGTGCGATTGTTATTTTGAATTTGGTTTACAGTGATTTATGGCACGTATTTAATACGGGCGATTTTAAGCCCATAAAAACCCTTGAGGATGATATCGATATACCGCAAAACGCTTTGCAGGATACCTTTTTATACGGCGTTGCAATGCATATTTCACGCAGTGAAAATGATGGTGATCAACAGCAGTATTTTGCTTCGTTATATAATGCCAAAAGGGCAAGTCTTACACGGTATGACAAGGTAAAAAACGTTTTACCGCGTCCCGAAATATAATTGAATAGGAAGTGAAAAAATGAAATATCCCCCAATTAACAAACAGCCACGTCGCGAGGTAAACATACCGCAATTATCGGGCGGTCTTAATTTGCGTGACGGTTTAAGCGGCATAAAAGATAACCAAATGACCGACTGTGTTAATATGTGGTTTAAAGACGGTATGCTTAAAACGAGACCATCGTTTTATTGTGATAAAGATATGAATGGTCCGATTATTGGTAACAGTGATTATGTGATAGACGGTATTAAGGTTCATTCAGAAATATGTAATAATAATGCTGTTCTTGTAAGCTTGAAGGTAAGTCTTTTTGGTAACACTATAATAGAGTTTTGGTGGCAAAAAGACAACGCCGCATTTGATATGAGTGAGATTGGAAAAGAGGGTGAGTGTAATTATTTTTTAACCGAAAAGGACGGCGTGATTTACTGCTATATGTCTGATTACAGTATATATACGCTTAATTATAAAAACGGTGAAAAGATTTGGCAATTGCTTAGCGATGCAGATTATTATATTCCAACAATTATAACTCATTGCAAGGCCATAAATAACGGGCTTGAATATACAGGCACTATGCTTGAAGGGTACAATATGTTAACCGAATCGTATAAGATGGTGTATTCTACGGTTAATTTGTCAGATGCCGAAGATAACGTTACACCAATGAGATATGCCTTGATTAAAGAATTGCCTTCTGATAAAGGTATTATTATTAAAGCGCGTGTTACAACCCCAAGCGGTGTAACACAAGAGCACACTGTAAGTTTTAATAATAATACTTGTTACGAGCAGGTGCAAAATACACCTAATGACAATATGTATTTGGCAGCGACATCAAAATATATATTTTTTACGGGTGAAAAAAACAGTAACACACCATTAAATATTAGAACTGATGACTATGTTGAAGATAATCTTGAAATAACGGTTATTTACCCTAAAAATAATGAAAATGAAAATCTAAAAAAGATATTTAATATGACTCGCAGTATATGGTTTGGCGGCGCGGCAAACGGCATAGGTAGCGGGTCAAGGTTGTTTTTATGTGGCAACACCAACAGTCAAGAGCAGGCGTTGGTGGTTTGGTCTGCGCTTAAAAATCCTCTCTACTTTAATGAGAATAACTATGTATACGTTGGTAACAAATCGCACGCGGTTACGGCGTTTGGTCAACAAGGTGAAAAGCTGATTATATTTAAAAGCAGCGAGATTTATTACTCTTATTATGATTATAACACGGGCATTACATCCGACGACTTAATAAATCAGACTGTAGTGGATTATGAATCAAGCAGTGTGGTGTTTCCTGTTGTTTTGTTGCATTCTACCGTGGGGTGCGATTGCCCCGATACTATACAGTTATGCCGCAACCGTTTGGTATGGTTAAACAGCGAAGGCAGGGTTTATACGTTGGTATCGGCTAATCAGTACAGCGAAATGAACGTTTATTTTGTTTCAGAAACGATAGAGAATAAGATTAAAAAGCATGTCAGAAACGACTTAATTAAAGCCGTATCACAGGATTTTGACGGTCATTATATGCTGATAATTAATTCGGATGCGTACTTGATGGACTATAACAGCTACGGTTACACGCACGTATACAGCTATACCAAGAACGAAGATGCAAACGCGCTTATCCCTTGGTATTACTGGACACTTTTACCTAATGAGGCGTTTACTAATGAAACACTTTGCTATGGCGCAGTTGACGGAAATGTTATTGCGATATATTTATGGCGACCTACCGATGCAAAATGCAGAGCACAATATAGCATTTTAAAAAGCGGCAACAACAATTATGCCGATAGTTTTATGAAGTACGATGCTCAAAATGACGCGATAATAGAATCAAAAAACATTTGCTCGGTAATGCAAAGCAAACTATTTGATTTTTCGTTGTCGGCGTATTTAAAAAAAATAGAAGATATATCGGTGGCGTTTGGCAATAATGGTGGATTGCCTATAAGCGTTACATTTGTTAGCAACGTTGGTAACACAAGCAACACAGTTGAACTTTTAGGTAACGCAACCGATAAATTTGACGCAGCATTTATTAGTGTTAAACGCTTTTATCCCAAATTAAGCGCGATACGCGTTTTTGGTATAAATATTTGCTGTGACGGACCGCTTTTTATAGACGGAATAACTATGAAATACAGATTATTGGGGAGGGTAAAATAATGAGTTATTATTCAACCGATTATAATAAAATTTTAGAAGAAGAAAATCAAAAGCTTAATAAGGCGAAAGCTCAAAAGAAGGATGCTGTTAATAAAACGTATGATATGCAGGCTAATACGGTTAAGGATGAGTACAAAACTGCAATCGACGACCTCGAAATTTCATACGAGGATGAATATGAGCGAAATGCCGTGCAAAAGCTTATCAATCAAAAAATGATTGCCGAAAAAAATGCAAATTTAGGTTTAACTGACAGCGGACTAAATCGCACACAGCAAACAGCGGCACAGCTTTCGTATTCGAATGCTAAGGGAAATATAGATTTATCGCGACGCAAAGCGTTAGATGCTTTATCGCAAAATCTTAAATCCGCAATTTCGACCATAGAGCAAAACCGAATTGCAAGTCTTGCCGATTTGGATGATAAATTTGATGCGCAGGCACAAAGCAATGCAATAAACCGATATAACACCAACATTGAAGCCAATACAAAGATATATCAAGCACAGCAAAGCGCAAAGCAACCAAGCGCGACAAATGCAAAAAGTGCGGGCAACGAGCAACAAAAAATTTACTGGTTCAGAGGTGTGTCAGATAAAAACGGAAATTATTTGTACTATAATACACAAACCGGAAAAAATGAAGAAGTGCCGCAATTTATGAATCCATACACGTCAAACGATAACCGCATTGCATATAGAGCAGAGTACAACGATAAAAACATAGGATTTTTTAATCTTGCAGACGGAAGTGTCGGTTATCAGCCCAGAGGTCTTAAAAGCGAGGGCGGTAAGTTTATAAGGGTAGAAATAGACGGTAAACCGTTACAGTTTGATTTGTACGGCAACGGTAAATACAATTCAATTTGGTTTTCGCCATCAAGACATTATTGGATATGGGACGACTTGAGTAACAGCTATAAAAATATGGATAAACAAGTAATTGCATATATGTCGCAACAAAAGGGTGGTTAATAATGGATGATATTAATATATCAAAATTTCGTCTTGGTGGCGATACTGCTTTAAGTAAAGAGTCACCGGTAAATTTAGATAAATTTAGGGTATTAGATACCAAAAGTTATGATTATTATACAAAGCAAAATCAAATAAATGCCGTGGGTATGGATACGCTTAAGGATGACTTGCTTAAGGTCAATAACAGCATACAAAGCGCGTATAGTAATTGGCAAACTAAAGAACAAATGAAAAATACGCAGTCTGATATAAAGTCAATGTACACAAGGCTTACGACCTTACAAAACCTTTGTAAAACAAATGGTATTACAGACGGCGAAAAAGAGCTTTCTGAAGTGGTAGAGGCTTATAAGTCGACACTCGACGGTTGGAACGATTTAGCATCGTACTATAATAAGTTTAAAACGGCTGATGCATATAATAAGAACAACTTGCAAATTAAAAAACTTAATGATGAATATAATAAGGCGAAAAATGATGACGTTAATGCCGTAAAAGGTGAACTTAATGCTTGGGAAAAAGAATTAGAAAAAATACTTAACGGTAAAGAATGGTTGTCAAATGACGAATGGCGAACAAACAACGATGGTAGCTTTACTATACCGTACAGCGCTACGCATTTGCCCGAGGTGTTTGCCGGCAAAACCCTTTCACAAGCAGAAGAAATTGTAAAAAACAAAAGGGCATATCTTGAAAAGGCAATAAGAATTCAAGAAGATGAAAAATATTCTAAGCTTGTTGAGTCGGGCGAAGGCGAAAAGGGTTATAAAAAATGGCTTGAATATGCTAAAGATACAAATGATTATAAATATAATAACGCTACAAAAAAACGGACGACCTTTGCGTTGAGCAAGCCTATTCGCGCTGTGTCTGATAATATTATTTTTAATAAAATGCTTGATACAAGCCACGAGCGACCTAAAGATGATTGGACTAAGAAGGAGCTTTATCAATTTGGGGCAAGATGGGATGAAAATAACCCCGATATTGCTTACAATTATGCAATTCGAGTTAATAACGAAAATGCAATAGAGCAAAAAAATATAGCCAAACAAAAGGCGGCGGATTTTGCTACCAAAAATTTTGCTACAGGTGCAATTGCAACCATTGGCAGTATTTTGGCAAAAACGCTTGCGGTATCAGACTATGTTGACGACCTTACCGATAAAGCGGCACATAGAAACGCAATTGTTGAAGAACCTAATTTAACGCCTTTTGAATGGGCAACCGCATCTACGGGTGCTATTAGTGAAAAACTTAATCAAATGGGTACGCTTGACAGCAACATACCCATTATAGGCGGTAAGGGTTGGGGTGACCTTTATGCTTTGGGCGGAAGCATAGCCCAAAGCGCCGCGCTTACTGCAATTGGAGGACCTTGGCTTACTGCTGTTTCGTTTTTTGGTCAAGGCGCTGCAGATGCGGTTAACGATGCTACCGAACGAGGCGCTACAATTGACGAGGCTTTGTGTTACGGTACAATTGTTGGTGCGGCAGAAATGGTATCGGAATATATTGGCGCCGACAAGCTGTTAAAGGTTGGCAAGGGTGAAATACTGTCTGCGTTTAAAGAAATTTTAAAGCAGGCGGGCGCAGAAGGCATAGAAGAAATGTTTTCTGAAACAATAAATAATATTGCCGATAACGTTATTATGGGTGACAAAAGTAGGTTTAATCAATTGGTAAATCAGTATAAAGCGCAAGGCTTTAGCGAGCAAGCGGCGGCAAGTATGGCATGGACAAAGACAATAGAAGAAATTGCCTACAGCGGATTAAGCGGTATGTTATCTGGCGGCGTGCACGCGGCACCCGTCGTTATATTTAATAAAATAAATAAAGCTTACCTCGATATGCCCTTAACAAACGGTTATGTGGACGTATCGGTTATAGATTTTTCTAACACAGTTACTAATACCGTTAAAACAAACAACGGCAATCAAGTTAATTGGAATGATTTGGATTTTGATCAGCAAACAGCAATAATTGGTGTAAGTAACTTTGCCAAGAATATGGGGTTAAACGTTACCTGGATTTCCGACGGCGCTAAGCGCGGTATGAACGGCGCTTATGAAATTACCGGCAACAAAATGCTAATTGATGTTAACGCCGGCAAAACTAAGCTTAACGGCAATTCTTTTGAAAGCACCATAATACCTACAGCCTCGCATGAGATGGTACACTGGGTTAAAAATAAATCACCCGAAATTTATGCAAAACTTGAGAATTTTGTATTTGAAACATTTGCGTTACAGGGAATAAGCAATGAAAGCGTAGTCGCCAAGCGAAGAACATTAATGGAAAAAGCGCATAAAGATGTTGCTTATACCAATGAAGATGTAATAGAAGAAGTAGTAGCAAGAGCCTGTGAAGATATGCTACAAGACAGCAAAAAATTTAAAAAGTGTTTATACACAATGAATACCCTGCAACAAAAAACGGTTTTAGGTAAGCTTACAGAGACCTTTAACAGCATTAAAAGATGGATTAATAATTTTTCGTCCGAATCGCATTCAAATTCTGACGAAGCACAAATAATCCGCAAAGATATGGTCAGGTTTAAACAACAAATTAATCTTTACGAAAAAATGCTCATTGATGCTTCACAACTTGGTGAGTATAATGATTTTTACGACACATCAAGCACAAACTCGACACAAATTAACAAAATTAAATATTCAGACATAAGTACCGACGGTTTAACAAAACCTAATATATACGAATATGCAAAAAGAATAAAGCAGAAATATAATTCAAATATAGACGAAGGTGTAATAATGGATAGACTTAAAGCAATTACAAACAATAAGAATTTGCCACAAGATTCATTACTGCAGGCAGTTTATAATTATAGTGAGAACGAGATAGGCAGGCTTAACCAAACACAACGGTTAATTAATGAATTAGCGGTCGAAATAGCGCAAGGCATTAAACCTGTTTATGATGAATATGCCAACGAGGTGTTATCATTTATAAAAGGAGATAATTTATATCTTGACCGAAACCAACGTTTAAAAATAAAGTATATGTACGGTTCGCTTACCGATTACCATAACAGAGTTGGTATAAAGTTAAGCAATCCTAAAAATCCTTCGTTAGATGAAGACTGGGTTGCGCTTACTGATGCGTGGCAATATTGGTCAGACGGTTATCCTGAATTATTTAGCAATAAAATCGCGACCGAAGATATGCCGGCACGTCTTGCCGAGGTAATGGAATATCTTAACAGCCAAAGTATTGAAACTGATTATGACGAGCAGGCGCAAAACATAGCGCGCGAATTGTACGAGGAAATATACGGTTTGGATTACTATGAGCAAAACAAAGAAACAATTAAATGCTATATTGAGTATTTTGCTCAACTTTACCGTGAAAAGCAAATAACAAGCAATAAGTATTCATCGGGAAATGTATACGACGATTTGCTTACTTTAAAAGAGAGACTTGTAGCCAAAAAACACAGTATAAATGAATATGAGTGCTTTGCTTGGGTTTTGTTTAATGATATATTAAGCAAAGAAAATGTAGAAACACTTTTTGGCTGTTATGCAGATTATAAAAATAAAAAAATACAGTTTTCACAAACAAAATTTGGTGAAGCCATTGTGTTTTTTGAAGAATGTCCCGATGTTTTGGTTTATATAAAAGGACCGGCAATAAATCCTGTTGTTACACAAATTGTACAAATAAATAACCAAGATAACGAAATGCTAAGCAAAATCAAAAATATGATTTTGTTAAACGAAAAAGAGCAAAATATTTTTTCGATGCAGACTGTCAAAAAAGCATTTGGCGAAAATGCCATTACCGTTCATAAACTTGAGAACTATAAATCTTATTGGGATTATCAGCGTTGGTTGACCAACAAAAAGAAAAAGCCTGTTAAGATAAAAAATGAAGACGCGGTCGATAAGTCAAAAATAGATGAAGAGGTCGATTACGCCGAGCTGCCGAGCAGTCGACAGGCGTGCTTTGTAAAATGCACGGACGAACAGGCTATTGCAAGGGCCGAAAAAATGGAGTTGCAGGGCAAAAGACCACTCGATATTTGGCGCGAGTTAAAAATAGTAAGAGGAATTTTTGGAGATTGGGTAACAACAATTGCGGCAGACGGTATTAGGCTTTATGCTAACGGAACGGCAAAAACCGATAGCCATACCAGAAATATACGACTTAAAAGAACAGGCGGTAATATTGAGGGTAAATTATCAGACTTTTTAATGTGGAAGCAGCTGTACAAAAAATTTCCGCATTTTAAGGATGTGTCAGTATTATTAACCGATGCTAAATATAGCTATGATACCGTAAAATATCTACCCATAAGAAATACCATAGTAGTAGATAAAAAATTGTGCGAGGAATTTTTAAAAAAGAAAAACCGCGATTTAATTGCTTATATGTTGCGCGAAGTACAAAGAATGATTCAGATTGAAGAAGGTAAGTATATTGGCAAAAACCGCGATTATTGGGTTGACCAAGAACGTGCCGGTAAATTACCTTTTTCTAAATTATTAAATCGATACTTAACTGCTGATGATATGATGAAATATTTTATAGACAATTATGAGGCAGAAATGGTTGCTAAAATGCAAATTGTAAGCGACCTTATTTATCGTACGGCGCATCACGCGTATCCTGATTTTAGTGAGATTATGTTAATTTCACCCGACGTCGAACCCGATAAGGCATTAACCTTTGATAAAGACGAAAATCTGGTAAGTGTTAAAGAAAAAGACGCTATTGATGGCAATAACTTTTTTAAAGATTATAAAACAACCGAAAAATACACTAAAGAGCCTTATCAAAAAGACGAGACTTTAAAAGATAATAGCAGCATTAATGAAGCACCCACGAAAAATGAGGGCGACTTTTTTACATCTGCCAATAATCGACAAAATTTGCTTGATAAAGACAACTTTAGCAAATATAATGATAACAGTTTAAACAAAGGAGAAAAATATAATGGTGAAAACGCCGAGTTACTGGCAAGAGGAGCAATATCAGCCGCTAATAGAGGAGACGACATATTACGGCAACCCGGTTCTAATTCCAAAACGCTCGCAGAGTGCTTGGGAATGCCGAAAGGAACAAATGAGCCGCATATCGAAGCAATACGGGCAGGAGAATGCGGTTGGTTGGTTAAAAAATCGAATTCCGCAAGTAAAGAAACACGGAAGAGTTTTAATAGCGGTATTCTTAGAAGAATACGAGGAATAAAACTAAGCGGTAAAGATACTGTTGGCGGTATAGTAAGTCCGCAAATTTTAGATGAGTTTAAAGATACAATTTGTAAAGATGAAAACGGCAATTTAATTTCACTATATCATTGGACTACTGAAATTTTCGAAACGTTCAAAAAGGGTGAATTTGGCTTTCATTTTGGAACGCTAAATGCCGCGCGTGACAGATATTTACAATTAAAAGAAGAAACCCCCGACATATCCGCAGGAGTTTTTAAAGAGGTTATTTTAAATATTACAAATCCAATTGAAATAAATGATGAGATGGGAGAGTGGAATGCAAATTGGGTTGCATTCCATCTGCTACAAAAAGGTATTATTGATGAGCAACAATATAATGATTTGTCAAAACTATCGGGATTTAACAAGAATACCTATGATAATCCTGCGGCTAAAGCTGTACGAGAAATTTTGGCTAAAAACGGTTATGACGGTATAATTTATGAAAACTTAAGTGAGGATGTTGGTAGTTATTCGCTGATAGTGTTATATCCGGAACAAATTATTACCGTTTCAGAAAACGGAGTTTTAAAAGAGAATAGTGGTATAAGCCGAGCAACCTTAGAAACACAGGTAACTTCTTTAAATTCAGAAGACAAATCAGCCAATATAATTAATGCGGACGAGGTTATCGAAGGTATTCGCGGTGAAGATAAACGTAGTTTGGGTGATGAGCAAGATACAACCAAAACAAGAGCTATACCAGAGCTTGTTGATTTAATAGAGCGTTTGTCAAACGGAGAAGATATAAATATTGATGAGGTAAATGCTCTATCCATTGTTAAAAAGTTAGAGTGTGAATCTGATTTAAACACAAGTACGCACAAAAATAACTCTAATGAACGTCAGGAGATAAGAAAAGAAATTATAGAAAACCTGTTGAGAAACGGTAGTGCGGTTATTGACAGGCATAGAAGAGTTACCTATAATGGTAATGTAAAGCAAGAATATCGTGCAGATATTGTAATAGGTTTGCCGGGCTCAGGTAAATCGAGCACGTTAGCAGAACCATTATCAGCATTTTACTCATCAAGAGTAATTGACAGCGATATGGTAAAGAAAATGCTGCCGGAATATAATGGCGGTATAGGCGCCGGTGTTGTACATAAAGAAAGTGTAGATATAAATAATATTATACTTCAAAATGCTTTAGAAAAAGGCGATAATATTGTTTATCAAATGATTGGCGGTGGCAAGGTAAACTCGCTGATAAACAAAATTAAGATGTTTAAGAAAAGTGGATATTCAGTTTATTTACATCTTAACGAATTACCCAACGGCAAAGCAATTGCGCGGTCACTTAACCGATATATCGAAGAGGGTAGATTTATATCACCGAAGGTTATAGAGCAGTATGGTGACACGCCAACACGAAATTTTTATACAATTATAAATGCGGAGGAAAATTTAGATGGAAGACAAGAGAGTAGAGGATATGGAAATATTAACCCCGCAGATGTTTCTGAAGGAATATGGGGAAAGGATGAAAGAACCCGAATTTCAGAAACTGAGTTGGGAGGAACAACTGGAATTGATGAATATAGAGATTCCGCGACCAATAGACGGAGATCTGTTTTTAGAGGAGTATTGCGAACTGATAAAGAATCAAGAGTTTTGCGATCTACCATACTCGGAACAAAAGAAGAATCCGATATATCGGGCAAGACGCGAAATTTGCACGGCTCATCTTATGGAAGAGGACTTTTACGATTAATAGACGGATATTCCCACTATTCAAACGATGTTGAAAGAGGAGAAATTCCAAAACTAATTAATTTATCAGAGAATGTTAGAGAATTTGCCGAACAAAGAGAGAAAATAAAAGATTATAATCAGGTGTTAGAAGCAACCTCTAATGAAGGGGATGCATCTTTTAGTTCTAAAAACGGAATTGTAAATAACGCTACGGAGCAACGTGATGCTATGCCGGCGGTTGCTTATCCGTCTTATAGTGACAATGTATCACAAAGCGAAAACAGCCGCAAGGTTAAAAACTATGTTGCATCTACACTAAAGACACGCGCCCAACAGCAAGCGTATCGATTAAACAACATAATGGCGGGCGATAGCGATTTTGTTTCAAACAAAA
The DNA here is from genome assembly GCA_045534895.1 of Acutalibacteraceae bacterium. Lineage (GTDB taxonomy): Bacteria > Bacillota > Clostridia > Oscillospirales > Acutalibacteraceae > UBA737. Next base: position 65,781 of record JAZSKN010000033.1, read on the forward strand.
ACATAAGCTTAAATGCCCCGCAGTTTTTGAATAACGATAAAATTAATATATCAAATCAAGATACAATAGGCAGAAAATTAGATACAAACATTCAAAATAAGCTTTATGCAACTATTGCCAAAAATAATATGGGCGAACCAATATCGCTGTATATTATAAACAAGTACGGTGAAAATTTATTGCGTTATCAGCAATTGGGTATACTTACAGGCAGTATTGATATGGCTATTGAGAAATACAATGCCGAAAATAATCAAAAAAATCGTATAACAATAGGTGCTTGTGAAGAGTATTACGCCAATATAAATAATCCTATCATTCTTCCTTTCGAGCCATATGAGCTTTCGGTGCAAGAGGTTGGATTTTATTTAACCGAAATCGGTGTGCTGTCGCGCGAGCAATATTTTGATTTGGTAGATAATTATTATTCGGCAAAAAATGCTCCGCAATATAATAATCTTGTAACCCGTAAATTAAGAGAAATTTTAAAATCCTTAGGTTATGACAGTATTATATATAAAAATCAAAATTATGATGTTGGCAGTCTGGCTGTAGTTGTGTTAGAGCCACAGCGGTTAATACCGGTTGCTAAAAACGGTATGTTAATTGGCACGCCGGGTATTGATGATTCAAATTATACCGATAATGTGACAGAAAACACAAACGCTGCCCATAACACAAAGCTGATGCGATTTTATGTTCAAGACAGTATGTACGCCGGTCGCAAAAACAGAAAACAGGCCGATATGCGCATAACCGCAGGCGAGAGTGATTGGTTTGACAAAGAACACTACAACAAAATTGCAAAAAGAATTACCCAAATGCCTGATGTTGAATATAATCCTTTTGTTAGCGAAGGCAACAGATCATTTAATAATAAATTTATAAAAGAGTTTTCAAATACTGTGTTTAAAGATGATAACGGCTTGCCGCTATCTTCTTATATATGGTCTAAAAAGTCAATCTCTGTGGCTGATGCCGTAAATGATATGCTGTGTTTTAAAAGCTTTAATAATGCATTTGAAGATTTTATTGCAGCTAAAGCCAAAAACGCAACTTCATACAACGGTGTTTTTTATGAGTATAAAATTAATTCGGTAAATCCGTTGCTTTTAGAGCTTGACGCTTTTAACACGCTTGCCATCGCCGACATTTTATATAACAGTGGTAAAATGTCAGAAAATACTTATAACCAAATATACACCAATGCAAGCAACGACGGGCAATCGCGAAGGGCAATTAAAAAGTTAAAAAATGCAATTGAGCTTTTAGGGTACGACAGTATAATATTTGCCGGCAAAAACGGTAAAAACACAGTTTTGGCTTTTGATGAAGCACAGGTGTTGCCAATAGCTAAAAACGGAATATTGCTAAACAACGGCGCAATATCACTAAACGCTTTTGATGAGCAAATATTGGACGAATACGTCGAAGAAAGGGTTGTTATAAACAGCACCGGTAGAGCGGCGCGTGATTTTGATGCTATTAAAAATGAAATATTATCTTTACCCGATAACACGCAAAAATTAAAACAGCTTACCGAGCATCTTGAATGTACAAATAAGCCTGTTTTGCAAAATGCAAACAGTATTAACGTTGGTCACAGCGGCGCGCTTGATGTAAAAACGCAAAATATATGGTCTGCCAAAAGGGTGATTGATGCTTTAATTTTAGATTCGCAAAGCAGTACCCTTTCACAGTACGATACAGCAGGTAGGGCGGTACCGAAAAAAACGCTTCAACAATTTAATAAAACAATTTTTAAAGACAGTAACGGTAACTTGCTATCTCTATTTTTATGGAACAAATATGACCAAAACAGGCATTTGCACAGCGCCTTTGCCTACACGATGGGAAACTTAAGCTTTGCCAGAGATAATTATGTTGCCGAAAGGCAAAAGCACCCCAACCTTAAAAAAGGTACATATGAAGAATATTACGTTAATGCTAAAAACATATACTTTATGATGCAAACACCACAGCACATAACTGCACGTGCCATTGCTGACGATATGTACGAAAACGGTGTTATAAGTAAAAGCGAATACCGTGTTATAACCTCGCGAGAGGGCATTGATTGGTACAACCGCGATAACAACGCGGCAAAATATTTGCGTGAGGTGCTAAAAGAGAAGGGCGTAGATGCCATAGCCTATATGAATACACGTTATGACACGGGCAGTATAGGTGTGATTGTACTCAGTGAAGAGAATTTACAACTTGTGTCAGAAAATGGTGTTGTAAATTCTGTTAGAAATGGTATAATGAAAACAATAGCACTTTCAAGGTATGTTAATTCGTCAGATGACATATATGTAAATTCAGCTAAAATCAAACCGATATCTAATTTTGAAGATATGGTTATACACGGTGATGCTTTTGGATTTCAAATTAATGATAAAGACGGTAACCCAATTGATAATTATAACGCTCTTGAATTTGCCAATATTATAAAAGAGGATCCTAATTATCGTGGAGGGAATATTAGGCTTATTTCTTGTGAAAGTGGTTCTCTTGAGTTTGGTGCGGCACAAATTTTAGCGAATGAGTTAGGAGTTGATGTATTGGCTCCAACTGATATTGTTTGGGTTACGATAGATGGTGAAATGATTGTTGGACCATCTGAATTTGAAAACACGGGTGAATGGAAAATTTTTAACCCCAAAAGGAGAAAATAAGATGATTGTTGTTGGTAGATTTAGAGAAATATATAAAGACGATTCATTACCATCAATTTATGATTTTGTTAGCGAGAAGCATTATAAAGATAAAGATTTAGTTTTAAAGTATTTAAAAAATGGAAAAAAAAGCGCAGTTGCACCAGCAAAAGTCAAAGATGTGATTGCTAAGGAATATATTAATATTGAACTTTGTTGTTATACGGATGGTTGTTATGCGTGGCGAAGTGATTTGATTTATTATGTGGATAAATACAATTTAAAACTAGATGATGGTTTTGTAAAACACATAAAACAAAGAAACACAGGGGATAGTTCTGTCTCTCGTGGTTGATAATGTTTCACAAGATGGACAAACAATGATGCTAATAAAAGAAGAAGTACATAAAAAATTTACACATCGTGGTGGTTACTCACTAATGATGATGAAAAGGAAAAATTAAAATGGCATTAAAAAAACGGCTCTTTAACTATTGCGCAAATTGAAGAGGTAGAGAAAAAATTGGGGCATAAATTTCCAAATGATTATAAGGAGTTTTTGTTAAAAACAAATGGCGGAAGAATTGATCTTGTAAGTGATGACGTGGATCATGGTTTTCATGTTGACCCTATTGATGAAGAGGATATATGGATTGATTCGCTTTATGGGATAGGCGAAAGCGCACGGAATAGGTTAGTTTATTTTAACGAATTATATGCCGATGAAACTATGGGTTGCTTAATTATTGGAGATACACTTAGCCACGGATTTATAGTGTATGATTATTTGGGTGTTCTTGAAGACGATGGCGGAATATATTTTTGGGATGATAAAAGAGCTTATAAAACTTCAAGCGACGATGGAAATTTATATTTTGTCGCAAACGATTTTAATGAACTAATGAAAATGTCAAATTTGAAATTGGATTAAATGATACGATATAAAAGACAGTTTATTCAGAATGTGACGCTCAAATAAAGACATTGGAAAAGTTAATGGTAAATTATGAAATTGATTTTTGGGAGGTAAAATGAAATGTGTGAAAAGTTTTTAGACGATAGAGTTAACATTCCCGACAAAATAAAAAATATGTCAAAAAAAGAAATTGATATAAAAATAGCAAATTTAGAAAAAAGATTTTTAGTGAAAAAAATAAAAAAGGCAGTTTAAAATTTTAAAAATATATATGTCATGTTTTCAATCTGGAAACAAACAAATTTGAGCCAACAAATAGATTTTTTATACATTATGATAAGTGCTGAATAAATTTTAGTGGCAACTGCATCAAAAGTGGCTTGGATGGGTACACTTGCTCGTTATGCGGGTGGGGTAAAATCCTTGCTGTCGCAACAATTTAATGTTTCAATTTATCCGTTCTCTAATGAGGGCGGATAATTTTTTTCACTTTTAATTTTGAGTGTAATAAATGCTTATAACTTTTGTTTTGAAATAGATGCAAAAAATACAAGTTGTAAATTTTGATAATTTACAGCTTGTGTCAGAAAACGGTGTTGCAGTGGTTGAAAATGGTGATGATTTTGATTTTGAAAGTATGGAAGGGTTTATTAGAAAAACCGCCGAAGACTTGAATAATCTTGAAAATCGTGATATACTAAAAACGAAAATTTCCAATGGTGAATTATCTCTTGAAATCAATTTAGAAAAACAAAAACCACATCTTTTTGAATATAGACAAGAGAGCGAAAACAAAAGTTATTTCACTATAAGCATTGAAGAATTGAAAGTGCTTTTAAATTTGCATTACGCAACTGGACGTGTAGTTGTATCTAGATCAGGACAAATTAAGGAAATTATTTTTATTGACAAGATTGTTGGTTTTGATGTAGATAAAAATGGAAATGCCGTTGAAACAAATGGATTTAAAGTTCATTATTCAAAAGGAAGAACACACTTAGTCCCATATAGAAAGAGGTTATAAGAAAATGAAATTATCTGATTATGCAGGTAAAAAGGTTAAAATAGTTGATATTGATAATATTTCTTATCAAGGATTTGTTTTTGGATACACCAAAGCAGAAGATAACGATGAAAATGAAGCAAGCATAGACATATTTCCAAGCAAGACCGCCATTAGCGGCGTTGAATTGTTTGAATCGGAAATAAAGTCGATAGAAATTATATAATAATTTATGCTTTAAATTATCCGTTCTCTAATGAGGGCGGATAATTTTTTGCAGTTTTTTATTTTTAGGGTTAGAAATTTTTATATCTTTTGTTTTGCAATAGATGTAAAATTTGCCGATTTTATGACAACTAAAATAAAGCAACAGATATTTTATTTAATAACATTAAAAAGCAGATGGCTAACAAATTTGTTTGTCGTCTGCTTTATTTTATAAAAAGGAGGAATTTAAATGTCAATAAAAACAATTAATTTTAATGTTAATGTTGACGGTATTTCGCCCAACGTAGAACAGTTTGGCGGAACAATGGGTGATCATAGGGTAACAAGGTTAGAATTTACATTATCTGACCAATTGCTTGATTGTTTGCAAAATGATTATCCAAACAAAAATTTTTACAGGTTTGATGTTTATGACGGAGGGGGTGGTATGCACACAAGCGTTGTAAAGCAAATTACCGACAAAACGGTTGCTGTCGAGCTTGAAGAAAAGCACACGCGATATGGCGGAAAAATAACTGTTTATTTAATACTAACCGCACTTTCAGATAATAACGAAACACAAATAGAGCTTTACAGTTTTCCTGTAAAATTGCAATTAAAAAACAGACCGGACGGCACGCAACGTACAACCAAAAACTACGAAAGTATTGCCGGTATTTTCGAGAATATTAAGACGGTTGAAAAGACTGCAAAATCGTATGCAGACGAAGCTGAGGTATCGGTAAAAAGGGCGGCTTCTGTATTAAACGATGTAAAAGAAACGGTTGAAACCAGCTTAGAGCAGGCAAAATCAAGCGGTATGTTCGACGGTGTTTCGGCAACACACAGCTGGGATGGTACTGTTTTAACGGTAACCTCGGCAAGCGGTACGTCATCGGCTAACCTTAAGGGTGATAAGGGTGATGACGCCGTAACCGACCAAACCTATTCTCCCGCAAGCGAGAATGCACAGTCGGGTAAAGCGGTGGCAAGTGCAATTATCAGCAAAGTATACGAAGCGGACATTTTTGAGACGGAAGATGTTGTTCTTACCGCGGCTACGCTTAGCTTGACAAAAAACAAAATATGGATTGTAACCGATGAAAATAAAGCGGAATGCGTGGACTATACAGACAGCGGTACAGTTTATGCTACCGGGAAAATTCCTATTACAAATACCCATTTATTAAAATATATCGCTTGTAGTTCGTCGTTCGCATTTAACCGTGACTACTACTCTATGATAATAGTCGATGAAAATGACAATGTTTTGGTTAAAAACAAAGGTGAAAGCGGTGCATATAGCGGCAAAATAGAATTGCCGTACAATGCCGCAAATATAGTCTTTAATCAAGGCACATCGTCGACCGATTCTAAGTATTGGCAACTTGAGTATACAAAAGTACTTCCTGATAAATTTAAAAACAAAGTAAATATTTATCAAGGCACAGAACACAACGGCAAATGTTTGGCGGTAGACGATAGCGGCAATCTTGCTTTAACGCGATTAGGAAATGAAAAAAGACCGTATATGAACTTTGCGGATATGTCTGATTCTGATGTTGTTAAAGAAAATGCTGCTTTTGATGACAACGGAAACGTAATAAAACAAAAAGGCGGCCTCTATGCAGTAACGGGATATATAAAACTTTTTGATTATTGTAGAGATTTTATTATAAGAGCTATTGTTAGTGATGGAACTTCAAAAAGTGATATGTGCTATCAAATTGCTTTTTATGATAAAGATAAAAACTTTAGACAATTTTACCCTAAACCTACAACTCCGAATTATATTAACACAATAAAAAACGAAAACATACCAGTTGATGCAGAATATATGCGTTGTAAAATTTACCGAAGTAAAGAAAACGACCAAAGTTATGTAGATAAGTTTATGGTGTTACCTGCTTGGTATGAGGAAACATATAAAAATAAGCCTGAATATTTTGCATATGACGGTGAAGGGTCTGACTATGCACCTAATATTATTAATCTTAACGAGTTTAAAGGCAAAACACTTGCCGTCATTGGCGACAGTATAGGCACTTGGGAAGGGCATAACGCAAGCGAGCTTGTAATAACCGAAAAGGACGTCGGGAAAGTTCTTTATGCTTTTATAACGTCTCAGGACGTCGGCACACAAATAAGTGGAACAATCGTGGACACTACAAATGTAGACGACCCGGGCGGGCAAACTAATCACACTATAACGGCTGATGACGTCGGAAAACAGTTCGCTTTTATTCCGGCTGTTGCTGATGTCGGAAAGGAAATCGGTAAAGCCTTAACTCACGGCAATGCGAATCGTTTGCCGTGGTGGTATCACCTTATAAACCAATTGGGTATGCAATGCAATAACGTTTCATATAGCGGCAGCAGTTATTGCTCGCACGAAAAAGATGAGAGTGATTATAAATGCACACACGCTTGGCACGAGTCACAGATAAATAAATGCGGCACAAGAATAGCGGGTACTATGGACCGTATTGCCCCCGATTATATTATTCTTGCTCGAGGGGTCAATGACTTTTCTCATAAGCCTTATGCTAAACTCTCAGGCATTAGTAACGATATGGCATTACCGCCGGATATAACTGATGATGTAATAGATGGCGGCTACGGCTTTGAAGAGGCATTGTGCCTTACTATAAGCAAGTTAAAGGCGGCATATCCAAAAGCCAAAATATATGTTTGTACTATTACCGCATTTAATCGACACGGTGAGACGGCTTTTCCACCATATAACAAAACAAACACTTTGCCACAGTTTAATAACGCAATTCGCAAAATAGCAGATTATTATTCTTGCGGTGTAATAGAGATGGACAAGGTTGTTACGTGGGAAAATTTAAGCGAATATACAAGCGATAACACACACCCTAACAATTTTGCTCATCAACAAATGTTTAGACAAGCGTTAAAAACAATGTTATTTAATTAGGCGGTGATGAAAAAATGAGTAGCTTGACAGAACAAATAATTCAGGCGGCGGCAATAATTACCGCCGTCACCGTTATTATAACCGCCATTGTTACGGCATATCGCTTTATTCGTAAGTGGGATAAATGGCGTGAGGAAAAAGATTTACACGACAAAGAAAACTATAAGGCGATACTTCGCCTTGTAATTATGACGCCCGAAATGCCCCTGTCCGAGCGCATAGAAGCGGGCGATACATACGTTAACAAACTAAACGGCAATGGCGGTGTAAAACAAAAATACAAAGAGCTTCTTGCAAGATTTGCAGAAGAGCATAAAGAGTAAAGGAGAATGTCTATGAAAAAATTATATATAATTTCCGGTCACGGCGCAGGAGATTGCGGCGCTGTGGGCAACGGCTTTCAAGAAGCTGAGCGTGTTCGTGCGTTGGCAACTAAAATTAAAGAGTATGGCGGTGATGATGTAATCCTTGCCGACTTTAATATTAATTCTTATAAAAGTAATATTATTGGCAAGGGTTTAGTGCCAAAGGATTGTTTAATACTTGAACTACATATAGATTGCAGTAAAAATACCGAGGCAAAAGGCGGCCACGTTATTATCAATGCTAACTTTAAGCCTGACAAATATGATGAAGCCCTTGCAAAGATGATTTCAACTATGTTTCCGGGAAGAGCCAAAACAATAGTGGGCAGAACAGACCTTGCAAATGTAAGACGTGCTGCCGAATGTGGTTATAACTACAGGCTTTTGGAATGCTGCTTTATTTCGAATGCAGACGATATTAAAAGGTTTAACACCAATATGGACGAGCTTGCAAAAAACATTTTAAACTGTTTTGATATTTCAGTTAAGCAAGATCTTACCGTAACAACAAAACCCACTACATCCACTGCAGCTAATCCCAAAAAAGATAATACTGTTCTTGAATGGCAAAAGGCTGCAATCGCTGACGGTTTTAAATTTGCTAAATTTGGCGCTGATGGTAAATGGGGTAGCGAGTGTGAAGGTGTTGCTAAACAAGCAATTTGTAAAAAACGCTTGATATACAAATACAAAAATCTTACGAAGATTATACAAAAAGCGGTGGGGGTTGCCGCCGATGGTTTGTTTGGTAACGGCACAAAAAATGCTGTCATCGCGTATCAACGAAAACACGGTCTTGTTGCCGATGGCTGTGTTGGACTTAACACCTGGAAGAAAATTCTTGGTGTAAAATAAAATATAAAGGAGAAATAGTATGTATAAATTTATAAATTGGCTTAAAAAAGTAGGCATTAAGGTTTTAAAAACAATGGCCGAGACCGCAATTGCAATAATTGGTACAAACACCATCCGTATTACCGACGTTGATTGGCTGGGGCTTCTTAGCGCTTGCGCACTCTCGGGCTTCTTGACCATTCTTTTTAATATTAAAAGTCTGCCGGAAGAGAATAATTAATAAAAGTTAATAATATTTTAATTAAAAGCATCATAGGCTATATGGGGGTGTTTTAATGATAATTAATTTTAATCTTAAAAAATTTTTGGTAAGCATTATTATTCCGCTTGCAATAGGCGGTTTGTCGGCATTTATAACAAAAGATAATATGGATTTATATTCTAAAATAGTAACGCCTGCGTTTTCACCGCCCGGTTGGCTGTTTCCGATAGTTTGGTCGGTGCTTTACACACTTCTGGGTGTTTCTCTGTATCTGGTGTGGAACAAAAAAACTAACGCTGTATCAAAAACACCGGCATTTGTTTTGTTTGCGATACAACTGCTTTTAAATTTTATATGGTCGCCAATATTTTTTAATAAACAATGGTTTTTATTAGCATTTGCGGTACTTATAGCTTTGTTGCTTGCTACACTTGCTATGATATATGCTTTTTACAAGATATCAAAACCTGCGGCTTTTTTGCAAATACCGTATATTCTATGGCTTACGTTTGCAGGATATTTAAACTTAGCAATATATTTATTAAATTAAAAACGCGGTAATTCAAAACGAATTACCGCGTTTGCTTTTATGTATTATTATGCATTAAGCTCTGATGTGCAATGAGCACAGCGTGTAGCTTCAATAGAAATTTCACTTTTACAGAATGGACAAATCTTGGTTGTGGGTGCTTCGGGAGCTTCTTCTTCCTTATTTTTGCCAAGCTTGTGAATATTATTGATTGCTTTTACGAACAAAAAAATCACAACCGCCATAATAATAAAGTTAATTACGGCTGTGATAAAAGAACCGTAAGCAAAAACGGTAGCGCCTGCATCCTTAGCTGCGGTAAGTGATGCATATTTTGTACCGGCTTCAACGCCCTCTGCAAGCTTTAAAACAACAAATTGATCCGAAAAATTTATACCGCCTGTTGCAAGACCTACAAATGGCATAATAAGGTCATCAACCAAAGATTTTACGATTGCCTGAAATGCACCGCCTATAATAACACCGACAGCAAGGTCGATAACGTTACCACGAAGTGCAAATGCCTTGAATTCATTTAAAAATTTTTTCATATAAACACCTCAAAATTTATTATAACTACATTATAACACAAATATATTTGTTGACAAGAGGAAAATTTGTAAAAAAAACAAAATTATAACTCAAACTATAAAAATGCACTTTAATTTAAAAAATCATTTCTTTGATTGTGATGGTATACCCATATATGCTTTTGGTTTAAAAAGCAAGTTTTGCTGGTATTAGGAAAATTATAGTAATATTTTGACGCAATCTTAAAAAAAGAAAGGATAAATAAAGATGAATGCAAAATTAAAGATTATGATAGCGGATGATAGTGTAGATTTTGGGCAGAATTGTTCAAAAATTTTACAAGGCTATGGTATGGAAGTCTCTTTATGCGAAAAAGATGGTGCAAAGCTTTTACAAGAGGTCGAAAAACATAAATATGACGTTATAATTGCCGACGTGTTTATGCGAAATTTAGATGTTTTAAGTGTGTTAGACACTCTTAATGAAAAGAAAAAGGCTGAAAGACCTCTTGTAATAGTATTGTCTAATTTTGATAATCAAAGTTTAGAAAGAGAGGCTCTTCAGGCAGGAGCTGCATATTATTTTTTAAAACCGGTTGATTTAGATACTATGGCAAAAAGAATTATAAGTCTTGCCGGTTGGAAAAATAATAAATCGCCAATGGTAGTTAACAGTGATAATATTACCACCGATGTTCAGCTTGAGGTAATTATTACCAATATAATACATCAGTTGGGTGTTCCTGCACACATAAAGGGGTATAACTATTTGCGTGATGCAATATTAATGTCGGTAAAAAACACCGAAATGATAAGCTCTATAACTAAGGCTTTATATCCAACGGTTGCTAAAAAGCACCAAACAACGTCTTCGCGTGTTGAACGTGCAATACGTCACGCAATTGAGGTTGCGTGGGATAGGGGAGATATAGATACCATTGATTCGTATTTTGGTTACACAATACATAATAACAGGGGTAAACCAACAAATTCTGAATTTATTGCAATGATAACCGATAAAATATTGCTAAATTTAAAAGCAGGATAATAATTTAACAAAACCATTCATTATGATTTTTGTCATTTTGAATGGTTTTATTTGTTTTAAGCCATTAAAAGGTTGTGAATACGTGCAATTTGTCTTGAATTTTAGCAAAATATGATGTAAAATATTTTTATATAATAAATTGCCGGCGAGGTCTTGTTATGAACAAATTAAAAGTAGCAGTTATTGGTTGCGGAAATATTTCGGTAATGCATCTTGATTCTATAAAGGCTTTTAGTGACGTAGAGCTTGTTGCGGTTTGTGACATTAAGCTTGATCGCGCCGAAGCCGCTTCACAAAAATACGGTGGAAAGGTATACACCGATCATAACGAAATGTTCGCAAACGAAAAGCTTGATGCAGTGCATATTTGTTTGCCGCACTATCTTCATATTCCGGTATCAATTGATGCTTTTAAATGTGGCATAAACGTTTTGTCAGAAAAACCAATGAGTATCAAGTATGAAGATGCTGTTTGCGCAGTACAAACGGCAGAGGAATGCGGTGTACAGTACGGTGTTATTTTTCAGTGTAGATACAATGCGCCTTCACAGCTTGTAAAACAACGTATTATGGACGGTAAATTAGGCGCTGTTAAATGCGGCAGAACAACACTTACCTGGTACCGACCCGACCATTATTATGACCATTCTGATTGGAAGGGAACCTGGGATAAAGAGGGTGGCGGTGTTATTATAGACCAAGCCATTCACTCTATTGATCTTGCTAACTGGATGATAAACAGCACGCCTGTAGAGGTTCAGTCGACGCTTCATAATCGCAATCACGAAATTATGGTGGTTGAAGATACGGGTGAGGGTATTATTAAGTATGAAAACGGTGCGTTACTGTCTTTTTATGCTATGAATAACTATCTTTGTGATGAACCAATCGAGATACGACTGCTTTGCGAAAACGGTAAGGCCGTTTTTTCGTACGATCGCGCAACCGTTACGTATAAAGACGGTACCGTTGAAACGGCCACAAACAATCCTTCGGATATGTTTAAATACACCGGAGGTAAAGATTATTGGGGCTTTCAGCACGCAGTACAAATAAGGCAGTTTTACAACGCGCTTTTAGGCAAAGAAAAGCTTGATATCTCAGGCAAAGAAGCGCTAAAAATACAAAATATAATTTGTAAAATATATGAAAATAACGACAATCCTTTTATCAAATAGGTATATGCTATGATTAATTACGCAACAATAGGCACCAGCTTTATAGCGGAACAATTTGTTACGGGTGCCAACGCTACGGGCAGGCTATCTCTTAAGGCTGTGTATTCAAGAAACAATGATACCGGTGTCGAGTTTGCAAAAAAATTTGGTTGCAACAAGATTTACACCAGTCTTGATTCGCTTAAAAATGATAAAAATATTGATGCTGTATACATAGCATCGCCAAACGTTTTTCACGCCAATCAAAGCGAATTGCTTTTAAATGCCGGTAAGCATATTATATGCGAAAAGCCGATAACCACTTCTTGTGATGAATATAAACGCTTAAAGGCACTTGCCGATAGTAAAGGTCTTATATATATGGAAGCTATGATTCCCATGTATAACACAAGTCGCGGCAAAATTAAAACAGCGATTAAAGAAATCGGCAATATTGCAATGGCAAAAATAGATTATTGTCAGCGTTCCTCGCGTTATGACAGGTTTATGCGCGGTGAGCACGTAAATATTTTTGATATGTCGCTTCACGCCGGTACACTTATGGATCTGGGCGTTTATTGTGTGTATGCCGCCGTTGACCTATTTGGTATGCCAAAAAACATACGGGCAACCGCCAATTTTTTAAAAAACGGGGCAGACGGTAGTGGGGTGGCTATTTTTGAGTATGATAATTTTTCGGCAAGTCTTACCTACAGTAAAACCGGTCAAAGTGTGGCACCTACCGAAATAGTGGGTGATTGCGGTTCGGTTATAATGGAAACGGCAGTTTATTATCAGGACGCATATCTTGTTAAAGATAAAACAAAAACGCCACTTTTTGAAAAAGTTTCAAAAGAAACGCTTATGGGGTATGAGGCAGCGGCACTATGTGATTTTATAGACGGTGACCGCCTTGATGAATACCAAAAAAATAGTGAAATTTGTTTGAATGTTCACACCTGTATGGACAAAATTAAGCAACAGGCAAAAATAATTTATAAATAAAAAAGGCTTCTCTTTTTTTAAAAAAAGAGAAGTTTTTTGCTTGTAAAGCCGCATAAACACTTAATTTCTACTCGCGGTAGAGGTGCCGGAATTTTTGGTAGAGTTAAAAAATTGCTTAATAGATAGTGTTTTTGTCAATTGTATTATAATATATACGCGTTGCAGATTTCTTGTGATAAACATTTTAAAAATAAGGAGTAAATCATAATGCGTGATTATGTAATTTTTGTTGATTCTGCTTGTGATATTTCAAGTGAATTATTAGATAAGTGGGGCGTTAAATATTGTACCTTAAGTCTTGCATTTAGCGGTGATGATAAAGAGTATCAAGACCACGACATACCTGCGGATATATTTTATAATAAAATGAGAAACGGCGCTCAGCCTAAGACTTCGGCTGCTAATATGGGCAAGTTTTGTGATGCGTTTGAGGCTATAGCAAAAGAAGATTTAGACATTTTATACTTAGGTTTTTCATCCGGCCTTTCTGCTACAGTAAATTTTGCGCGCGAGGCGGCAGAAGAAATTAGCGCACAGTACACTAATTGCACGATTAAGGTCGTTGACTCTCTTTGCGCGTCGGCAGGGTACGGATTGCTTGTAAAGCTTTTGGTCGACAAGAAAAACGATGGCGCTGATATTGATGAGTTAGCGGCATATGCCGAAAACAACAAAATGAATATAATGCATTGGTTTACTGTAGATGACCTAAAATATTTAAGGGCCGGCGGCAGAATAAGTGCTACTACAGCGCTTGTTGGTGGTATGCTTAACATTAAGCCTATTATGAAGGTAGATGAAAATGGTAAGCTTGTAAGTATATCTAAGGTTCGCGGAAGAAAAGCAGCAATTAAAGCAATTGCAGACCGTTATGCTGAAACAGCCATAGACAAACAAAACGGTGTTGTATTTATTTCGCATGGCGACTGCATTGACGATGCAAAATTGCTTGCAGATATGTTAAAAGAGAATTGCGGTGTTACTGTAGAGCTTATTACAAATGTGGGTCCCGTAATTGGTTCGCATTCAGGTCCCGGAACACTGGCATTGTTTTTCTTAGTTAACGAAAGATAAGCGTTTTTTAGCTCCACTTCGGTGGAGCTTTTTTTATTTATATATTAATATTAAATAAATTATTGAAAATGGTTGCACTATATGGTAAAATATTATGAATAATTGTTTGTTTGATTTAATTCTTGCAAAAAGGTGGTGGTTTAATGTCTGTAAAAAAATGGGTAATTGGTACACCTGATCGTGAAAAGGCTAAGCTTTTAGCTGAAGAATGTAATATTGATCCCTTTGTGGCGCTTATAGCTGAAGGGCGTGGCTTTGACGAGGCAGGTGAGCTTGATTTACTTTTGTGTGAAGAGCCTATATTGTGTGACCCATATGAATTAGCAGATATTAAAAAAGCCGCAGATTACATAAATAATGCAATTTTTAATAATGTCAAAATTGCAGTTTTTGGCGATTACGATTGTGACGGAGTGGTTGCAACTTCATTGCTTTACGATTATCTTGTAGGCCGAGGCGCTACGGTTGTTGCCTATATACCCGATCGTATTGACGAAGGTTACGGTATGAACTGTAAAGCGATTGATAAACTTGCGACTGAGGGTGTTGGTCTTATAATAACGGTTGATAACGGCATTTCGTGCGCTGTTGAAATTGAATATGCCAAAACCCTTGGTATAAATACCGTTGTAACCGATCATCATTTACCGCCCGATGCGTTGCCTGATGCCGTTGCGGTTGTTGATCCGCATCGCAACGACTGTCCGTCTACTTTTAAGGATATTTGCGGCGCAGAGGTAGCGTTTAAGCTTGTGTGCGTGCTTGACGATAAAGAACCCGAACAAATGCTTGAACGTTATGCCGATATACTTGCCGTTGCCACAATTGGCGATGTAATGCCCCTTATTAATGAAAATCGTTCTATTGTAAAAGCGGGAATAAGAAAGATTAAAACCAACTGTAATATTGGTATTGCAGCCATACTTAATATGGCAGGCGTAGACCGCACAAGCATAGATGCCGGCAAAATATCTTTTGGTGTTGTACCGCGCATAAATGCCGCAGGCCGTATGGGCAGTGCCTATCGCGCATTTGAGGTATTAACGTCAAACAACGCTATAAGCGCGCTAAAGCTTGCAGGTCCAATCGATGATGATAATGTGCGTCGGCAACAAATAGAAAAAGATATTTTAAAAAATGCTGTTAAAACTATCAAAGAAAACGGTTATATGAATAATCGAGTTATAGTTATCTGCGGTAAAAACTGGCATTTTGGTGTGCTTGGTATTGTTGCTTCGCGTATATGCGAGCGTTACGGCAAGCCGTGTATCGTGCTTTCTGATGAAGACGGAATAGCACACGGCTCGGGACGTAGTTTTTCGGGATTTAACTTGTATAATTCAATTAATGCGTGCAGTGATATTTTGGTTAAATATGGCGGACACGAGCTTGCCGCCGGTGTTAGCATTAAAACCGAACATATTGAGCTTTTTAGGCAAAAAATTAATAATTATGCCTCGACCTTGCCGCACGCGATTCCTCAGCTTAACATTGATTTAAGGCTTAATCCCGCCGGAATGAGTGTAGACATGGCATTTGCAATTAAAACACTTGAGCCGTTTGGGCATGGTAATCCAACACCTAATTTTGGAATATTTGGCGCAACTGTTGAAAAAATAACTGCAATAGGCGGCGGCAAGCACATAAAGCTACTTTGCCGTAAAGGCGGTAATGCGTTTCAGGCTTTATTGTTTGGCGTGTCACCTAACCAGTTTTGCTATGTTGTAGGTGACGTTATTGACCTTGCTGTTACGCTTGACGTTAACGTATATCAAGGACAACACAACCTATCTGTCTTGGTAAAGGCTATAAAAATGTCTGATGTAAATCAGGATGAATTTTTTGAAAGCAAGGTACAGCTTGAGGACTTTTTGTCGGGCAGAGAGACAAACTTTAATGCAATTTTTCCAAGCAGAGAAGAGGTCGGTGGAATATATAAGGCAATTGTGGCTTCACCTGTAAATAGTGACCGAATAAAGAATATAAACAATAAAATCGGTTATGCCAAAACGCAGATAGCAATAAAAACCTTGTGTGAGCTTAACCTCGTTTCACTTAACAACAACATATTAGCAGCTAATATTGTAAACCAAAAAAGCGATCTTTTAAATTCTTGCACGTACAAAAAACTTTATGAAAGGGTGATTGGTTGTGAATGATGCGGCAATCCGCGATTATGAATCACTGTTAGAGTGTATGAAAAATCAGGGCGGAAGTTATGATATTCCGCTAATAGAAAAAGCGTTCAATTATTGTGTTGACCATCACCTTGGCCAAAAACGTCTTACTAATGAAGAATATTATATTCATCCGTATAACGTTGCTAAAATCATAATAGCTCTCGGCATGGACAGTCAGTCCATAGCGGCTGCTCTTTTACACGACGTGGTAGAAGACACCGATGTGAGTGTTGATGAAATAAAGCAGCTTTTTGGTGATGACGTTGCCCTTTTGGTAGACGGTGTTACAAAAATCGGTAGACTTAACATTTCGTCTAAAGAACAAGAGCAGGCCGAAAGCTTGCGTAAAATGCTTATTGCTATGGGCAAGGATATACGCGTTATTATTATCAAGCTTGCCGATAGGCTTCACAATATGCGTACACTTGGCGCTATGCCTGAGCAAAAACAGCGTGACAAAGCGCTTGAAACCTTAGAGGTTTATGCGCCTATTGCTCACCGGCTTGGTATCAGACCCGTAAAAGAAGAGCTTGAAGACCTTGCAATTAAGCATCTTGACCCAATTGCATATAATGAAATTGAGGAGCTTTTAAAGGTAAGGCGCCATCAGCGAGTTAAAATACTTGAAGATATCGAAAAGCGAATAGAAACACGTCTTAAAACCGATTTACCAAACGTAAAAATGTCTTTTCAGGGGCGTGTTAAATCAATACACGGCATATATCGCAAGATGTACGTTCAAAATCGTGATTTCGATGAAATTTACGACGTATATGCCATTCGTGTAATTACCGATACTGTTGCCGATTGTTATAATATTTTGGGTATTATGCACGATATGTTTCGTCCCATACCTAACCGCTTTAAAGATTATATTTCAACACCTAAGCCCAATATGTATCAGTCGCTTCATACCACCGTTATCAGCCGTGAAGGCGTGCCTTTTGAAATTCAAATCAGAACGTTTGAAATGCATCACACTGCAGAATTCGGTATCGCGGCGCACTGGAAATATAAAGAGGGCATTACCGGTACCGATAAGTATATGGAGGATCGTCTTGCGTGGATACGTCAGGTGCTTGAAACGTCTGATGTTTCGGGTGATGCGTCTGAAATTGTGCGTACAATAAAAATTGACCTAAGCCAAGAGGATGTTTTTGCCGTAACGCCGCGAGGTGATGTAATAAATCTTCCCGTGGGGTCTACTGTTGTTGATTTTGCGTTTGCAATTCACTCGGCTGTAGGTATAAAAATGGTTGGCGCCAAGGCAAACGGTAAAATAGTTCCCATTAACCACGAAATTAAAACAGGCGAGGTAATAGAAATACTTACAACCAATCAGGCGGGTCATGGTCCAAGCCGTGATTGGATGAATATTGCCGTTACCAATTCTGCAAAAGCAAAAATACGTTCTTGGTTTAAGCGCGAAAAGCGCGCCGAGAACATAGAACAGGGTAAAAATGATTTAGAACGCGAATTACGTCGCAATAATATAACCTTTAGCGAAAAAGAATATGATGAGTATATTGATGATTTGGCAAAACGTATGCGCTTTGCCGACGCAGAAGAATTTTATGCCGCAATAGGTTATGGCGGTGTGCTTATTTCAAAGCTGTTGCCGCGTATACGTGAAGATTATACAAAGCGTAACAATGCGGCAAAGGCGGTTGAGCTTAAAACCCTTGCACCCAAAAAGCATACTTCTTCCGAAGGCGTTATTGTAGAGGGTATTGACAATTGTCTTGTTAAGCTTTCTAAATGCTGTGCGCCGCTAACGGGTGAAGTTAGAATTGGATTTATTACACATTGCCGCCTTGTTTCTATTCATAAATGTGATTGTAACAACGTACCGCGCGATATATCCAAGAGCTCGGAGCCTGACCGTTGGGTGCACGCGCATTGGGATAACGTCAGAAGCGAAAGCTTTACCTCTACGCTGCAAATTTCGGCAATTGACCGTGAGGGACTTGTAGGCGATGTTATGAACACTGCTTACAATATGCGACTTGCCGTACATCAAATTAACGCCCGTCAGCTTAAAGGTGGCAACAGTATTATTCACATTAACATCAGCGCCGAAAGTGTTGAGCATTTGCGCAGCATTATTGCCCGAATGGAAAAAATTTCGGGCGTATTTAGTGTAGAAAGAGTGGTGCAGTAATATGAGAGCCGTAATTCAAAGGGTTAAAAATGCCGGCGTTAAAATAAATGAAGTAACGGTTGGAAGGTGTAACGCAGGCTATATGATTTTGTTTTGTGCGCTTGAGGGCGATACCATAGAAGATATTGAGCTTCTTGCTCGCAAAACTGCCAATCTTCGCATATTTGAAGACGCTGAGGGTAAAATGAATAAATCTATTCTCGATATAGACGGTGAAGTTTTGTGCATATCTCAGTTTACATTGGCTGCAGATACAAAAAAGGGTAATCGCCCATCGTTTATAAATGCAATGGAGCCTGTGCAGGCAGAAAAATTTTATAAGCTATATTGCCAAGCACTTAAAAATAACGGTATTAAAAGTGTCGAAACGGGTGAATTTGGCGCAGATATGCAGGTTTCGCTTATAAATGACGGTCCTGTTACAATAATTTTAGACACGGATATTTGGAATAAAAAGGGATAAATATGGAAGTTGAATTTTTACTTAAAGGGCATCTTGCTACGTATTCTAATTGCTATGGCATTTCGACCGATAAGGCGGCAATTGTGGTAGATCCCGGAAAATATACTGCAGAGCTTAAGGATTTTTTAGAAAAAAACAGCAACAAAACCCGACTAATACTTTTAACACACGCGCATTATGATCATATTGGCGGCGCGTTGCAGCTACGAGAAGCTACAGGTGTAAAAATTGCTATAGGCAAAAATGAAGAGTTTGCTTTATCTGACAAAGCGTTTAATTTATCGGGTAAATTTACACCCGCAATACCTGCCTTTAATGCCGATTATACCATAGAAGATGAAGAAGAATTTGCCGTTGGCGATATTTTGGTAAAAGCGTTTGAAACACCCGGTCACACAATTGGCGGTATGTGTTATCTGATGAACGACAGCCTTTTTAGCGGTGATATGCTCTTTTACAGAACTGTTGGCAGGGTTGATCTGCCGGGCGGTAATATAACCGAAATGAAAGAATCGCTTGATAGAATGATGTGGCTCTTTGACGATGATACAAAGGTTTATTCGGGTCACGGCGAGGTAACAACAATAGGCTACGAAAGGCAAAACAATCCTTATTTGAGGTAAGAAATGAAACTATGTAACATAGGTCACACGTTTGACTATGAAATGGAAAAATTAATACGCCTTTTTCTTCCTTTTGAAAAAATCGAGGTTTTAAATTCGGTGCAAGAGGATGGCGAATATGCCATATGCTCGGTTAGTGAAAATCAAGATAATATATTGGTTTTTGCAAAGCTTAGGCTAAATAGCGGCGATGCGCAGTTTGAAGCGATTGTTGACCAGACTGTTCAAGACGTGCGAAAAGAAACCCAGCACGAATTGGCAAGGCAGCTTTTTTATTGCTTTGAAAAGGTGTTAAATTGTCGTCCTGATTGGGGAATACTTACCGGTGTGCGCCCTGCAAAGCTTTTTTTACGATATTGCGATGAACACGGATATGACTATGCTGAAAGCTTTTTTAAAAACAAGTTTTTAGTAAGTGATTCAAAAATTAAGCTTTGTAAAGAAACAATTTTAAGTGAGGAAAAAATAATTAATCTTTCGGTCGATAATTCTTTTAGCCTATATATTTCAATTCCGTTTTGCCCAAGTCGATGCTCGTATTGCTCGTTTGTTTCGCACTCGGTTGAAAAAGCGCAAGGCATAATACCGCAGTACGTTGAGTTGTTGTGCCGTGAGCTTGAAATTACCGCAAAAATCGCCAAAGATTTAAATTTGCGGCTTGAAACGGTTTATATGGGCGGCGGTACGCCAACCACACTAAGTGCTACGCAGTTAGATATGGTGCTTAAAGCCGTAACAAAAAACTTTGATATGTCATTTGTTCGCGAGTTTACTGTAGAAGCAGGCAGACCCGACACTATAGATGAGCAAAAATTACAGGCGATAAAAAATAACGGGGTTACTCGAATAAGCATAAATCCACAAACTATGAACGATAGTGTGCTTGAGTGTATTGGTCGCAGGCATACCGCAGACGATACCGTAAAGGCATTTAATCTTGCGCGTGAAATGGGATTTGATAACATTAATATGGATCTTATTGCAGGTTTGCCAAGTGATACTTACGAAGGCTTTAAAAACACTATAGACCAAATTTTAACGCTAAATCCCGAAAGCGTAACCATACATTCACTTTCAATGAAACGTGCTTCAAACCTTAATAAAGTAGGTCAGCACGAAGAGATAAAGGTTGGTACCGAGGCGTCAAAAATGGTGGATTACGCCGGTCTTACGCTTAAAGAAAACAGTATTTTACCATACTATATGTACAGGCAAAGTAAAACTGTTGGCAATTTAGAAAATGTGGGTTATGCAAAACGCGGTTTTGAATGCCTTTATAACGTATATATAATGGACGAAACCCATACAATACTTGCGTGTGGCGCATCGGCAGTAACAAAGCTAAAGGATACTTCTAAAAAGAATATTAAAAGAATTTTTAACTTTAAATACCCATACGAATATATAAGCGGTTTTGATGAGCTTGTATCACGCAAAACCGAGATAGGTGAGTTTTATGATAAATACTTTAAATCAAATTAATAAAATGGCTACTGAATGTCCTCAAGAATTTATAAAAGCGTGCAATAAAGAGTATTATGACAGCATAAAGCGCATTGCAAAGCATATAGAACAAGATGATGATATTAAAATAGTAGCAATAGCAGGTCCTTCAGGCTCGGGTAAAACCACAACTGCTCATATACTGCAGTCTGAATTGGAATTACTTGACGAAACGGTAGCCGTAGTATCGCTTGACGACTTTTATCTTCCTGAAGATAAGCTACCCATATTGCCCGACGGCAGCACCGACATTGAATCGGTTAATTCACTTGATATAAAGCTTATAAAAGAGTGCTTTGAACAAATAATAAAGACGGGCAAATTTAATCTTCCGCGATATGATTTTAAAACAAAGTCCCGAATAGAAAATGATCGAGCAATAGATATTGGAAATCACGGCATTGTAATTGTTGAGGGCTTGCATGCTATGAATCCGTTAATTTCGGACGTGGTCGAGCGTAAAAATATTTATAAAATGTATATCAGCGTAAACCGTTCGGTAGATGATCAAAACGGCGTTCAAATGCTTTCAAGCCGCCAAATACGTCTTATACGGCGTGTGTTGCGCGATGACCGCTTCAGAGGCGCCACCGCAACCGAAACCCTACGTTTGTGGAACAATGTTATAGACGGCGAAAGAAAGTATTTATACTGCTTTAAAGATACTGCCGATATTCAGCTTGTAACCTTTCATCCTTACGAACTTGGCATATACCGCGAGCGTTTTGGTAAAATGCGAAATGACGTAAACAAAAACGCGCCTTGCTATGATTATTTCATTAAAACGGCAAATGCGCTCGAAAGATTTGTTGATATTGATAGCGCATTGGTGCCTGAAAACTCTTTGATTCGTGAGTTTATAGGCGATCTTAAACTTTAATTTTAGGAGGTATTGCAAATGGGATTTTTAGACGATGCTATAAGTAAAACTAAGGAGGTCTTGGACGTTGCTTGTCAAAAAACAGGCGAGGTCGTTACAACCGAAAAACAAAAATTTGCAATTGCATCTTTAAAATCTAAACGTGAAAAAGACTTTGCCGATTTGGGCAGAATTTATTTTGAGCTTGTAAAACAAAAGGATGATCTTGATGATAATACACGTAATCTAATAGATGCAATAACAGAAAAAAATGAAGAAATTAAACGTCTTAACGAAGATATCCAAAACATTAAAAACAAAAAAATTTGTTTAAATTGCGGTACCGCCCTTGACGTTAATTCTACCTACTGCAATAATTGTGGAATAAAACTTGATTAAGGATATATAAAAATGAACAATATAAAAATAGGCATTATAGTGGCAGACAGTGACGAATACGCCCCGTTTATTAATGAAATTGAAGATACTGTTTTAAAAGAATATAAATATTTTAACCGTGCTGCAGTTAGCTTTAGGCTTGGCACAGCAGAAGTAATTTGCATTAATTGCGGAATAGGCAAGGTAAACGCGGCTTCGGCTGCTATGCATCTTACCGATATTGGCTGTACATATATACTTAATTACGGCCTCTCGGGTGGCATAAGCCGTGTGCATCGCGGTGAAATTGTTTTACCAAGCAAATTTTTAGAACATGATTTCGACCTTACGGGTATCGGGTATAAGCCATGTGAAAAGCCGTCACAAAAATATATTTACGAAGCTGACGAAACACTCTTAAGGCTTGCGCAATCGGTAATTGGCGATTGCGTGCAGGGTACAGCCGTTTGCGGAGATAAATTTATTTGCAACTCGGCAGATCGTGATTTTTTGCGCGATACGTTTGATGCTACAAGCTGTGATATGGAAACCGCGGCAATAGCAAGCGTTTGCGATATGGCAAACATTCCGTATTTAAGTCTTCGCAGAATATCGGACGATGCCGGCGAAGATGCATATGCAAGCTATAGCCAAATGAACATTGGCGAGGGTCAAACATTAACCGAAATATTTTTTAAATTTCTTAATGCTTTATGTAGCGAGGTAGTTTAATAATGCAAGATAATAAACGAAAACAGCAAAGCTTTGAATACGGTGCAGTAATTTTACTTTGCTCTACAGTGCTTGTTAAGATTATAGGCGCAATTTTTAAAATACCGCTTTCACGTCTTATAGGTGACTTAGGATTTGGATATTTTGATTCGGCTTATCAGCTTTTTACTCCTATCTATACACTTGCAATGGCAGGATTACCGATAGCCATTTCGCGTGTCGTTGCCGAGCGTATGCAGCAGGCGAAATATCAGGATGTCAGAAAGGCTCTTAAGGTTACCAAAAAAATCTTTTTAATAACGGGCTTGTCGGGATTTGTGTTAATGCTTTTGCTTATTTACCCGTTTGTTCATTTTACAGATGCGACCGGCAAAACTGTTTACAGTCTTTTTGCAATAGCACCGTCGTTGTTGTTTTGCTGTATTATGTCGGCATATCGAGGTTATTATGAAGGACTTCGAAATATGTATCCAACAGCGGCAAGTGATGTTATAGAGTCGCTTGGTAAGCTTATTTTAGGCTATGGATTTGCATATATTATAATGAAGATAAGCGGTGATGTGGCGCTTGCGGCGGCAGGGGCAATGCTTGGTATTATGGTCGGCGGTGCCGCTTCGGCAACCTTTTTAACCCTTAGATACAAGTTAAAGGGTGACGGCATAACGCAAGAGGAATTGCTTTTATCTCCAGAACCGCAATCGAGTAAAACAATTGCTAAAACAATTATAATGATAGCAATACCTGTGGTGCTTGCATCTCTTGCAAACAGTGTTTCGTCACTCGTGGATGTATCTATGGTAAAGTGGCAGCTTACAAATATGATGGGCGAATTTGCCGATGATATCCGAAATATGTACAGCGCTTCAATTGCCGATTATAATGCAATTCAACTTGAAAATAAAATGCCACAGCTTATAAATGACGAAATACCTACGTTTTTGTACGGCATACGCGGTAAAGCATTTACTCTTTATAATCTTGTGCCAACAATCACCTCGGTTTTGGGTGTTAGTGCATTACCTGTGCTTGCAACAGCATGGACTAAAAACGACAAACCCCTTATTAAACGAAATATAGAATCAGGTATGAAGCTTACTGCCATTATCGCTATGCCTGCAGGCTTTGGATTTTTGTTTTTAGGGCCCGAAATTATGGGGCTTATGTACAATACTGTAGCCTCGGTAGAAATTGGTGGCATAATGCTTCGTATTTATGGTCTTGCCGCGGCATTTGCAGGTCTTGCCATTCCGATGATAAGTATGCTTCAAGCAATTGGTAAAGAAAAGATTTCTTTACGTAACGTTGCGATAGGCGCCGTGCTTAAAATAGTTGTAAACTTTGTTTTGGTTGGTATTCCTACAATAAACATAAAGGGTGCGGCTATTGGTACGTTGGCATCATATTTCTTTATATTTATTGCAAACCTTTTGTCACTTATTAAACACACCGGTGTTAAACCAAATATTTGGAAAACGGTTTTAAAGCCTCTCATTGCCGCTGCCGCGTGTGGATTTTCTACCGTTATTTTAAACCTAAGCTCTATTGGAAAAATCGGTACTGTGCTCGAAATTGGCGTTGCCGCCATAGTTTATTTAATTGTACTTGTTATTCTTAATACATTCGAGCCGGATGACGTTTTATCGTTACCAAAGGGTGATAAAATATTAAATTTGTTTAGAAAACTGAAAATAATTAGATAATTATGGTGAAATTTGCACAAAAATATGCATTAATATTTGAATATTTTTAATAAATCGTTTAAAATCTGTTGATTTTTTTAAAAGATAAGTTATAATTAAATATGACGTTTGAAAAGTTTTTTAAACGCTTGCTATTCTGGTGTGAAACACTTAAAGAAAACCAATAATATTCAGGAGGGTTCTAACAATGAACAAAACAGAATTAGTAGCAGCAGTTGCAGAGAAGGCAGGTCTTTCTAACAAAGATGCAGCAAAGGCAGTAGCAGCAGTAGTTGACGCTATCACAGATACTCTTAAGGCAGGCGACAAGGTTGCTCTTGTTGGCTTTGGTACATTTTCAGTTAAAGAGCGTGCAGCTCGCGAAGGCATCAATCCTCTTACAGGTAAGAAGATTAAGATTGCTGCTTCAAAATCACCCGCTTTCAAGGCAGGTAAAGCTCTTAAAGACGCTATCAACTAATTAATAATTAGTAAACGAGCCGCCAAACAGGCGGCTCAAATTTTTTAAAGGAATTAATATGCGATTAGACAAATATTTAAAGGTATCACGAATTATTAAACGTCGCACCATTGCCAATGAGGCTTGCGATGCAGGCAGGGTAACTGTAAACGGACGTGTTGCGCGCGCATCACTTGATGTTAAGGTTAACGATATTATCGAAATATCGTTTGGCACAAAAAATGTTAAGGTTCAGGTTTTAAACGTTGCCGAAACGGTTAAAAAAGATGACGCGGCATTAATGTATAAAATTATTGAATAACTAAAACACCTCACAAATATATTTTAGTGAGGTGTTTTAATTTGGAAGATAATTTAACTACTGTGCAAAACGTTATAATAGAAAACAGAAAAAGGATTAGCGTTTCGGGCGTTAAGGATGTAACTTCTTTTGATGATGAAACCGTTTTAATTGATACCGCGCTCGGCAAAATGACCCTTAAAGGAGAAAACCTTCGTATAGAAAGCTTTAATAATACAACGGGTGATTTGTGCGCATCAGGCAAGCTGTATGCGGCGGTGTATATGTCTGATGCAAAAATGTCGGGCGGATTTTTATCGCGCCTATTTAAATAAAGTATGTGGGAAATAAGTAATTACAATCAGGTAATTGGATTTTTGCTTTCAATATGTGTTGGTTGTATGTTTTGTGTTCTATACGACCTTTTGCGCGCACTGCGAAAAATAGGTGTTAATACCTTTTTTATGGTAGCACTCGCAGATATTTTGCTTTGGATTTTTTATGCCTTTGCTACATTTATATTTTTAATGGCAACCACTAACGGCGAAATACGAGGTTATATTTTGTTTGGCGAGCTTATTGGTTTTGTTTTGTTTAGGTTAAGCTTTTCTAAACTATTATTTCCTTTTTTTAGATTTGTTTTTTTAAAAATATATGCCGTTAAGGTTAAAATTTCAAGCTTTGCAGACAAAATTTATGTAAAAATCGAGCGTTTTTTTTCAAAAACAATTAAATATGTATGTAAATTTATTAAAAGAATAAAAAAAGGCTTGAAAAATATGTTTAAACTGTTGTATACTAATAAAAATTATACAGATGTAAAGAAGGGTTGATATGAGGCAAAAGCCAAAGCGCAAAAGAAGTATCATTGTGCGTGTTATAGTTCTTGGCGTGTCTGTTTATATGGTATCAACGCTTATAGGTCTGGGTAATGAACTTGCAGATGCGAAGGCAGAGCTTGGCAAACTTGAAAATCAAAGAGATTTGTTAAAGCTTACAAATCAAGAATATCGAACACTGCTTGAAAGTGATTCTCATGCGGCAATAATCGAAAAAGCGGCCCGTGAAAGATTGGGATATGTTTATTCCAATGAAGAAATTTATATTGATATATCAGGCAATTAGGGGGACTTTTAAAGTTTATGGAGCTTAAAGTAGGCGACATTGTAGAAGGAAAAATTACAACAATAACAACGTTTGGTGTTTTTGCAGATATTGGTAACGGTAAATCGGGTATGGTACATATATCTGAGGTTGCTAAAGATTATGTTAATGACATAAAAGAACACGTTAAAGAAAACGACGTTGTTAAAATGAAGGTTTTAAATATTGGTGAAGACGGTAAAATTTCGCTTAGTATAAAGCGCGCGTTACCGCCCGAAAAAAAGACTTTTGACAAAAAGCCCCGACGTGAGCAAAAAAGCGCTCCCGCCAAGCAGGAAATAGACTCTACATATACTTGGACTCCTAAAAAAAGTGAGCCCGCAAGCTTTGAAGAGATGATGAATCGCTTTAAACAAACAAGTGATGAAAAGTTTTCTGATCTTAAACGCAAAAATCCGGATGCAAACCGCACAAAGCGCGGCTCCGGTGTAAGATAAATAAATTAAGCATATACAGTGGCACTCTTCGTAAGAAGCGTGCCACAGTTATTATTGTTTTTAAGAAGTGATTTTATGAGAGAAATTAACATAAATGAGATTATAAACGCTGTTGAGCACTTGTGCATTAAAGCAAACAAAGAATTGCCCACAGATATTGAAAATTGCCTGTGTAAATGTACCGAGTGCGAGACCAACAGTCTTGGTAAAAGCGTTCTTGTTGATTTACAAAAAAATCTGCAAGCGGCAAAAGAGTATGACCTGCCAATCTGTCAGGATACCGGTATGGCGGTTGTTTTTTTAGAGATTGGTCAAGATGCACATATCACAGGCGGTGATTTATACGATGCCGTAAACGAGGGAGTGCGTCGGGGGTACATAAACGGTTTGCTGCGCAAATCGGTTGTATCTGATCCGCTTGAACGTGTAAACACAAACGACAATACACCAGCCGTAATTCATACAAATATTGTATCGGGCGATAAAATCAAAATTACCGTAGCGCCAAAAGGCTTTGGTAGTGAAAATATGAGTGGCATTAAAATGCTTACCCCTTCACACGGCAGACAGGGTGTAATTGATGCGGTGCTTGATATTGTAAAAGCGGCATCAAACAATCCTTGTCCACCAATGGTAATTGGTGTTGGTATTGGCGGAGATTTTGAACAGTGCGCTTATCTTGCAAAAAAGGCGCTTTGCCGCAGTACTGATATAAGACATAGTAATCCATTTTATGCCAAAATCGAAAAAGAATTGCTTGATAAAATTAACGAGTTAGATATAGGGCCTCAGGGCTTTGGCGGTGTTACAACCGCTTTTGCAGTAAATATCGAAACTGCTCCAACACATATTGCCGCACTTCCTGTAGCGGTAAACATTGGCTGTCACGTTACTCGACACGCCACAACGGAGATATAAATATGGAAAATATAAAATTAATAGCCCCCTGTCTTTTTGGGGTAGAAAGCATTGCTGCCGATGAATTTAGACGTATGGGCTTTGAAAAGGTAGAAGCCGAAAACGGCAGAGTGTTGCTTGAAGGCGATTTAAATATGCTTGCACGCGCAAATATCAATTCGCGTTTTGCAGAGCGTATACTTATTAATATGGGTCAGTTTCACGCTACCACCTTTACCGAGCTTTTTGACAAAGTAAAAGCGCTTCCGTGGGAGCGTTTTATAGGTCGTGAAGATGCTTTTCCCGTGGCGGCAGGTTCAAGCATTAACTCAACACTTTTTAGCATACCTGACTGTCAATCTATAATAAAAAAGGCGATAGTAAACCGCCTTTCTTCAAAATATGGCATTGGCTGGTTTAATGAAACGGGCGCTGAATTAAAAATTAGATTTACAATAATAAAAGATAACGTTACCGTAGGTATTGACACCTCGGGCGAGGGACTTCATAAACGCGGTTACCGCCGCAATTCTAACGATGCCCCGCTTAAAGAAACCTTGGGTGCGGCTATGTGTGACCTTGCTCGCATTTTTCCCGACACACACATTTACGACCCGTTTTGCGGTAGCGGTACGCTGCTTATAGAGTCGGCTTTAATGGCTACAAAAACCGCGCCCGGTCTGCGTCGATTTTTTGCAGCAGAGAGATTTGGTTCAATTCCTAAAACGGTTTGGCAGCAAGAACGTATGCGTGCGCAGGATCTTATAATTAAAAACGTCGATTTTAGAGCGCAAGGCTATGATATTGACCCCGCAAGTGTAGAGCTTACGCTTGCCAATGCTAAAAAAGCCGGCGTAGAAAAATACGTTAAAGCGGCAGTTGCCGATATTAAAGATTTTAAAACCCCAAACGAGCGTTTGCTTGTCATTACGAATCCACCTTACGGTGAGCGATTACTTGATGTGGCTGAAGCCGAAAAGCTATACAAAATAATGGGCGAACGCTTTGACAGAACACAGGGTAAAAAATATTTTGTAATAAGTCCTCACGATGAGTTTGAAAAGCATTTTGGCGAAACCGCCGACAAACGTCGAAAACTTTATAACGGTATGATTAAATGTCAACTGTTTATGTATTTTAAAAACAAATAAGGAATATAAATTTATGAGATATGTTTTTTATATTAATCCCACCGCGGGCAAGGGTGATGCTCAAGAGGGTATAATCAAATCAATTGAAGATTTTTTTGCCAATAAAACCGAGGAATTTAAAATACATATTACTACCTCTATAGGCGACGCACAAAGCAGCGCAAGAAGTGAAGCCAAAACAGGCGATAATATTAGAATGTTTGCCTGTGGGGGCGAAGGAACCGTCTTTGAGGTGCTTAACGGCATTGTCGGATATAAAAATGTAGAGCTTGGTGTTATTCCTTGCGGTTCGGCAAATGACTTTTTAAAGTTTTTTGAAAGTCGTGATGCTTTTTTAGACATTGCCGAACAAATTGACGGCGAAGCTGTTGAAATGGATCTAATTAAAGCTGGTGATAAATATTGCCTTAACGGTTGTTCGGTTGGTATGGATGCGGTTGTAGCAAGCCGAATGTCAAATTTTAAGAGATGGCCGCTTGTGTCGGGTTCGTTTGCATACACGCTGGCAATAGCAAGAACCTTTTTGGGTAAGCTTGGTATAACAGCCAATATATCGGTTGACGGTGAACCGCCACAGCAAAAAAACTGTCTTTTTGCAGTGATAGCCAACGCACCGTATTATGGCGGCGGTTATAAGGGCGCGCCTGATGCTGTGCCATATGATAATAAGCTTGATTTTACACTTGTAGATAATATTTCAAAATTGAAGATACTTAAGTTTTTAGGAATTTATAAAAAGGGCGAACACCGAAAACTTGATTGTTGTGTACTTAAAGACTGTAAGTGTATGGAGTTTTCTTCTGAAAAACCTATTCCCGTAAATCTTGACGGCGAAATTTTAGAAGCTACAAATATGAAATTTGAACTTGTGAAAAATGGCGTTAAATTTGTGCTGCCTCGTAGCATTGCAAACAATTTGTTAACAAAAGCTTAAATGTTTTTGACTTTACTTGACTTTTAATAATTATTGGATATAATTACTAATATAAACCAAACTGCAATGCAGTAAAAAGGAGATTTTTATTATGACAATTAAACCATTGGCTGACAATGTTGTAATAAAAGCAACAGCAGCAGAAGAAACAACCAAAAGCGGCATTGTGCTTACATCCGCTTCAAAAGAAAAGCCTCAAATTGCCGAGGTTGTGGCAGTAGGACCGGGTGGTATGGTAGACGGTAAAGAGATTACTATGACCGTAAAGCCGGGCGATAAAGTAATTGCCGCAAAATATGCCGGCACCGATATTAAGGTAGATAACGAAGAATATACCGTTCTTCATCTTTCGGATATTCTTGCAATCGTTGAATAAGGAGATATTTTATTATGGCAAAAAACATCATTTTTGGCGAAGAAGCACGCAAATCACTTCAAACAGGTGTAGATAAGCTTGCAAACGCTGTTAAAGTAACTTTGGGACCAAAGGGTAGAAACGTAGTTCTTGACAAAAAATACGGCTCACCGCTTATTACAAACGACGGTGTAACCATCGCTAAAGAAATTGAGCTTGAAGATGCTTTTGAAAATATGGGCGCACAGCTTGTAAAAGAAGTTTCGGTTAAAACAAATGACGCCGCAGGCGACGGCACCACAACCGCTACAGTGCTTGCACAGGCTCTTATTAACGAGGGTATGAAAAACGTAGCCGCAGGCGCTAACCCTATGGTAGTTAAAAAGGGTATTAAAAATGCAGTTGACACCGCAATTGCTACAATTATTGATAACTCTAAAAAGGTTTCGGGCACCGACGATATTGCCCGTGTTGCTACTGTTTCATCGGGTGATGCTCAAATTGGCTCACTTATTGCCGAGGCTATGGAAAAGGTTTCTGCCGACGGTGTTATCACTGTTGAAGAGTCAAAGACTGCTGAAACCTATTCCGAGGTTGTAGAGGGTATGCAGTTTGACCGTGGCTATATCACACCTTATATGGTAACCGATACCGATAAGATGGAGGCCGTTATCGACGACGCATACATTCTTATTACCGATAAAAAGATTTCTAACATTCAAGAGATATTACATGCTATAGAGCGTATTGGCCAGTGGCGTAGACAGCTTGTAATCGTTGCCGAGGATATCGAGGGCGAGGCACTTTCAACCCTTATTGTTAACAAGCTTCGTGGCACATTTACCTGTGTTGCAGTAAAGGCTCCGGGCTTTGGTGACCGTCGCAAAGAAATGCTCCGCGATATTGCTATTCTTACAGACGGCGAGGTTATTACCGAAGAGTTAGGTCTTGAGCTTAAGGATGCTACAGTTATGCAGCTTGGCCGTGCTCGTCAGGTTAAGGTTACAAAAGAAAATACCGTTATCGTTGACGGTGCAGGCGACAAGAACGCAATTAAAGACCGCGTAGCGCAAATTAAAAATGAGATTGCCGTTACAACAAGCGAGTTCGACCGTGAAAAGCTTCAGGAACGTCTTGCAAAACTTGCAGGCGGTGTTGCAGTAATTAAGGTTGGCGCCGCAACCGAGATTGAAATGAAGGACAAAAAGCTTCGCATAGAAGATGCTCTTGCCGCTACAAAAGCTGCCGTTGAAGAGGGCATCGTTGCAGGCGGCGGTGTAGCGCTTCTTAACGCTATTCCTGCTGTTGCAGAATTGGCAAGCAAAACCGAGGGTGACGAAAAGACAGGTATTAACATTGTGCTTAAATCGCTTGAGGCTCCAATCCGTCAGATTGCTTACAATGCAGGCATTGAAGGCTCTGTTATAATCGACAAGATTTTAAATAGCGGTAAGGTTAATTACGGCTTTGATGCATATAATGAAACCTATACCGATATGATAGATGCAGGTATTGTAGATCCTACCAAGGTTACACGTTCAGCGCTTGAAAATGCAGCTTCAGTTGCCGCAATGGTGCTCACAACCGAAAGCCTTGTTGCCGACAAGCCTGAAGATGCCGCCGCAGCAAATGCCGCTGCAGCAGCTGCAGCCGCAGCCGGTGGCGGAATGTATTAATAAATACTCATATAAATTTTAAGAGAGATAGTGTTTGCTATCTCTCTTTCTTTTTGTTAAATTGTTTAAGCGATAATGTTATACGTGTGTTATTCTAAGTAACGGCAGTTGCGAAGAAGTTTTTGTGAATGATACTACGGGTACGCATTAGTACCCCTCACCACCGTCTGCGACGGAGCCTCTCCCAAGGGAGAAGCCTATTGGTCGGGTTGCAATGACAGAAGTGTTTTAATTGCATAATAAATTTCTATAATGTAGGGACCGGCATCCTTGACGGTCCGTTAATTGCTGTGCGGGTTGTCCATAAGGGCAGTCCCTACAAAGCAAGACTTACTTTTTGTTGCAGAAATTTAATATGGGGTATATAATTAACATGTATTATTCTTTTATAAGGAGAATTTATATGAAAAAGTTGTTATCATTTTGTTTAGCGCTTGCCATTATAATCTGCGCGGTGCCTATTGGCGCGTTTACGCTCGACGTCAGCGCGGCAACTGATGGCTATTATACATATGAAATAACCGACGATGAAGCCACAATAACCGATGTTGATACTTCTATAAGCGGTGACATTACCATCCCTGACACCTTAGGTGGCTACCCCGTTACAAGTATAGGTGATTATGCGTTTTATGATTGCCGGAGCCTTACAAGTATCATAATCCCCGACAGCGTTACAAGTATAGATTATGCGTCGTTTAAGTATTGCACCAGCCTTACAAGTATAACAATCCCCGATAGCGTTACAAGTATAGGTGATGATGCGTTTAATTATTGCAAAAGCCTTACAAGCATCACAATCCCTGACGGCGTAACAAGTATAGGTGAT
This sequence comes from Acutalibacteraceae bacterium, assembly GCA_045534895.1. Taxonomy (GTDB): domain Bacteria; phylum Bacillota; class Clostridia; order Oscillospirales; family Acutalibacteraceae; genus UBA737. The sequence continues at coordinate 99,052 of JAZSKN010000033.1, forward strand.
GATGCGTTTTATAAATGCCCCAGCCTTACAACAATAAACGTAGATGAAGAAAATAAAAATTATTGTGATATAGACGGTGTTTTATTTAATAAAGCCGTAACCAAACTTATACGATATCCTATTGGTAATACAAATTCAACCTACACAATCCCCGACAGTGTTACAAGTATAGGTGATGGTGCGTTTTATAATTGCAAAAGCCTTACAAGCATCACAATCCCTGACGGCGTTACAAGTATAGGTAGTAGTGCGTTTTCGAGTTGCGACAGCCTTACAAGCATCACCATCCCCGATAGTGTTACAAGTATAGGTGAGTATGCGTTTTATTATTGCATCAACCTTACAAGTATAACAATCGGGGGCAGCGTTACAAGTATAGGTTATGGTGCGTTTTATTATTGCACCAGCCTTACAAGCATTACAATCGGGGACAGCGTTACAAGTATAGGTGATTGTGCGTTTTTTTGGTGCACCAGCCTTACAAGTATCACCATCGGGGACAGCGTTACAAGTATAGGTGACGAGGCGTTTTCTTATTGCACCGGCCTTACAAGTATAACAATCGGGGGCAGCGTTACAAGTATAGGTAGGTATGCGTTTTCTAATTGCGACAGCCTTACAAGCATCACAATCCCTAACAGCGTTACAAGTATAGGTGATTGGGCGTTTGAATATTGCACCAGCCTTACAAGTATCACAATCGGGGGCAGCGTTACAAGTATAGGTGATTATGCGTTTTATGAATGCACCAGCCTTACAAGCATTACAATCGGGGACAGCGTTACAAGTATAGGTGATTATGCGTTTTATGAATGCACCAGCCTTACAAGCATCACAATCCCTAACAGCGTTACAAGTATAGGTGATTATGCGTTTTATAATTGCTACAGCCTTACAAGTATAACAATCGGGGGTAGCGTTACAAGTATAGGTAATAATGCGTTTTGGGGTTGCAAAAGCCTTACAAGTATAACAATCCCTGACAGCGTTACAAGTATAGGTTATAAGGCGTTTCAATATTGCTACAGCCTTACAAGTATCACCATCGGGGGCAGCGTTACAAGTATAGGTGATGAAGCGTTTTCTTGGTGCACCAGCCTTACAAGCGTCACAATCTGTGGCAGCATTACAAGTATAGGTTATAGGGCGTTTTATCATTGCGAAAGCCTTACAAGTATCACAATCGGGGGCAGCGTTACAAGTATAGGTTATGAGGCGTTTTCTAATTGCTACAGCCTTACAACAGTATGGTATACAGGCAGTAAGAGTGATAAAGAAAAAATAACCATAGGTTTGTATAATAGCAAATTTAAAAATGCCACATGGCATTATATTGATAGTTATTGCGATGTCGATTGTAACGTTTGCGGTGTAAGTCGTATACCGATGCACACGTACAAAGATGTTTGTGACCGCGACTGTGATGCTTGCGGTGAGTTTCGTAAAGCACCGCATGATTACAAAAACGCGTGTGACGATACCTGCGATTTGTGCGGCAAGACACGAACCCCCGGCGACCACGTTTATGACGATGATTTTGACGCCACCTGTAACGAATGCGGTTTTACCCGCGAAGCCAAAAAACACGGTGACGCCAGTGGTGACGGCGTTGTAAACAACCGCGATTTAGCTGCATTAATGCAGTACATAAACAACCCCAACACACAAGCTGATACCGCTGTAATGGACGTTAACGCCGACGGCAAGGTAAACAACAAAGATTACGTATTACTTATGCGTTATATAAATGGCTGGGACGTAGAGCTTAAGTAAATAAATTAAAAACAACAAACGGGTAAGCAATGCTTGCCCGTTTGGTCTGCTGGTAAGTTATACTGTCAATTTAAACGGACCGTCGGGGACGCGGTCCCTACAAATTCTAAAATTTCAAATTTTGTGGGAACGTTTAAAAGGTTTTGCAACAAACTGTATGGTAAAAATATTTGGCAGTATAGGTCATACGACCACGTAATCCGCGGCGAGCAAGATTATAATGGTTATAGTGAGTCGAAATAGTGCAATTCAGCACTATTTCGACACCAAATCTATGATTTGGAAACAAATTTTCGATGAAAATTTGACTATACCCATTTCAATGAATATAGTGCATAATTAAATTTCATTGAATTTAATTATGCTAAAGCCGATAAAATCGGCTTGTAGAAACGCCTTTCAGCGTTTCTACATTCTATAATCATTATAACGAGATATGGCAATATATAGACAATAACCCCGCAAGGTGAAAAGAAGATAAATTTTACACCGAATAAATTACATTATATTTTAATATTGAAATATTTAACCGTTTGTGTTAAATTAATTAGCGGCAAAGGACGGTGAAATTATGACACTTACAAAAGCTGATGAGTATAAACTGCTACATTTGTTGCTTGATATGGGCGAAATGATGATGTGCTCGGGCGGCGAGGTTCGTCGTGTAGAAAATACGCTATCACTTATGGGTAAGGCTTATGGCGCAACCGAAACCAACGTTATGGTTATTACCGCAAGCATTATAGTAACAATGAAATTTGGCGACGGCAACCTCATAACCGAGAGCCGCCGTGTTGAAAGTCCGGGTAGTAATAAGCTGTGGCGACTTGAGGGTCTTAACGCGCTTAGCCGCAGGTGTTGTGAAAATCCGTTATCAATAGAAGAACTCGAACATGAAATTAAAAGCTGCAAGCAGCCCACAAATTTGTGGAAGTTTTATTTAGGCTCTGCTTTGGCGGCAGGGGCTTTTGGTGTGTTCTTTGGCGGCAACATACTTGATGGCATTATTGCTGCTCTTTTTGCGTTGGTGGTTTGTTTGTTTCAAAGAAAACTTTCAAACATATTTCCCAATAACATAATATTTAATATTGTGTGTTCGTTTGTTGTTGGTGTTTTAATTTGTTTTATTACAAAATTAGTACCGTCGTCTCATACCGATATGGTTATGGTGGGCGTTATAATGCTGCTAATACCGGGTATTGCATTTACCAATTCTATGCGTGATATTTTAGTAGGAGATACAATATCGGGAATAATGAGGCTTATCGAAAGCTTATTATGGGCGGCCGGACTTGCCGTTGGATTTATGCTTTCCATACTGCTTGTAGGGAGCACAACAACCACCAATTTAAAAGAAGCGGAAGAAATAATTCAGCTAATTACCGGTATGTTAGGCTCGCTTGGCTTTGCATTACTGTTTGGTCTTAAAAAGCAATACTTAATTGCGGCGGCACTTGGCGGACTGCTAAACTGGGGGCTATATTTAGCAGGTATGCATATGTTTAATGCAGTATTCTTTGCGGGGCTTTTGGCATCGGCTACATCTGCACTTTACAGCGAGATTATAGCGCGTATAAAAAAAGCGCCTGCAACCCTTTTCTTTATAACTTCTGTAATACCGCTTATTCCCGGTAGGGCTTTATACTATACTTGCAGCAGCGCAGTATTGCGTGATTGGGCAGATGTTAAAACCTATGGCAACGTAACACTTCAATACGCCTTGTCAATAGCGGCCGGCACGTGTATAATCTGGGCAATAACGCTAACAATAGAAAATATAAAAAAGAACAAAAAAATCAATTAAAAAAACACCTGTATTTGTCTAAAAATTTTTGTTGACAAATGCGGGTGTTGGTGTTATTATATGATAGCGTGCGAAACTGTGCGTAGTTTCGTGCTGTCTATTTTTTAAAGAAAGGAGATAGTGAAAAGTGCCTACCTTTAACCAATTAGTTCGTAGTGGTCGTGAAACCATTGAAAAGAAAGCTAAGGCTCCTGCACTCTTAAAGGGTTACAACTCTATGAAGCGCAACCTTACTGACAATGATTCACCACAAAAGCGCGGCGTATGCACAGCTGTTAAAACTTCTACACCTAAGAAGCCTAACTCTGCTCTTCGTAAAATTGCCAGAGTACGTCTTTCAAACGGCATCGAAGTATCAGCTTACATTCCCGGTATCGGTCACAACTTGCAGGAACACTCTGTTGTTCTTATTCGTGGCGGTCGTGTAAAGGACTTACCTGGTGTACGTTATCACATCATCAGAGGTACCTTGGATACACAGGGTGTTGCAAACAGAATGCAAAGCCGTTCAAAGTACGGCGCAAAGCGTCCTAAAGCAGGTGCGAAATAATTTTTTTAGAGAATAGACAATCTCTGCTGTAAACCGGCAGGCTTTATATATAACTAAAAGCCTTGTTTGGTGTTAACGGGAATTTGTCAACTCGAGTACCTATGATAT
>JAZSKN010000025.1:0-15373 GCA_045534895.1 Acutalibacteraceae bacterium
CTTCACTATATCTTAGCGGTAATTCAAGATTTCTGCTACATACGTTCATGTCTTGGTAATTCGCAATTAAATTATTATAAATTTTTTCATAATCATTATTATTGCAAGTAAAAATAAGCGGTATTTTATTTTCAAAACAAAAATTGCACACCAAATTAATTTGTCCTTTTGCAAATGTGTGCGCGTTATCTATAAAAACGGCGTTACATTGCGTTTGTTTTATTTTTAAACACTGCAGCGTAATAGCCATTTCTTTTGCCGAGCAAATATCAAACCCGTGCTGTAGCTTAAAGCGCAGTATTGCGTCGCTGAATACGCCGTTATGTATTATTAAAACGTTTTTATTTTGTGCTATTAACTGTTTTACTATGTGGTAACCAAGAGTCGACTTACCACAGCCCGAGCCGCCATTTATAAAGTAGGTGAAAAATTGGTTATCATTTATTTTAAGTAATATATCATTTGCAATGGTTTGTTGCTGTGATGTTAAAAAATATTCGCCACGGGCAAATTTGTCAATATTGTTAAACGGAGATACCAAAAATTTATAATGTGCAAAAAGGCTGTCGGCATCTATGGTATATTGCAGTGCGTCAGACTGTAACAGCATATCGTTTATTAAAGTGTCAGCCCCTACCCTTTCTGCCGTGTTTGTGCTTTGGTTAAATTTATACAGTCCATCATTTAAACGGTAGCAGTAGCAAAACACAGTATTTTGTAAATGCTTTAAATAAAAGGCGGTTTTTGCCAACAAGCAATCTATATCTTGCTCTTGGTTGGTATTATCATCGCAGTTTATAAGCTGAATGCATAAAATGCTGCCATCGGTAAATCTTAATAAATCAAACACGTGCATATGATTAGATATTTCGCAGTTGGTAAAATAACCGCTGTAACAGCTTTTAGGCGCATCAGCATTTTGCAAAAGCTGACATAGTTGTTTTAACACTTCAATTTTTGAATTACTCATATTTAAAAAATTTAATGAAAGTATACCCTGCGCTATCATAACATCACACCTAACAAATTTATTTGCGGGCAGTATGCCCATAACGGAGCAAATAATATTATCAGTCCGTTAATATTTTAAAACGTAAATATTAACGGACTGATAATGCAAAATGTGACATATTTAGTTTAAATTTTTTGAAAAAATTGTAAAAAGTAAAGGTAAAAAGGCAGAATTGCCTTTTTACCTTTGGGAAATGGATTAGTAATTATACTCAAGACTATACGATGTAATATTTTCGCTATTACTACCGCAATAAGCAGTGAATTCTGCTTTTGTTCTGTATTTACCGCTACCTACGCTACAATCTTTAGTCATTAATGCATAACTATCATAATATGTTGTTGTCCAAGTATCAACTTCACTCCACCATAGCAACGTTTTCTTTTGTAATGTCATTGTAATTTTAATCTTATTAGTACTACTATAGCCAATAAGTTGTGCTGTACAATGAGCAGTACCGTTTGAAATCGAAATATTAACGGTTGTACTTGAAGTATAGTTATAGCGTGGCTGTACTGTATTGTCAACAACAGCATCTACAGCAAAAGAACCAACAATAACTAAAGCTACAGCAACTACCAATGATGCTATTCGCTTAGTCATCTCTTCACCCCCCTATTATAAAATATTTTTCCTATATTAAATAAAACGGGATTTTTAGACAAAATGTGACAAAATTATTTATTTTATAGATTCTGCTATTTTAATTAGTTCTTTTTTTGATAAATCACCTGAAATATTAAATGAATATTTTTCATTTCCAAATACTATACAGCTTATATCTTTATTGGTGTAAAATAAACCATCAACTGAATTAATTATTATCTGTTCATAGATCACTTTTTCGGTATCAATTGTAGTTAAAGCCGAATCATTAAAGTGCTGCGTAAAAAATATTTCCTTACCATTATCATTTACAAATAAGCACATACACACATCGGCATCACGTACTATTTCCTCCATCTCATACCCCTCCGGTATATATGTTGGGAGCATTATTTCAAAATCGGTGCTTGCGGCGCGAGGTTCAACGGTGTCTTTATCAACAAAAATGCTTGTAAATTTTTCGTAGGTTCGTACCACAAAGCTTATAAACGGTTCGCGTAGCGCCTTTACGCTGAAAACGGTTACAAACAGGCATGTAAGCACCACAACCACGTAACAGGCTACACGCTTGGCAACCGTGTCAATAAGCATATAGTACGATTTCTTTTGCCTGTTAATAAGGCGTTGCATATGTTTTTCAAATCTTTTAGAAAATTGGTAATTCTCAAGCTCGGGTGGCACGGTTATACTCTCGCTTGCTTGAATGGTATACTCATCAAGCACTTGGTACAAAATTTCAAGATTACTTTGCGAAGAAAACATTAATACTGCCCCCAATCTCTTAAATATTTTTCTAACTTTTCGCGCGCACGTTGTATTCTTTTGCGTGATGCCTGATAGCTTATGCCAAGCATTTGCGCAATCTCTTTTTCTTTATAATTGTAGTAATATTTCATTAAAATTATGTCGCGATCTTCTTCACATAATTTGTTTATAATTTTTAAAATTTCTTTTTTATCAATGGTTTTTAAATCAAACTCTTCGGTAGCGTCAAATTCCTTAATTTCTTCAAAGCTTATAAGGCCTTTATGGCGCTTTTCTTTTTCAAGCATATCAAGGCTGGTGTTTTTAGCAATAATAACGGTAAAATTGCGTGTTTTGTGACTGGTAATATCTTCTATTTGATCGACATTTTTTGCAATTTTTATGAATGCTTCTTGCACAGCCTCTTCTGCAAGACGGTTATCGCCTAAAATTTCTTTAGCGACCGAAAACATCAGTATGCGATATTTATAATAAATTTTTTCAAACTTTTGTTGATCTTGCCTATCATCAATTAACGATAAATAAAACGATAACATAAGAATCATCCCTACACAAAAATTTTGGCACAAATATTATATTAAACATTCCGACCAAATTCGACATAAATTTACAAAACAACATTTACAATGCTGCTTTTTGGCGTTTGTATCGCATTTAATGCTATACATTTTTATAATACCATAGCTGTTACTTAATTAAAATAAAATTATAGTATACAATATTTTATAGAGGTGATGGGTGTGAGTAATTTTAATTTTGCGCTACGACTTGCAACTTTACGTATGCAAAAGGGTGTATCGGCTCGCGAAATGAGTCTTGACCTTGGAATGAACACCAGTTATATTAACAGTATAGAATGCGGCAAGGCATTGCCTGCAATGAAGCAATTTTTTTACATTTGCGAATATTTAGACATATCCCCTGCCGAGTTTTTTGACACTCGACAAAACAACCCGCATAAATTTGCCGAGCTTAACGCTGATTTGCAAAAATTAAACGCTAAAGAGCTCGAAAACATTTCGGCAATTGTAAAAAGCATAATTAATAAATAATTGTTTTAACTTTTACGGACGACCAATGGTCGCCCCTACAAAATAAACCTAAATTTACTGTGTAGGGACGAGCATTGCTCGTCAGCTTTATTATTTTAAGATAATAAAAATATTTCATTTAAAACAATCGGTAGATTAGAACACATAGAACCGTCCACTGTGTTACTATGATTATTTTGTGACGCAAAAAATCCTCCCTTTCGGGAGGATTTTTAAATTTTTATTTATACGATATTATTTACCGTAAAGCTCAACAAGCTTTTCAAGGTGAGCACGACGTGCCTTTGCAGCCTCAGAAGCCTTGTCAAAGAGTTCTTCAGCACGCTCTGGGAATGAACGTGTAAGTGAAGAATACCGAGCGTCGTTAAGGATGAATTCCTTATAGTCAGCAGTAGCCGGCTTGCTGTCGAGTGAGAATGGGTTCTTGCCCTCTGCCTTGAGTGCAGGGTTGTAACGGAAGAGATCCCAATAACCGCAATCTACAGCCTTCTTCATTTCTGCCTGGCAGTTAACCATACCACCCTTAATAGAGTGCATTTCGCATGGTGAGTAACCAATGATGATTGAAGGACCGTCATAAGCCTCAGCCTCTTTAATTGCTTTAAGAGTCTGGTTTTGGTCTGCGCCCATAGCGATTTGTGCTACGTAAACATAGCCATAGCTCATTGCGATTTCAGCAAGGCTCTTCTTATTGATAGCCTTACCTGCAGCAGCGAACTGAGCAACCTGACCAATGTTAGAAGCCTTAGATGCCTGACCGCCTGTGTTAGAGTAAACCTCGGTATCAAATACCATAATGTTTACGTTTTCACCGGTAGCAAGTACGTGGTCAACACCGCCGAAGCCGATATCGTATGCCCAACCGTCACCACCAAAGATCCATACAGATTTCTTTGAGAGGTACTCTTGATTTGCAAGGATGTCTTTCTTCATATCGCAGTCACAGTCAAAGCCTTCGAGTGCTTCAACAAGTGCTTTTGATGCAGCAGCGTTCTTGTCGCCGTCGTTAAGTGTGTCAAGGTAAGCGTTTGCAGCAGCAACTACGTTTTCAGGTGCCTTGCAAGCGTCAACTATAGCCTTAACATCGTCGATAAGACGGTTACGGATAGCCTTTTGACCTAAGTACATACCAAAGCCGTGCTCTGCGTTGTCTTCAAAGAGTGAGTTTGCCCAAGCAGGACCGTGGCCGTTAGCATCTGTAGTGTATGGTGATGTAGCAGCAGGACCGCCCCAAATTGATGAACAACCGGTAGCGTTAGAGATGTACATTCTGTCACCAAAGAGCTGTGTAATAAGACGAGCGTATGCAGTCTCGGCACAACCTGCGCAAGAGCCTGAGAACTCGAGAAGTGGTTTCTTGAACTGTGAAGAAATAAGGTTAGCGCTTGAAGCAATACCTTCTTTTTCGGTTACGTTTGCTACGCAGTAATCAAAGCTTGCCTGTTCGCCGAGCTGTGATTCTTGTGATACCATCTTGAGTGAAGAGGTAGGACATACGCCAACGCAAACGCCGCAACCCATACAATCAAGTGGAGAAATTGTAAGTGCATAGCTAAAGCCCTTGTTTGTAACGAGCTTTTCTTTAGTAGCAATCTTAATGCTTGCAGGAGCAGCAGCCTTTTCATCAGCTGAAAGAGCAAATGGACGAATTGTAGCGTGTGGACAAACAAATGCGCACTTGTTACAGCCGATACAGGTCTCATTGTTCCACTCAGGTACCATTACGGCAACACCGCGTTTTTCATAAGCAGAAGCACCCTGTTCAAATGTACCGTCAGCGTGGTCGGTAAATGCTGATACAGGAAGGTCATAACCGTTCATAAGACCAACAGGCTTCATGATGTTATCAACCATCTTAACAAGCTTGTCTGCACCAACAGATGCAGCCGCAGCGTTATCGTCGGTAGCGTTAGCCCAGTCAGCAGGAACGTCAATCTTAACGTAAGCATTAGCGCCTGCGTCGATTGCCTTTTCGTTCATTTCAACGATTTCTTTACCCTTCTTCATAAACTTCTGAGCTTTTTCTTTCATATAGCCGATAGCCTCTTCACGTGGAAGAACTTCAGAAAGTGCGAAGAATGCAGACTGAAGAACTGTGTTGGTACGCTTACCAAGACCGATTTGGGCAGCCATATCGATAGCGTTTACAGTATAAAGCTGAACGTTGTTGTTAGCAATATAGCGCTTAGCTTCAGCAGGCATATGCTGATTTAATTCTTCAGGAGTCCACTGGCAGTTGATAAGGAATACACCGCCCGGTTTAACGTCGTTAACCATCTTGTAACCCTTGATTACGTATGATGGGTTGTGACAAGCAACAAAGTCAGCCTTGTTGATGTAGTATGGGCTCTTGATTGGCTTGTCGCCGAAACGGAGGTGAGAAATTGTGATACCGCCGGTCTTTTTAGAGTCATACTGGAAGTATGCCTGAACGTATTTGTCGGTGTGGTCACCGATAATCTTAATAGAGTCTTTGTTAGCACCAACGGTACCGTCACCACCAAGACCCCAGAACTTGCACTCGATTGTGCCTTCTGCAGCGGTGTTTGGAGCTTCTTCTTCTACGAGTGAGAGATTGGTAACGTCGTCAACGATACCGATTGTGAAGTTGTGACGTGGAGCGTCGCTTGCTAATTCCTTGTATACCGCGAATACGCTTGAAGGAGGAGTATCTTTAGAACCAAGACCATAACGACCGCCGATAACGGTGTCAATCTTGCGGCCTTGCTGTGCAAGCGCACTAACAACGTCCATATAAAGTGGTTCGCCAAGTGAGCCTGGTTCTTTAGTTCTGTCAAGAACAGCAATCTTTTTACATGTTGCAGGAATAGCCTCAACAAACTTGTCAGCTGCGAATGGACGGTAAAGTCTAACCTTAATAAGACCAACCTTTTCGCCTGCTGCCATCATATAATCAATAACTTCTTCAGCAACGTCGCAGAATGAACCCATAGCGATGATTACACGCTCTGCATCTGGTGCGCCGTAGTAGTTAAAGAGCTTATAGTCAGTGCCAATTTTAGCATTAACCTTGTCCATATATTCTTCAACAATTGCAGGAAGTGCTTCATAATACTTGTTGCAAGCTTCTCTGTTCTGGAAGAAGATGTCGTCGTTCTGGTGTGAACCACGCATTACAGGACGTTCTGGGTTAAGAGCGCGCTTACGGAATGCATCTACTGCATCCATATCGCACATTTCTTTAAGATCGTCAAAATCCCAAATTTCAATCTTCTGAAGTTCGTGTGAAGTACGGAAACCGTCAAAGAAGTTGATGAAAGGTACGCGACCCTTGATAGAAGCGAAGTGTGCTACTGCACCAAGGTCCATAACTTCCTGTGGGTTTGATTCAGCAAGCATTGCAAAACCTGTCTGACGGCATGCATAAACGTCAGAGTGGTCGCCAAAGATGTTAAGAGCGTGGCTTGCTACGCAACGAGCTGATACGTGGAAAACTGAAGGCAATAATTCGCCTGCGATTTTGTACATATTAGGAATCATCAAAATAACACCCTGCGAAGCGGTAAATGTTGTAGTAAGAGCACCAGCTGCGAGTGAGCCGTGAACTGTACCTGCAGCGCCTGCTTCGGACTGCATTTCTACAACGTTAACCTTTGTTCCAAAAATGTTTTTGAGGCCCTGTGCTGACCATTGGTCAACATAGTCTGCCATTGGGCTGGATGGTGTAATAGGATAAATACCTGCTACTTCGGTAAACGCATAAGAAACGTGAGCCGCAGCGTTGTTACCATCCATGGTTTTAAACTTTCTTGCCATGTTAAAATTCCTCCAAAAAATTTATTCGAGAGGCTGTGTCATCTTGACAGTCTCATACGGATATATAATAACACTTTTAATTCAAAAAGTAAACAAAAAAATGACGAAATTTTAACAAAGTTTCAAATTTCGTCATTTTTTATAAATTATTCAGTCAAATTACGCTCATTTAAGCGAAAAATCCTCGCGATCAAGTGTTAAATTGGGGTTATAATATGGGTCGCCCTGTTCGAGTTCCTTACCCCATTTTTTCATAAATCTATTTATCTCACCGTTAAAGCGTGCAACCTTTTCCGGAGAATCCTCGATTCCGCGACTTTTTGACTCATAATGATAAAATTCAGCAAAAGGTGTAAATACAATCAAGTACCCCGCTTTTCTTATCTTCATACAAAGGTCAACGTCGTTAAACGCAACCGCAAAGCCCTCGTCAAGACCCTCCACTTTATCAAACACGTCTTTCCTTATAAGAAGACATGCCGCTGTACAGGCGCTGAGGTTTTGTGATATTACCGCACGTGATACATAGCCATAATCATTTCTTGCATAGTTTTTATGCGCATGTCCCGCAACGCCGCCTATACCCAAAATAACACCTGCGTGTTGTATGGTTTCATCCGGGAAATAGAGTTTGCTTCCGACAGCGCCAACATCATTACGCTGGGCAAACATAAGCATTTCTTCTATCCATTCAGGCGTAATAATCTCGATGTCATTATTAAGCAAAAGCACATATTCACCACTGGCGTATTTAGCGCCGTGGTTATTTATTGCAGAATAGTTAAAGCCTTTTTGGTTCCACGTTACAACCTTTATATTGTTATTTTCTTTTTCAATTTGCTTATAGTAATTAAATGTCTGTTTTTCCTCACTGTTATTCTCTACAACAATTATTTCATAATTTTTGTAAGTAGACAATGCCAAAATAGAATTTATACAGTTTTCAAGGTCGTCTATATGGTCCTTGTTTGGAATAATAATGGAAACCAACGGATTGCCTTTTATTTCATAATTGATTTTATAGGTGGTCGGAGCAAAAGCATCCTTCACCTCGCCTTTTAGTCCCACACGTTCAAGATGAGCTGCCAATGCCTTCTTTGCCGAATTTACAACATAAGGCTTGGCCGAAACATCAGACGCCACCGATAAAGCGTGTGAACGCCAAAAATACAAAAGCTTTGGAATTCTGACAATTGTATTTGCTTTTTCGGTAAGTCGCAAAATCAAATCGTAATCCTGACTGCCGTCGTACTCTTTATTGAAGTTTCCAACCTGTTCGTAAAGATTTCTTGCAAAGCAGGTAAAATGACAAATGTAATTATAACTACGCAACGTATCGGGTGAAAACTCCGGTTTGTGATGGTTAAACACAATCTTATAATTATCTTTTTCCTCACAAGTAAAGGTGGCCTCATCACAATAAATAAAGTCGGCCTTTTTATCATTTATTACTTTGGCATACTCAAACAATATTGACGGGTGCAATAAATCATCGTGGTCAAATAATGCTATATAATCGCCCGTTGCCATTTTTAGACATTCGTTTGTATTTTCGGAAATGCCTTTATTCTCATCAAGCTTTACATACTTGATTCTTGAATCCTTACTTGCAAGATTGATACAGTATTTTCCGACATTGCTATGGTCATCATCACTTCCGTCAGCAAGACAAAGCTCCCAATTTTTATAGGTTTGTCCCAATACCGAATCAATCATTTCTTTCAAAAAATTATCAGGTGTGTTATAAAGCGGAACCAATATGCTGAATTTGGTCGTTTTTCTAAAACTATATTCTTCTTCCGCTCTACGTTGTTCTTTAGAAATTTTTAGCGGATTTACCTTTATTTTACCTATTGCAATTTTATAGTTTATTACGCGTTTTTTTGCCTCGTAAAATCCGCCGCGCAAAAAGCCTTTGGTAAATATAAACACATACATCAAAATAGGCACTTTAGCAATACCCATTTTTAATACATGTGTAGTTTTACGCGGAATGTAGGTAAGTCGCCAGTAAAAGCTATGAACAATCTCAGCGTACAATTTATTAATATTTATATACTTTTCATTCAAATCGCCAATAAGCGCATCCTTGTTTTTTATTGCTTTGTTTTTCTGAATGATAGTACGATTTTGGGCATTTATGATTTCTTTTAATTCTTCTGCATCCTTCTTATCCAAATTATCGCTAGTATAAAGTAAGCTGTTAGAGCTTTTTATTGAAGCATTACTTTCGTCACCCAAAATAACCGAAATATATTTAAAAGAAAGTTTAATATTTCTTTGCTCTTTGGTAACGCCAAACTCTATAAACGGTTCGCGGTTTAAAAACATTAGGTTGTTAGAAGCTTCGTTTTCCACAATAAAATTGCCACTGTAAGATATTTCCTTATCGTCAAAGGTTATGTAGAAATTTTTGAGCATAAAATAATTATTACCCGAAAACTCCAAACGCACCGCTCTGATTTTGTCATCCAACTCTAAAGGTAAAATAATGTCCTCTGACAGTTTACCTATGGTATGCTTTAATACACCCGCTTTATCAAATCCCTTACCCACATCAAGCAAGATAGTAATTTCATTGATTTCACTGTTTTTATAGGCCGACATTATATTCCCTCCTCTTTAAAAATCATCATCTGTGTAATAATATCACACTTTTCTACTAAAGTCAAAAGAAAATAACAAAAGTCGGTCATATTATACAACCGACTTTTTATCTTGATTATTTTGCTGTTATACAGTCAGCTACGTAAATACCCATAGCGCCCGACTGCGAAAGTCCGCGGCAGATGCCACTACCGTCACCGATAATATACACGTTATCAATAAGCTCAAATTTCTTGTTCATAAATTCGGGACGAATTGAATAATACTTACTTTCGCAGCCGTAAAGCAAGGTATCATCATTTGCGGTACCCGGTGCTACCTTATCAAGCGCATAAATGGTTTCGATAATGTTTGTAAGTATACGATGCGGAAGCACAAGTGAGATATCACCCGCTGTTGCCTTAAGTGTAGGTATTACCGTGTTTTGTGAAAGTCTATGGTCGTTTGTACGGCGGCCACGAATAAGGTCGCCAAAGCGCTGCACAAGCACGTTACCCTTGCCTATCATATTAGCAAGGCGAGAAATATTTTCGGCATACTCGGTAGGCTGATTAAACGGCTCGGTAAAACGAATGCTTGAAAGAATTGCAAAGTTGCAGTTATCGGTCTTTTTATCTGCCTGAGCATAAGAGTGACCGTTTGCCGTAATTATGCCGTGGTTATTCTCAGCCGATACAAGACCGCCTTGGTTAAAACAGAACATACGACATCTGTCTTCAAAGGTCTTGGTTTTGTAAAGAATTTTCGGCTCGTAAATTTTTGACGAAAATTCACGCCAAATAATATCCTTCATTTCAACGCGCACACCGATATCAATGTGGTTAGAGCGCATCTTCACACCGTTTGCCTTGCAAAAATCTGATACAAAATTAGCGCCCGAACGACCAGTTGCGATTATAATATTTTCAGCCTCAAAAACTTCACCGTTAGCATAGTTTAAAACATAATTACCGTCTTGCTTTTTTATATCGATGCAATCATAAAAGCTATAGCACTCGGTACCCGACGCACGAATAGCATTTATTAGATTTTGCATTGTTATGTAGTTGTTATCGGTACCAAGGTGCTTTACGTTCATATCAAGCAGACGAAGATTGTTTTGTATGCATTTTAGACGTAGCTCGTCGTTAGACTTAAACACCGTTGGAACACCCGACGTGCAGTATTCGTTTAGTATTTTGTCAACCTCGTCTATATAAAGATTGGCAGTGTCATCACCAAGCTCTTCGCCCAAAGTGCCGCCGTAAGCCGTACCAAGATTAAACTTACCGTCGCTAAACGCACCCGCGCCTGCATAACCGCTTGTAATACTGCAAATTTTACAGTGAATACAACCGTTGTTTTTGCTTGCCGGGCAAACTCGCTTTTCAAGCTCATTGCCGCGCTCGGTTATAGCAATTGCCATCTCCGGATTATTTTGACGCAAGCGATAAGCCGCCATAAGACCGCCTATACCTCCGCCTATTATCACGGTATCAAACTTTTTCATAAAATCGCTCCTGAAATTTAATTCTTTGCAAACACTAATTTGCCAAATACGTAGTTAAGTATTATAACAACAATTTGCACAACACATTTTGAAAGCATATCATCCATAGCGCAAACCGTTACCAGTAAATACATTAAAAACATATCAATTATAAGCGTTGCAATTCTTGCAAGATAAAATCTTATAATCTCTGCTTTAGGTGAGCCTTTGCTTTGAAAGACGAATATTTTATTCGTAACATAAGCAAACAAAACACTTATAACCCACGATATGACGTTTGTGATTTGAAGCTGTAACGCGTTATTTGTATTAAATACAAATCGGGCTAACAAAAAATATGTTACCAAGCTTACAAGCGTGGTAGCCGCACCGCAAATTACGTACATAATCACTTCGCGATGCTTTTTAAAAATATCAATAAATTTGTTATAAAGATTATTGATTACAATCACTCCGTAAAATTTCCGTAAAAAAGGGCTGCGAGCCAAAAATGGCTGCAGCCCCTACTGCTTATCTATTTTACAGTAAAGTGAACAAAATGTCAATAAATACTTATTTTCTATAACTCCATTTCGATCATCAAAAGTCTATTATACTTTGCTACTCTATCGGTGCGGCAGGGGGCGCCGGTTTTAATTTGCCCTGCGTTTGTAGCAACCGCTATATCGGCGATTGTTGTGTCCTCGCTCTCGCCCGAACGGTGCGAAATAACAGCCGCATAACCGTTCTGCTGTGCCATTCTTATAACCTCTATTGTTTCACTTAAAGTTCCTATTTGATTGGGCTTTACAAGCACTGCATTGCCTACGTTTTTATCAAATCCAATTTTAAGTCTTTGAGGGTTAGTAACGAACAAATCATCACCCACAAGCTGCAACTTATCGCCCAGTTTTTCGGTTAAAGTCTGCCACCCTTGCCAATCGTTTTCGCTAAGTCCATCTTCAATAGAAATGATTGGATATTTGCTTATAAGCTCGCTGTAATACTCTATTAACTGCTCGGCGGTCATTGTTTTATCGCGCTTAGGTAGTGTGTATTTTCCGTCCTTATACCACTCGCTTGATGCCACGTCCAAAGCCAATTTAATTTTGCCGCTGTAACCCGCCTTTTCTACCGCTTGCAAAATCAGCTCCATCGCCGCTTCATCGCTGTCAAGATTTGGCGCAAAGCCACCCTCGTCACCAACACCTGTGCCAAGATTATTTTCTTTTAAAATTTTACCCAAATTATGATATATTTCTGTGCAAATACGAAGTCCCTCGGCAAAGGTTTTTGCCGTGTCGGGAATTATCATAAACTCTTGAATATCAATATTGTTTGCCGCGTGTGCGCCGCCGTTTAAAATGTTCATCATAGGACGTGGCAACACAGTTGCATTTATACCGCCAAGGTATCTATAAAGCGGCACTTTTTTGCAGTTTGCCGCCGCCTTTGCCGTTGCTAATGATACCGCCAAGGTGGCATTAGCGCCAAGGCGAGATTTATTTTGAGTGCCATCTAATTTTATCATAGCATCGTCAATTTCACGCTGATTAAAAACACATTTGTCTTTTAGTAAATTATTGATTTCGGTGTTTATATTTTCTACTGCGTTTTTCACGCCCTTGCCCATATAACGCGTAGTGTCATTATCGCGCAGTTCGTGTGCCTCGTACATACCTGTTGAAGCGCCCGACGGGCTTATAGCAAAGCCCTCTACCCCATTTTCACAAATTACCTTTGCTGCAACTGTAGGGTTACCGCGCGAGTCTAAAATTTCAAAACCTTGAACTGATTTAATTTTCATAAAAATTACCTCCGTTTTCTTTAATTTTACCCTTTATTTTTTATTTTATGTATGTTATAATTATTATGTATTATTATATAATAGGTGATTATATGGAATTTGGCAATAGAGAAAACCTTGATTCAAAGCAAGGCAACATTATATATGGCAGAAATCCTGTTATGGAGGCACTGCGTTCAGGACGCGAAATTGACCGACTTTTAATCGCACACGGTATAACGGGCGGCTCGGTTACAGCAATACGCGCAAAATGTGCCGCGCGCGGTATTTTAATTAAAGAAATTAGTCCGCAAAAGCTTGATTATTACTGCGGTGGCGGTAACCACCAGGGCGTTGCCGTTATGATTGCAAGTCAAGAATACTCTACGGTTGAAGCAATTTTAAAAACTGCCGAAGAACAAAATGAAAAGCCATTTATTGTAATTTGCGACGAAATTGAAGACCCACATAACTTAGGCGCAATTATCCGTACAGCAGAGGCTTGTGGTGTGCACGGTATAATTATTCCAAAGCGTCGCTCGGCTTCACTTAACGCAACGGTTGAAAAAACGTCGGCAGGCGCGCTTGCATATATGAAGGTGGCGCGTGTTACAAACATTTCAAACACAATTGACGAGCTTAAAGAAAAAGGAATTTGGGTGTTTGGCGCCGATATGGACGGCCAACCTTATACCAACACTGATTATGATATACCTTGCGCAATAGTTATTGGTAACGAAGGCAAAGGCATTGGCACATTGGTTGCAAAAAAATGTGACGGAATTATTAGTCTTCCTATGTGCGGCAAAATCAATTCACTTAACGCATCTGTTGCCGCAGGGGTGCTGATGTACGAAGTAGTAAGAAAGAGAAATTTAAAATAAAAATGGTGGGAAAATAAATATGGGATTTTTCTCAAAAAGAAAAGATGACACAAACGGTTTTGTTATAAATATTGATGAGAATGACGTTAAAATATCCGGCGATAAGCATCTGGCACCGCACGCCATAACCCCCGATGAAGTTTTAACTCTTGGCGAACAAGACAATTATGAAACGCGGTTAAACAGCGGTGCTTTAGACGCATTAAAAAAACGTATGAATGTTTCTACCGATTCAGAACAACAAAACCCAAAAGACGAGTCAAATGTTTCTGATTTTGCTGATGATAAGTCTGATACCACAAATAAAGACACTGAATCTTTAGAAGATATACAAAAAACCCTAATAGAAAAAGTAAAACGATACACAATTGACGAAAAAGGTCAAGATATGTCGCAAAGTCATGAACCTCTTTATCAATTAGAAAGCGTTGCCGAAATTCTTTTACACAACGGCGAACAGGCAATAAAAGATCTTTCAAAAAAATATGACGTTTTATTTGATGATTTGGGTAAAAACAAATCTAAAAAAGAGTTACACAAATCAAAAAAGCAAGAGAATAATATTATACCAAAAAAAGAAAGCATTAGTTCACCTACCCCTGCTTTTGAGCAAATGGTAAACGATGCCAATGAACGCGAAAGCAAAAAAATATATGATTCTTTATTTAATGAAAAATCGGTTGCGCCTACACCGGATATACGTGTGCCTGATATTTCTGATATTGACACGCACGAGGTGGGTTTTTCTGATAACCAGCCTAAATCAAATACAGCAACTATACGATTTACGCCTATTAAAGACGCTAAAGGAAATACCGATCATATCACCGTTAGCAGTATTACAAAACACGTCGATTTAGGCGATGAGGTTTATGAAGACGTCTCTTCAAAAAGCGCGATACAAGGACTTGAACAGTCTGAATTTGATAAATTTGTACCGCCTTATGAAATAAATAACATTTCTGAAGGCAAAAAGCAGTTGCATAGATATGCAGTTAAAAAGCGTTCCAATTTTTTAACCGCGTTTGTTTCGGCAATTATGACAATCGCGTTATCAGTATTTCTTATCCCCCCTGTTTTTGACTATATTATTGGTAACACTAAAAACGCAATGATTATATGCGGTGCTTTTTTGTTGGTTTCGATTTTAGCAAATGCATCTATGTTTTTAGATTTTAAAAACATTATAAAAAAACGTTGCGGATTTGATATCTTAGCATCGCTTTGCTCAATATTAACATTAGCCTTATGTGTAACAGCGGCTTTAACACAGCAAAATGCATATTATATAATTTTACTTTGCTCAATAATTCTTTTGGTGCGCTCAATTTGTGCTTTTAAAGAAACATCATTGTTTTTAAGTAATATGAAACGCATATTAAACAAGCAACCCAAAAAAAGCGTAGCGTTAATCAA
>JAZSKN010000028.1:0-37492 GCA_045534895.1 Acutalibacteraceae bacterium
CCGAGCATCCGCGTGTAATGTTCAGACAAAGCGATAAAGAAAGAATAGTAGCCAATTTTACCCACGTCGAAAACCGTCGCGCATACGAGCTTTGGCAGCGTATTTGTAAAAAAGATTTTCGTGAGTTTTATGATGACATAATCGCAGGAAAATATAACCTTATGGTTTGTTTTATGATAGAATCAAAGGCTTTTGAGGCTTGGGTAGAGGACGACGAAAAAAAAGCGCGAGATATTATTGATAATACCAAAAAGATAGTAGAACGCTTTAGCTGTGACAAAAACACAAACCTTATGCTTTGTCGTCACGCAGGACATTTGGTTTTTGTGACGTCGCTTGTTTATGACTGGCTTTATAAATATTTAACAAATGAAGAAAAATTTTTCTTTATTGAAAAGTGCGAGCAGTTTTTAGAAGCCGGTATGGAAGTGGGATATCCGCCAACCAAGCAACGCAACACCCACTCGCATTCACACGAGGCTCAATATCTCCGCGACATGCTGTCGTTTTCAATAGCAACCTATGATGAGCGTCCCGATATATACGATTTTGTAGTGGGTAGAATTATTAACGATTTAGTTCCGTTTTATAAATTTAGTTTTTCAACTCAGCTAAACAATCAAGGTCCGTCATACGGCAGTTACCGTCAGGTATCGGCACTTTGGGCGCAGTTGTTGTTTTACCAAATGAGCGGACAGAGAATTTTTGACGAGTGTGTTGAAAATGCTGACGGATATTATTATTTAACCCGTGCCGACGGTCAAAGTCTTAGAATAGGAAACGACTGTAATGATGACAAGGGCGGCGGTCACGTTGTAAAACACCCCTTTACCATTGTAAACTTTTTTGCGGCATCGCTTACGGGAAATGCAAACTACAAAAAGTATTTTATTGAAAATTATCGCGATGAGGTTATGGTGCCTACGCATTACGGTATAGATTTATACAAGGATACCACCTACGGCGAGGGACTTTATTCTCCTGTAACACACCTTGTGTTTAATCTTATTACTCCCCAGTTTAATCCTAAGCCTTATGAAAAGGCAAGATATTTTAAATATCCTGCAGGCACTACAATTTATAAGGATGAAGAAAAAAACACCACAGTTTATATGAAGATAGGTGAATTGTGGTGCCAAGGACACGAGCATTACGATACTGGAGATTTTCAGATATATCATAACGGTATCCTTGTTTCAAGCTCAGGCGCATATTATTGGTACGGATGTGAGCATTTTTACAACTACGATACCGTTACATCGTCGCACAATTGTCTTACAATACGTGATGAAAACGTTAAAAATTTAGGCTACGTTACTACGTGGTGCAAAAAACAGTTGAATCTTAATAATACTAAAGTAAAACATGACGATGTTGAAAAAGAAATGGGTGTATGGGGCGATAAGCTGTATCTCATCAACGATGGCGGTACCCGCAGACCAAGGCCCACTACCGACTATAATCTTGAACCCGACTTAGCGGCGGCTTGGCAGCGTGACTGTCAGATGGCAAAGGTGCTCTCGCATACCGAAACCGAAGACGAGGTTCAAGTTGTGGGCGATTTAACCACCGCTTACTCACATACTTGTGAACGCGTTGTAAGAAAAATGACCTTCTTGCCAAAGATGAGCAAAAACGGTGTGTTTGTAGTTGAAGACGAGGTTACTGCAAAGAGTGAAGAATTTATCAAGTGCTTCCATATTCATATGATGAACGAGCCTGAAGTTGACGGCAACGTAATCACCATTACCAATAAGGGTGGTAAGCTTCGTTGCACGGTGCTTGAGCCACAAAACGCGAGTATTACTGCCATTGGTGGCGGTGATATGCGCTTTACCACGGTTGGTATTCCGGTACCGAGCGATAAAACCGAAAACCGCGAATGTGGTTGGGGTAAGGTGATAATTTCACCGACAAATAAGTCCAAAACGCACAAATTTAAGGTTGAGATGGAAATTTTGGATAATGAAATTTAAAACGCAACCCCGTAAAGAATTTTCTTTACGGGGTTGTATGTTTTTTTGCTTTATTTTTATAAAAAAATGTGCTATAATCTATATAGATACGGTTTAACGGCAAGGGGGACATTTATATGAAACCGAAGAAAAAAGAAAAAAGCTGGATAAAATTTCGTCATCGCATAGTACGAAATATCTTATATGCTGTTATGTATCCGTATTCTCGCATTAAATATGGAATAAAAATAGAGAAGTTTAATGACCAAAAAAATACGCCGTATTTGGTGTTGCTTAATCATCAAACACCGTTCGACCAGTTTTTTGTGGGAATGTCTTTTAAAGGACCGCTCTATTATCTTGCTACCGAAGATATATTTTCGATGGGTTTTGTGTCGTCGATTATACGTTATCTCGTAGCGCCCATTCCAATAAAAAAGCAAACCAGTGATGTAAAGGCTGTAAAGCAGTGTATTCGCGTCGCGCGAGAGGGTGGCACAATTTGTATTGCGCCCGAAGGTAACCGCACATACAGCGGCAGAACCGAATATATGAATGATTCTATTGCCTCGCTTGCAAAAATGTTAAAATTGCCTATCGCGTTATATCGTTTAGAGGGCGGCTACGGTGTAGAACCTCGTTGGAGTGATGTGGTGCGCAGGGGCAAAATGCGAGGATATGTGTCACAGGTTATAGAGCCTGAAGAATATAAAGATATGTCAAATGAAGAACTTTTCGACGTTATAGAAAAAGGGCTTTATGTAGACGAAGCGGTTGCCGACTGCGAGTATCATCACAAAAAACGCGCCGAGTATCTTGAACGCGCAATGTATGTTTGTCCGTTTTGCGGGCTTTCGCGTTTTGAGAGTAATAATGAGTTTTGTGAGTGCAAAAACTGCGGCGCAAAAATAGAGTACACAGCAACCAAAGAAATTAAGGGAATAGGCTGTGATTTTCCGTTTGGGTTTGTTGCCGATTGGTACGATTGGCAAAAGGACTTTATAAACCGGCTTGATGTAATGCAATATGTTGATTCGCCAATATATTACGATGCTGCAGATGTTTCTGAGGTTATAATCAACAAGAAAAAAGTACCTTTTAAAAAGGGCGCTAAGATTTCGCTTTACGGTGATAAAATTATTTTTAACGAGGGCGAGCAAGACGAATTAAGAATTAACTTTGTTGATGTTTCAGCAGTGTCGGTGCTTGGTAGAAATAAGGCAAACATTTATTTTGGCGACAAGGTTTATCAGCTTAAAGGCGACAAGCACTTTAACGCGCTTAAATACGTACATATTTATTATAGACATAAAAATATAATAAAGGGCGAAAACGCACAGTTTTTGGGCTTGTGATTTTACATAAATGTTTTGGGAAGTGAAAACTATGATTTTAGAACCTATCGTGGCGGATGCCGCCGGCTATGAATCAAGTTGGGATTTTACTATGAAGAACTATGATTCTGTGTGGGGATTTTTAGTACAGTTAGGCCTGTTGCTATTGTTTTTAATGTTGGGCAACGTTTTGCGAACAAAAATTCCGTGGCTTAGAAAGTGCCTTATTCCATCGGCACTTTTGGGCGGTACACTACTTCTTGTTATAAACATTATCGTAAAACAATTAGGCGCCTCGCCACTTGTAGATAAACGTTTAATGCAGGTTATTACATATCATTGCTTGGCTATTGGCTTTGCGGCAATGAGCCTAAAAACCGAAAAGAGCACCCATAAAACCAAGGGCGTTCAGGTTTTAGAATTTGGCGCACTACAGGGTGGCACCTATATGCTTCAAGCGTTTGTAGGACTTGCGATTACAATTGTTATGTTTTTAATTACCCGTTATGGAAAGCAAGTTATATCTTATGTTTGCGGTATTATTCTGCCTTTAGCGTTTGGTCAAGGCCCCGGCAATGCGCTTACTTGGGATGTTGAGTTTACTAAAGCGGCCGATGTAACACAGTTTGCCGGCAACGGCAGTTTTGGTTTGTCACTGGCATCTATCGGCTTTGTTGTGGCTTCTGTTTTTGGAGTGCTTTATATTAACATTCACAAAAAGCGTAGCGGACTTCGCATAAGAAAATCAAGATCTAATGATGAAATTGTAGATCAAAGCAATCCTACGGGCAACGAAATTCCCGATAACGAATCTATAGATAAGCTGTCACTACAGTTTGGATTCGTGGCGCTTGCGTATGCGCTTTCATTCGGCTTTATGTATTTACTTGGTTCGCTTTCTGATTTTACAAATAAAATTGCATGGGGATTTAACTTTTTGTGGGCATCTTTGGCGGCTATGCTTATTAAACTTGTTGTAAAAAACTTGCGTAAAAGCAAACTGATGAATCGTGAGCATATCAACAATTATCAGATGGATCGTATTTCAGGCTTTATGTTTGACCTTATGATTGTTGCGGGCGTTGCAGCTATTGAAATAAACGATATAAAGAATTATATTTTACCGGTTATAATTTTAAGTGTAGTAGGCGCTGTAATTACATACGCATATATTCGTCTGGCTTCTAAAGAATGCTTTAAGGGCTTTGAGCACGAAATGTTCTTGATGAGCTTTGGTACACTTACGGGCACTGCATCTAACGGTATGATTTTGATGAAAGAGGTTGACCCGGGCTTGCGCACACCAACGTCAAGTCTATATATTCTTTCTAATTTTCCTGCTATGGTTATGATAGCGCCACTTTTACTACTGCTTGCATTTGCGGGAAAATCATTAACCCACGCAATAATCGCGTGCGCTATTTTCTTTGTGCTGTGGCTTATTTACACCATATTCTTGTTCCGCAGAAAAATTTTTAAAGGTAAGTATAAGGATTCTATTGTAGAAGAATGGGTAGACGATGCCGAATAAGGTATGGACACATAAAAACAGTTAATAAAAACGGAAGTCGCGTTCGGACTTCCGTTTTTATTTTTTACGGCAATTAAACGTTTCCTCAACTGGAATAATATAACAAAATCGACAATTTTGATTAAAAATCGGGCATAAATAGGCTAAAAATATAGCAATATAATCCTTCAGGTTGACATAATATGTATATTATGTTACTTTAAAATCAAAGAGATGTCATACGGTGCATTTTATATATCGTATTATTGGTTTTTTTATGCAAAATTAATTGTTATTTGCAAAAATAAGTCTTTAAATAGGCAAAAAAAGTCTTGAACTGCGAAAATTATATTATATATAATTGGTGCAAAGGGAGGTTTACTATGGATATAAATTTTTTAGAGTGTCGTAAATTTGCTCCTCCATGTCCTTGTGAACCCGTTATTAGAATTGTAAAGGATTACGAAATTGACGTGGAGCTTGGCGAAGGCAGAATAGCCAGTATTGATGGAGTGGAATACTCTGTTAAACGCGGTGACGTTTTAGTGCGTAAACCGGGACAAAAGATTTACTGCTCGGGAAATGTTAATGCTGTTATATTAACCATTGATTTTTCAGGCAATCAAAGCGCTAACAATTATAGTCGTAATGTTGAAGGCCCCATACAGCCTAATTTTGACTGTTCGCTTATTTCAAATTTAGGCAGCATTATACGTCCTGTTTCAGAATATACCTTTATACCCATTTACAGTGAGCTTTTACAGGTTGCTTTTACAGATGAAGTGGCTGCAAAAAATCTTGTTATGGAATTGCTGTACAAGCTTAATGCCGAGCAATACCGAATTGAATACGTTAAAAACAGGGCAAAAGAAAATGTTACAAGCATGGTGCTTAGATATATGAAAAATAATTTAAGCGAAAACATTACCCTTAACGGTTTAGCAGAGCTTGTACATCTTGAGAAAAACTATTTGGTAAGAATTTTTAAAAATGCGTATGGCCAATCTCCTATAAACGCGCTTATTTCTATGCGAATGGAACACGCCTGCGACTTGGTTGTTAATACCGATATGCCTATTACCGAAATAGCAACATTGTGCGGGTATTCTTCACCTTCATATTTTACAGCAGAATATAAAAGACGATTTGGTATTACGCCGCTTAGTCAAAGAAAAAATAATATAAATAATTCATAATCCGTCCATTAGATGGGCGGATTTTTTCTATATAGTACAAGAACAAAAACGTCACTTGACAAATAATACTATGCGTTGTATAGTATTATACAAAGGGAGGTATCGTATGGATATTCAACTTAAACGCGGACTTTTAGATGTTTGTGTTCTTTCAGCCATAAAGGATGAGGATTCTTACGGCTATCAGATTATAAAAGATATGAAGCCCTTTGTCGAGATTTCAGAGTCGACGCTCTATCCTATTTTACGACGACTTGAAACGGCCGATTTGCTTACAGTGCGCACTGCTGAGCATAATGGCAGACTTAGAAAATACTATCATATAACTAACGTGGGATTAAAACGCATAGAAGATTTTAAATGCGAGTGGCAAGAGATTGTATCAATTTATAACTTTGTGACAAGGGAGGAAGAAAAATGAACAAGCAAGAGTTTTTAAAGGCGCTTAAAAAAGCGCTTCATGGTTTGCCTGAGGACGATATTCAAAAGTCATTAGATTTTTACAACGAAATGATAGATGACCGTATGGAAGACGGTGTTTTAGAACAAGAGGCAGTAGCTGCAATAGGCGACCCACAAGAGATTGCAAGACAAATTTTAGCAGATATTCCAATCGCAAAGCTTGTGCGACAAAAAATAAAATCAAAGCATCGAATGAGCGTGTTAGAAATAGTTCTTCTTGTACTTGGCTCACCGATATGGTTATCACTTATTATTGCAGTAACGGCTGTTGTGTTTGCAGTTTATGTATCTTTGTGGTCGGTTATAATAAGCCTTTACAGTGTGGCAGCCGCTTTTGTAGCGTGCGCTGTTGGCGGCGCGATAGCGTCGGTGTGCCTATTTGCAAGTGAGGGAGATATTTTTGCGGCTTCTATTATGGTGGCGGCAGCGCTGGTTCTAATAGGTATTAGCATACTTTTCTTCTTTGTGTGCAGGGCATCTACCAAAGGTATGGTACTGCTTACCAAAAAATTAACGCTCCGAATTAAATCCTGCTTTTTAAGAAAGGAGAGAGCACAATGAAAACAAAAAAATGGATAATTGCGGCAATATGTTTTATTGTTGCAGGCGGTATCATTTTTGTAAGTATGATGAGCATAATCAACTGGGACTTTAACAGTCTTGACACTACGGAGTATATAACCAAGGTATATCGCATAGATGAAAGCTTTAAAAAGGTATTAATAAACGCAAACGAATCAAATATAACGTTTGTTAAAGGTGATAGCGGGTGCTTGGTAGACGTTAAGCAACCAGCCAAGGTGGGTCACACAGTAAAGGTGCAAAACGAAACTCTTACTATCGAGATAAACGATACGAGAAAATGGTATGAGCAAATAACAGTTTTTTCCTTTAGAACACCCGAAATCACGGTGCACCTGCCGCAAGATGAATACGAGTCGCTTGTAATAAATTCAAGCACGGGCAATATTGAAATACCAAACAATTTCTCCTTTAAAAGTGTTGATATTAAGGCTTCTACGGGAGATGTAAACTGTAAAGCTGCAGTTGTAGGGGAATTGAAAATCAAGTTATCTACAGGTGATATTAACATTGAAAATACCATTGTAGGCGAAAACGTAACTGCCGATAGTATTAGCCTAAACGTCTCAACGGGTAGTATAAACGTAAAAAACTTAGATTGCAGTGGCAAGGTAGAAGCAAACGTCTCTACCGGAAAAACAAGCTTTGCCGATGTAAAATGTAGCGAGTTTGTTTCTGATGGTAATACGGGATATATTAGTTTTAAAAATGTTGATGCCGGTAAAAAGTTCACTATAACAAGGAGCACGGGAGATGTATTTTTTGACGGCTGTGATGCAGATGAATTGTTTATAACAACCGACACGGGTGATGTTAGCGGCACGTTACTTACCGACAAGGTGTTTATTTGCAAAACCGATACAGGCGATATTGATGTTCCTAAAACCACAACGGGTGGTAGGTGTGAAATAACAACCGACACGGGCGATATAGAAATAAAAGTAGGGAAATAACTTATGAAAAAGAAATCTATTCCGTTAATATATAAACAATTGCATCGTCATAAAGTAGGGAATTTTTTAGTTTGTGAAAACGTGCTTAATCAAAATCATCCGCTTCATCAGCACGATTTTTATGAGATAGAATACATAGCCGAGGGTAGCGGCACCCATCTTATAAACGATAAGGCGTATACTGTGCAAAAGGGTGACCTGCTTTTTATTACCCCAATGGATTTTCACGGATTTGAAACCCAAAATATAAAAACTATAACACTTAACTTTTTTGCTAAAGATATGTCGCCCGAAATAGCGCAAATTCTTTCATATCTTAATGCTAATGTTGTAAAAAATGTAGAAGAAAAAACGGTTGCCGATTTAAAATATATTGTAAGCACATTTAAGTCTAACCGCGAATATGCCTTTTTGCAAATTAGAAATGTTATAGAAATAATTATTCT
Source organism: Acutalibacteraceae bacterium (assembly GCA_045534895.1). Taxonomy (GTDB): domain Bacteria; phylum Bacillota; class Clostridia; order Oscillospirales; family Acutalibacteraceae; genus UBA737. The sequence continues at coordinate 8,439 of JAZSKN010000028.1, forward strand.
TGATCAGTTTGGCAGCAAGGCGCTAAGCTTTGAAAAAAAGTACGCTTCTGACAGTGTTTCACAGGCTATGGGGTATATAAATATAAACTTTAGGCAAGAAATAAATCTTAATACAATTAAAGAGAAATTTAATGTTTCACCTGCGCATTTTAGTCGTGAGTTTAAGCGTCGCACAGGTATGTGCTTTAATGATTATTTAACCGAAAAACGTTTTGACTATGCCAAAAAACTGCTTAAAAACGGCAACAGGGTAATAGACGCTTGCTTTGAAAGTGGTTTTGGCACGGTGCGTAATTTTAGCCGACGCTTTAAACAAAAATATGGTGTAACTCCCAAGGAATACGCAAATAGTAATGATAATTCTTAAATAGAGTTAAAAAATTCTTGTTATTTATCGCGAATAGTGATATATTTAACTAAAATAATCATCAGGAGTTGATTTTATGGCAAAGGTACTTAATGGCACCTCTATACCAAATATTCCTTGGGAAGAAAAGCCCGAAGGTTATAAGGATGTTTGTTGGCGCAGTTCACTTAATCCAATTCTTACGCGTGACGATATTGAGGATGCAAACAGCCTCTTTAACAGCTCGGTTATAGCGTATAATGGCGAGTTCCGTGGCGTATTCCGTTGCGACAAAACCGATATGCTCCCACTGCTTCACAGGGGTAAAAGTAAAGACGGTATCAACTGGGATATTGACGATGAGCCGCTCAAGTTCGAAAACGAGGTTGCGGGTCAGCGTTATGAATATGGCTATGACCCACGTATTTGTGAGCTTGAAGGTAAGTACTATATCATCTGGTGCAGAAATGCTTATAACGGACGTTGGGAAGAAGTTTTAGGTATGGCCTGGACCGAGGATTTTGAAAAGTTCTATCTTATGGAAAATCCATTTTTGCCATATAACCGTAACGGCTCACTTTTTCCACGCAAGATAAACGGTTACTATACAATGCTTACCCGACCAATGGCTCCGGGTAATCCTAAGGTTGGTAGTATTAATCTTAGCCAAAGTAAGGATTTAGAATTTTGGGGACATCATCGTTTCGTTATGGGTACAAGAGGCGGTTGGCAGTCTTGTAAAATAGGTAGTGGTCCTACCCCTATTGAAACCGACGAGGGTTGGCTACTTATTTACCACGGTGTTAAATCGACTTGTAACGGTCTTTGCTACTATGCGGGTATTGCTATATTAGACCTTGAGGATCCAACCAAGGTACTCTACCGCTCAAAAAAATACATACTTAGTCCTCGTGAAATTTATGAGTGTGTGGGTGACGTGCCAAACGTTGTGTTCCCGTGTGCTGCTTTGTGCGATGCTGATACAGGCAGGGTTACCATTTATTATGGCGCTGCCGATACCGTTGTTGGTATGGCGCACACCACAGTTGATGACTTAATTGAATTTGCAAAGAAAAATTCATTTTAAAAAGCAAAACCACTCGACCGAAATTTAGTTAAGTGGTTTTTCTTGCAATTATATACGTTTTGGTGTATATTAAAATTAACAACTTTTTTGAAGGAGTGTACATTGTGGCAAAAGTAATTAACGGAAAATCAATCCCCAATATGCCTTGGCAGGACAAACCTGTCGATTGTGACGAGGTTTTTTGGAGATATACTGAAAACCCAATACTTTCATACAAAGATATTAAAAAGGCAAATACGTTGTTTAACAGCTCGGTTATAGCATTTAACGGTGAATTTCGCGGTGTGTTCCGTTGCGACCGTACCGATATGTTGCCTAAACTTCACGTTGGCAAGAGCAAGGACGGTATTCATTGGGACATAAATGATGAACTGCTTGAGTTTGAAAATAAAATTGACGGTGTTCCTTATGAATACGGTTACGACCCACGCGTTTGCGAACTCGATGGCAGATACTATATCGTTTGGTGTACCGGTATGGCTAACTGGGATCCTACAATCGGTATGGCATATACCGATGATTTTGAAAAATTTTATCATATGGAAAATGCGTTTTTGCCATACAACCGCAACGGTGTGTTGTTTCCACGTAAGATAAACGGTAAATATGTTATGTTTTCACGTCCGTCAGAAGCAGGTCATGGAACACTTGGTGCCGGCAGTATTTATTATAGCGAAAGCCCCGACCTTACATATTGGGGCAAGCATCGCCTTGTTATGTCGCCGGCAGGCGGTTGGCAAAGCGGAAAAATCGGCGGAGGTCCCACACCTATTGAGACTGACGAAGGTTGGCTTCTTATCTATCATGGCGTAAAGGGTACCTGTAATGGACTTTGTTACTATGCGGGCGCAGCGCTTTTGGACCTTGATGATCCTACCAAGGTGCTTTATCGCACAAAGCATTACGTGTTAGGACCGCGTGAAATATATGAGCGCGCAGGCGACGTGCCAAACGTTGTGTTCCCTGTATCAACCCTATGCGATGCCGACACGGGCAGAATAGCTCTTTACTACGGTGCGGCTGACACTTATGTAGGCGTAGCCTTTACGACCGTTGACGAGCTTATTAAATTCACAAAAGAAAATTCTCTTTAAATTTTAAAATCTCCCGAATTTTCGGGAGATTTTTCTTGTATTCTATGGAGTATTGGTGTATATTAAAGTTAAATTGATTGCATATAAAAGGCGGCGAACAAATGAAATTTTCAAATCAAAATTATGCTTTACAATTGGATAGTAAGGGTGCAATAATTTCGCTTGAAAGCAAGGGTAAACAGTTTGTAAAAACACGCTTGCCGCTTTTTGAGTTTCAGTTGCGTGACGGTGGAGATACACAAATAATAAATTCTGACCAAGCGAAAAATATAATACTATGTGAAAATGACGATAATGTGAAACTTAAATATGAATTCGCTAATTTAATATTTAAAGTAACGTTGTATTTGAGTAATAGAATTGAAGCTACATTTTCTTTTGAAAACAATACGGGCAAATATGTTGAATGGGTAGATTTTTGTTCTGTTGCTGTGCCAAATGACTTGGTAAGCACGGGTGGTAGCGGACGTATTGCGGTCGATACAAACGAGGGTATGCTTATAGAAGATATAAAGTTAAAGGAAAACTTTTACCCGTATAAATTCAGGCCTCTTAATTATCCGAGTGAGGGTTTATATGCTATGTTTCCTGCGGTGGTGCAAAGTCAGTTTTTAAGCTATTATGACGATACCGCAGGTATATACATTGCTACGGAAGATAGCGCGCGCAGTATAAAGGGCATCGATTTTGGTCCCTTGGAAGATGCTATTAAACTTCAGTTTAAATTATATTCGGGTATAGAAAAAGACGTTGTTGACTTTAACTTAGGTTATAATCTTGTAATGGATTTCTTTTGCGGTGATTGGTATTGCGCGGCAGAGATGTATCGTGAGTGGTTTGAAAACAATTTGCCCGAAAATCTTTTGCCTATAGAAGAAAACCAAGACCTTCCCGAGTGGTATACCGATTCGCCGCTTGTTGTAACATATCCCGTGCAAGGCATTCACGATATGGATCCATCGGGGCCCAATCGACTTTTTCCTTATGGTAATGCTTTACCCTATCTTGAAAAAATAAGCAACGCAACGGGTAGCCGTATTATGACGGTGCTGATGCATTGGGAAGGCACAGCCCCTTGGGCGCCGCCTTATGTGTGGCCACCACTCGGTGGGGAAAAATCACTTAAAGATTTTTGCGATGAGCTACATAAAAGAGATTATATTTTAGGCGTTTATTGCAGCGGCATTAGTTATACAATACAAAGTAACATAAACGACTATAATATGCAGGACGAATATGATGAAAAAGAACTTTGGCGTCATATGTGCGCGTCGCCCACAGGTGAAATAATATCCAAAACCTGTCAGGCACAGCGCAAAAGCTATGATATGTGTATCGCTGAAGATTTTACCAAAAACGTGCTTTTAGAAGAGGCTCGCAAAATGGCATCAAGCGGTCTTGATTATATACAAATTCTTGACCAAAATCACGGCGGCACACCCTATTTCTGCTTTAGTGATAAGCATTCTCACCCCGCAGTACCGGGTAAATGGATGGTAGAGCATATGACTGATTTTTTGGTTAAGCTGAAAGCTACTGTTGGTAAAAACGTGCTTTTAGGCTGTGAATCTGCCGCCGCCGAAAGCTACATACCATATATGAATCTTAGTGATAACCGCTTTAATCTTAACGGCTACGTTGGTAAATTTATACCGCTTTATGGGTACATTTATCACAAATATTTGCAAAACTTTTCGGGTAATTCGGTGTGTTCGCTTGATATTTTTGACGAACATCGTTCACCAGACAGTTATCTGCTTCGCGCGGCACACTCATTTCTTGCGGGTGATTTTATGACGCTTGTCATAAATGAGGACGGTAAAATTGCTTGGGCGTGGGGCGAGCGCGAATTTGATTATCTGCCTGATGAGGAGTCGGTTTTAAGCTTTATAAAATCGGCTACAGCTTATAAGCGTGAAGTGGCTAAGAAGTATTTGACGCTTGGTGAAATGATAAAGCCCTGTGAGGTTTGCTGTGATAAGGTGAAAATGTATAAAACCAATGCCGAGCGTTTCACCGAATATCCATCGGTGCTTACAACGGCGTGGAAGGCAAGCGACGGCACACGAGCACAGTTTTTAGCAAACTATTGTACGAAAGATAATACTTGTACTATTGATTTAAGAGATACAAACGGTGCGGAAGTGATAGACCAAGACGGTAATGTTGTTAATTCGCTTTTAGCCGATGTGTGCACAATTAACGTGCCTAAAAATTCGGTAGTGATGATTCTTTTTAAATAAAGGAGAAAAGAAATGGCTTTTATTGCTGAAAAAATAAGACTTACATTTCAAAAATTAAACGGAATTGCAAATACAAAACTTTACAATCTTGAGAATGTGGAGTATTTAAAGGCTGATTATAAAACTGATAATGTTATGCCCGAGGGTGATTGGTTGCCCTTTACCGCCGATAGCCGTATGAGCGGTCGTGATGCGCATTACTGGTTGCGGGCAAGCTTTAAAACACCGCCTAAAAAAGAAAACACCTCTTATTATATTAAGTGTACAACAGGCTTTGAGGGTCAGTGGGACGCTACAAATCCGCAAGGACTAATATATTTAAACGGCGAAATGGTTCAGGGCATTGATACCAATCATACCGAAATATATTTAGAGCCCGATACCGAATACGTAATGCACAACTATTTTTACGTAGGTCTTAACCAAAACAGCGTGCCGCTTAATATGGCGCTTTACGAGCTTGACGAAAAAAGTGAGCAGCTTTATTACGATATTCGCGTGCCGTATGAGGTTGCTATGATGCATCACAGCAACGAGGATGCGCACGAGATTATTGTGCCAATACTTGAGCAGACCTGCAATATTATTGATTTTAGAAAACCGCACAGTCAAGAATATAAAAATAGTGTTAATGAAGCAATAGATTTTATAAAGCAGGAATTTTATGAAAAAGCTTGCACAACAGAAGGCAAGCCTATTGTTGACTGCATAGCGCATACACATATTGACATCGAGTGGCTTTGGACACGTGCTCAGACGCGCGAAAAAATTCAGCGAAGCTTTACAAATGCATTGGCGCTTATGAAAAAGTACCCTGAGTTTAGGTTTATGCTTTCTCAGCCTGAGCTTTACCGCTATTTAAAGGAAGAAGCTCCCGAAAAGTATGAGGAATTAAAACAGCTTGTAGCCGAAGGTCGTTGGGAACCCGAGGGCGCTATGTACGTTGAAGCAGACTGTAATCTCGCAAGCGGAGAGAGTCTTATTCGCCAAATTTATCAGGGTAAAAAATTCTTTAAAGATGAGTTCGATGTAGATTGCAAGGTGCTGTTTTTACCCGATGTTTTTGGTTATTCTGCGGCGTTACCGCAAATACTTAACAAGAGCGGTATACGCCATTTTGTAACGTCTAAAATCGCTTGGAATGAAACCAATACAATGCCGGTTGATACATTTATGTGGGAGGGTCTTGACGGTAGTGAAATTTTTACCAATTTTATTACAGCGCAGGATTATAAGGGCATAAATCCTGACAGATATACCACATATGTTGGCTTTTTAACACCATCTCACGTAAAGGGTACGTGGAATAAATTTATTGAAAAGCAGTACTCTAACCACGCGCTTACAACCTACGGGTTTGGCGATGGCGGTGGCGGCCCCACCAAAGAGATGCTTGAAAAACAGCGCAGATTATCACTTGGGCTTCCCGGTATGCCGGTCACAAAATTGCCAACATTGCTTGAACACCTTGATACCAAGCGAGAGGAATTTGACACCGCTTGTAAAAAGCTGAAACGCACACCAAAATGGGTGGGCGAATTATATCTTGAATTTCATCGCGGCACGTACACTTCAATCGCCAAAAACAAGCGTGCTAACCGTATAAGTGAATTTGCACTTTCGTGTGCCGAGGGACTTTCATATCTTGGATTAATGCTTGGCAGTAATTATGATGCCGACGGGCTATATTACAATTGGAACCGTGTTTTGCACAATCAGTTCCACGACATTATTCCCGGCTCATCTATCAAAGAGGTTTACGACGGCACCGATATTGATTATAAGGAAATACTTGAATATACCGACAGCGTAACGCAAGAAAAAATGGATACTATCGCTAAAAGCATTACTACCGATGGTGGCGTGCTTGTATATAATCCGTCGGGCTTTAGCCGCAAGGGTGTGGCTCAGGTTGACGGTAAAACAGTTGAGCTTTGCGACACGGTAGCTCCTTTTGGTTACAAGGTAGTAAAAGAGTTTAAAGATACAACCGACGTGAAATTGAGTGAGCTTACCGCTGAAAACAAGTTCTATAAGATGACACTCGATAACGCGGGTAGAATAGTAGAACTTTATGACAAAAAGGCAGACCGTCAGGTGTTAAAGAGGGGAGAATACGGTAACGAATTTCAAGCCTTTGAGGATATACCGCGTGTATATGAAAATTGGGAGCTTACCGATTACTACAAGCAAAAGAAATGGGTGCTTGACGATGTGGCTACCATTACACCCGTTACAGATGGCTCTCGCGCAGGCTTTAAGGTCGAAAAACGCTATCTTGACTCTACAATTTGTCAACATATATGGTTATATTCTGACACAAACCGTATTGATTTTGATACAACACTTGACTGGCACGAGCATCATCAGGTGTTAAAGGTTGCTTTTCCTATAGACGTGCATACCAACACTGCAACTTATGAAACACAGTTTGGTCATATTGAGCGTCCAACACACACCAACACAAGTTGGGATGCCGCCAAGTTTGAGGTTTGCGCTCACAAGTGGATGACTGTAGCCGAAAACGGTTATGGTGTGGGATTGCTTAACGATTGCAAGTACGGTTTTAATACCGAAGGCAGCACAATGAAGCTTACTGTGCTTAAATGCAGTCAGTACCCAAATGCCGAGGCCGATCAGGGTGAGCACAGGCTTACATATTCTGTTATGGCTTATGAAGGCGACTTCCGCGAAGCAGGACTTATAAACGAGGCTTATGCGCTTAACCAACCGCTCATAACCCAAGAAGTAGGGGTAAACAACAGCGCCTTTGCAGATGAATTTTCACTCGTTTCTTGCAACAAGCCAAACGTTATTGTTGAAACGGTCAAAAAGGCTGAAGCCGACGACGGTATGATAGTGCGTATGTATGACGCATTTAATCGCCGCACAAACGCTACCATCACCGTAGCAGACGGTTTTAAGGCGGCATATATTTGCGATCTTATGGAAAATGAAGTTGAAGAGCTTGCGTTTGATGGTAACAATGCAACTGTTCATGTGTCTAACTTTGAGATAGTAACGCTTAAGTTTGTAAAATAAATTTATAGGATAAAAAAAGTCTTTCGGTAAATTTACCGAAAGACTTTTTTGTTGCCGGTTTGTGTTTATTATTCTTCTATATTTACCATAAATCTAAAAGAAACGCGACGGCATGCTGCCATATCAATTTCGCCATCAGAATTATAAATTGGTTTGCTGTTAGAAAGGCCTACCGCCTCGAGCGCGTCTGACAATTTTGAAACATCAACGCCGTTATCGGCAGACAAACAATAATTTTTAACGTTGTCTGCTCTTTGGGTAGATAGCGATAATCCGCTTTCATAGGTACTGCCTGCAAGAGGCGCTGTGTGACCCTCTACCAATGTTTTTGCGATAAATCCATCATATTTTTCATTGTATATAATTGCGGTATAAGCGGTTAAAAACTTATTTAGTAAATTTTTACCGTCTGTAGTAATTTCTGCCGAATCGCCACCAAATAATACTGAAGCGTCCATTGCAATTTCACCGGTTGCAACGTTAATGGTTACGTTAATACCTTGTTCTTCAAATTCGCGTGCAAGGTCTTTAAACAAATCTTCTTTTTTCTGTGCAATTTCTTTGATTTGATCGTCGGTAAGGTCGCGTATGTCTGCGCCTTGTTCTTCTAATACACGGGCTTCTCGTTCTGTAACGGAATCTGTGTAATAATATTTCTTTTCACCGTCAAGAAGAATTATACAAAAATCATTAAAGAAGTCGGAGGAACTTTGAACGATGTACGCATATTGTTTTATGGTTTCCTCACGTTCTTTTGTTAAAAGGTCTATATCTGCAAGATATGCGGTAAAAAGACCGCTATCTGTAAACTTATAGGCCGAAAGATCATAGTAAGAACCGTTTCGTTTTACAGCGTAATTAAAAGCATCAGAACTTACAAAGTAGTCAAGATCGCCAATAAGTGGTGAATCGGGCAAAGAATATCCTGTAAGATATAATTCTTCGTCATTATTGTTTGTAAAACAAAACGCCTTTAATTTTAATGATTGATCACCTTTTGAAAGAGTAATGAAGGGACCAAAAAGTTCAAAATCATATTTGAATTCATTGCCTGTAAATTCGTAGGTTAGTGGTTCATCCACATTGCTTGTAGTATGAACTTGTTTAAAAGTAACGGTATTTCCGTCTACTGTGTAAATGCAAGAAGTGTGTGCGGTTGAATCCTTGGTAGCAAATTCTATTACGGCAACTTCAACGTCGGTAGCGTCTGTGTATTCTCCGTATTGATAACCAAGATCGCTGCAAACAATGTATTCCGATCCCATATATATTGCTACGGGTACTGCAGATAAAGTAAACTTGTTGCCGTTTACGGTAACGTCTTCAAATGCAATATCGTTTCTAACGGTTTTAAGGTCTTTTTCTTTTTCGTTAAGGGTATAAACACCGTGAAGCATATCCGCAGTAAATTGTGTGGATGAATATATAGCTTTAGCGTCAACGGTGTCTTTTATGTCTTTAAAAAGGTCTTCGGGGTCAACGTTTTCAACCATAATGTTGTTGCCGCCTAAATGCCAAGCGCTTTTGTTACCTATGTTAGAGGTTGAACTACTTGGCAAAAAGCCAGAACCACCGGAACTGCGTGAAGGCGGAAAGAGGAAAACCACTGCAATAACTACAACCAATACGGCCGCTACAGCCGATAAAATGATGGCTTTTTTAGAAATACGTTTTTTAGGCGGTTGATTTGTCTGTTGTTGATTGTATTGTTCTACGTATTGTTGTGAATTTTGCGCGTTGTTTATTTGCTGAGGGTCAACGGCAAACTGTGTGCCACAGTGAGGGCAAAAACTTGCGTTGTCTTCAACCGCATTATTACAAATAGGGCAGTATAGCATTTTTATCTCCTCTGATTTTTTAAAAATTATTATGATATTGAACTGATTTCAGCAACCAAAGCATTGTTGTTGTCAATTGAATCGCTAACGGCAGAGATAAGAATTATATGGTCATCGATTTTTTTTACAAAAATGCTCGTAACAAATTCAATTCCGTTTTGTTCAAGTTTACCGTCCGAGCGAGTGTAAGTTTCGCCGGCGATGGTGTGCGTTGTGTATTGGTTTGATGTTTCGGCTGAATCTACGGCTGCGTTTAGATGTTTTAATGCAGAATCAAGGTATATTTTTTCGGTAATACCTTTATATGCCGAAACGTCTTCAAAACAAGCGTAAATAAATTTTGGTTCGGATGTTGACATAAAGTAAAAACCGCAATCAGTGGTTTCGTTTTCAGATGCAGAATACAAAGATGCGTCGCCATCTGCAAAACCTTCGGGCAGGTCAAAAGTTATATTTGCCCACTTGTTTGTATAGGTGGTTCCGTCAAAGCTACCCTTTGTATATTCAACGTCTTCAATTTCATCGTCGCTGTCTTCAACGGGAGGAAGATCATCGTCATAATCATCACCGTCTTCTACCTGAATGGCATTGTTATTTTCGCCGCCGTCACCATAGCCTTGTGACTGAAAGATTTTTTCGGCTGCAGCACCAATACCTGCCAACACTAAAACGCCTATAATGATAAGAACAATGACCAACGTATTTTTCTTTTTTGGTGCAGAAGGTGGATTATATTGTATTTGTTGATTATATGGCTGCTGTGTGTATTGTGGTTGCTGTGGTGATTGTTGATACTGTGGTTGCTGAGGTGGTTGTTGATACTGTGGCTGCTGTGGTGGTTGTTGATATTGCGGCTGTTGCGGCGTTGCGAACTGTGTTCCGCAGTGTGGGCAAAAGCTTGCATTATCATCGACGGTATTGTTACAAATAGGGCATATTAACATTTTTCAATTCCTCCAATTTTGTTTTGCGACTTAAATTCACAAATATTTTACAATATTTTAGCATATTGAAAACATTTCGTCAATTAAAAACAAATAAAATTGGTTAATTTTTGCATAAAATACAGTTGAAATTTTTTGATACAACATATATAATATATTTTGAAATTTTTTGTAAAGGAAGAAAGAAATGAAAAAAATTATTTGTAAGGTAGAATACGATACCGAAACCGCAGCCCTTATCAAAAAGCATACATATGGTGAATTTGGTGACACCGATGGTTACGAAGAGAGCCTTTACGTAACCGAAGGCGGCAAATATTTTCTTTATGTAAACGGTGGCGCAGATTCGATTTACCCTGAAGAAAACATTAAAAGAATGTCTGCCGAAAAGGCTGACGAGTGGCGCAAGGCTCACTAATTAAAGATTTTCGGCGTGGCGACTTTACGCCGCGCCGAATTTTGTATTTGCAACGGGAGATAATAAGTGTATCTTAAAAAAGAAGGTTTTTAAATGCTTATAGATTTTCATACCCACTGTTTCCCCGATAAAATAGCACCAAAGGCTATTGAAAAATTAAGCTTTACTTCGGGTGGACTTACACCCTATACCGATGGCACGGTATCCGGACTAAAAGCCTCTATGAAAAAGGGTGGGGTAGATGCATCGGTAGTGTTAAATATTGCTACTAACGCGCATCAGCAGCACAGTGTAAATGACTTTGCCGCATCGATAAATGACAATAAAACTATTTTTGCTTTTGGCAGCGTTTTTCCATTTAGCGAGGATGCTTTTTCAGAGCTTGAACGAATAAAAGAATTGGGGCTAAAGGGTGTAAAGCTACATCCCGACTACCAGGGCTTTAATGTTGACGATATTCGCCTTAAACCTCTTTACAGAAAAATTTCAGAGCTTGGTTTAATTACTGTTTTTCACGCGGGATTTGATTACGGCTTTGCGCCGCCATACGGCGCCACGCCCGACAAAATGGCACGTGCGCTCGAGTGGTTTAGCACGCCTGTTGTAGCGGCTCATTGGGGTGGCATTAACTGTAATGAGGACGTAATTAAATATCTATGCGGTAAGGAGATTTATTTTGATATTTCGTTTGGCTATGCAATGATGCCAAAATATTACGCCGAAAAGATTATGTCGCTTCACACACCTGACCGTATGCTTTTTGGTACCGATACTCCGTGGCATACACCGGATATGGAAAAAAGATTGCTTAACACACTTGGACTTACAAGTGATGATATAGATAAAATTACGCACAAAAACGCCGAGGGACTTTTGGGGATATAAAAATGATAAATTATAATCGTCTTAAATGGGCGGCATATACCGCAAACCTTTCGATGTCGGTGGTGGCTTGTCTTTCACCGCTACTGTTTGTAACTTTTCGTACATTTTACGGCATTTCTTTTACCAAGCTTGGACTTCTTGTTTTAATAAATTTTTTAACCCAGCTTTGTATTGATTTAATGTTGTCGTTTATTCCGCATAAATTTAATATCAAAAAAACGGTACGGCTTATTCCTGTGCTTGTAACGGTGGGGCTTTTAATATACGCGGTATTTCCGTTTGTTTTTCCAAACCACGTATATACAGGGCTTTTGATAGGCACAGTGATTTTTTCGGCTTCAAGCGGATTTAACGAGGTTTTGGCAAATCCGCTAATACTATCTATTCCGTCAGATAACCCCGACAAAGAAATCAGCAAATTGCACGCGGTATACCCTTGGGGAGTAGTTGGCGTCATAATTATAGGCACCGCGTTTTTGTTTTTTGTGGGTAGTCAAAATTGGCAGTGGCTGGCAATAATGTTTTTGCTAATACCCATAACCTCAACCGCTTTGTTTTTCTCGACCGATATGCCCGAAATAGAAACGCCTCAAAAAGCATCGGGCATTGCCGCTTTGCTCAAAAATAAAATGCTTTGGCTATGTGTTGTGGCAATATTCTTTGGCGGCGCCGCCGAGATGATAATGACACAGTGGTGCTCGGCTTATCTTGAAAAATCGATGGGTATTCCAAAAATTTGGGGTGACCTTTTGGGTATGGCGATTTTTGCACTATTTTTAGGACTTGGCCGCATACTTTATACCGCAAGGGGTAAAAATATAGGCAGAGTTTTGGTTTTAGGCTCACTAGGCGCATTTTTGTGCTACATAACAGCGGCGCTTACAAGCAATGCTATAGTTGGAATTGTTGCTTGCGTATTTACGGGTTTTTGCGTATCTATGCTTTGGCCGGGCAGTATACTTGTATCATCAGAACACTTTAAAAACGGCGGTGTGTTCATTTTTGCAATGATGGCGTCGGGCGGTGACTTAGGTGCGGCTTTGGGCCCACAGCTTTTGGGCTCGGTTACCGATAAGGCGATGACGTTGCCTGCCGTTTCTGAGCTTGCAACACAGCTTTCGCTTACAACCGAGCAATTGAGTATGAAAATCGGTATACTTTCGGGCGCAATATTTCCACTTCTTGCTATACCGTTTATGATAGCAATTACCAAAAAGAAATGAGTTTATTATGGATATAAAACAAGAATCATTAAAAAAGCACTATGAATGGCAGGGTAAAATAGAGGTTATATCTCGAACAAATGTATGTGATAGTAAGGCGTTGTCCTTGGCATACACACCGGGTGTTGCCGAGCCTTGTCTTGAAATTCAAAGGGATATTGACAAATCATATGAGCTTACTCGTCGCAGTAATTTGGTAGCGGTTGTAACCGATGGCTCTGCGGTTTTAGGACTTGGTGATATTGGGCCCGAGGCGGGAATGCCCGTTATGGAGGGCAAGTGTGTGCTGTTTAAAGAGTTTGCGGGGGTAGACGCGTTTCCTCTTTGCGTAAGGTCGCAAGACGTTGACGAAATAGTTCGAACAATTTATCTTTTATCGGGCTCGTTTGGCGGAATTAATCTCGAGGATATTGCCGCACCACGTTGCTTTGAAATAGAGCGTAAACTTAAAGAAATTTGTGATATACCGGTTTTTCACGATGATCAGCACGGCACAGCAGTTGTTGTCGCAGCCGCGCTCATAAATGCGCTTAAGGTAGTAAATAAAAATATTTCTGATATAAAGTGTGTTATAAACGGCGCGGGCGCCGCAGGCACAGCAATTGGTGAGCATTTGCTTGATATGGGAGTTAAAAATCTTGTAATGTGCGATAAGGCGGGCGCTATATATAACGGTGCGCCGAATTTAAGTGCGGCACATCAAGAATTGGCGTGCAAAACCAACCCCTATGCCGAAAAGGGAACACTTGCCGACGTTTTAAAGGGTGCTGACGTTTTTATTGGTGTATCGGCGCCCAATATAGTAACACGCGAAATGATAGCTACTATGCAAAAAGGCGCAATAGTATTTCCTATGGCAAATCCTGTGCCTGAAATTATGCCAAACGAAGCGCTTGCAGGCGGAGCCGCAGTGGTAGGCACCGGCAGATCGGATTTTGCGAATCAAATAAATAACGTTCTTGCTTTTCCCGGCATATTTCGTGGCGCGTTAGACGTTAGGGCATCAGATATAAATAAGCAAATGCTTACAGCCGCAAGCTGTGCAATAGCTTCACTTGTAAGCGATGACGAGCTTGCCGCTGATTACATATTACCTAAGGCTTTTGATAGCCGTATTGCACCCACAGTTGCATCGGCTGTAGCCGAAGCCGCGCGCAAAAGCGGCGTAACCAGAATTTAAAGGAGATATAACTATGCTTTTATATTATGTAAGACACGGTGACCCAATCTATAATCCCGACAGCCTGACACCACTCGGTCACAGGCAGGCGGAAGCAGTAGCAAAAAGACTTGCACTTCACGGCATTGATGAAATATATTCTTCAAGTTCTAATCGGGCAATACTTACATCACAGCCCACCTGTGAGATACTAAAAAAAGAGGCTACCATACTTGAATGGTGTCACGAGGCTGTGGCGGCAAAATATTTTTTCTTTGACAGTAAAAACGGTGAGCGTGGCTGGGTTTTTGCACAGCCAAACTATATTGAGAAATTTGCATCAAAAGAGGTTGTCGACTTAGGTGAAAAGTGGTACGAACACACCGACTTTGCCGACAAAAACTTTAAAGAGGGAATAGAGGTTACACGCAAAAAAGCCTTTGACTTTTTGGCAGGTTTTGGTTTTACATACGATGAGCAAAAGGGAATGTATAAATGCACCGCCAATGGTAACAAACGAGTGGCGCTTTTTGCACATCAAGGAATGGGACTTTTATTGCTTAGTATAATATCGCTTGTACCGTATCCTATGTTTTGTACTCGATTTGATATAACGCATACGGGTGTTACGGTTATAGAATTTCCCGAAACAGAAGGATATGTTTTGCCTAAAATATTAACCCTTTCAAACGATTCTCATATCTACGCTTCGGGCTTGCCTACAAAATATAACGGAGAATTATACATTTAAGTAAAAAGCATCGCTGTAAGCAGTGATTATAAAAAAGAATGCCAATCTTATCTCAAAAAGTAAAGATTGGCATTTTTTTATTATACATAATATGTATATACCTTTATGTATATACTATATATAGTTACACGCGCGTGCGCGTGCATAAAAACCAATTTTGGAGAGTTTGACAATGTTTTTGACATTTTTTGACAAAAAACACAAAAAATAAAAGGTTACAAAGTTGTAACCTTTTTAAAAAACGTCGTTCTTTTGTATAATTTATACAAAAACAATGGCGTTTCTATGTTTGACATAGTTAAAAAATTGGGGTATACTATCGTCCGTTGGCATAAAAATAGTGTGTCAACATAAAATGTAAAACATTCTAAAAAAGGAGAAGTTAGATGCTTAGATCGAAAAAAAGCGGATTGTTTTCTACCGTATGGCAAAAACGCGCTCCGCTAATGGCAATGCTTTTAATTGCCGCTATCTGTGCAGCGACCTTACTTTTTGGTACTGTAAATACTTTTGCCGTAACCGATGGCGAAAACACTCATAAGGTTTACACCCTTTCAAGCAATGTTGAAGACGCGATTGCTATGGCTGGTTTTAATTGCAGCAAGTACGAGGTGCTAAGTGTAAATGCTTCTGCCGACAACGTAACCAACGTAGCATTGGCTTATAAGTTTCCTGTATATATTACGGTAGGCGACAAAACAATCGAAACCAATGCAATCGAATCAACTGTAGCAGATATTCTTAAAGATGCAGGCTATGCAGTTGACCAGTACGATATGGTTCAGCCCTCACTTGAAACTGTTGTAAAAGACACGACATACATTGATTATACTAATATAGATTATGTAACCGGTAGTTATACCGAAGTTATTCCTTGTAATGTGAATACTGTTTATTCTTCTAAGTTAGAAGAGGGTACAACAACCCTTACCGAAGGTAAAAACGGTGAACAGCAGGTAAACTATACCGCCAAGATTGTAAACGGCGTTACGGTAGAAAAGGTTGTAAACAACACCATTACATTAAGCGCACCTGTAAACGGCACTAAAACCGTTGGCACTAAAAAAAGTGCAGTTACCACAAGTGAAAACGTTAAATCGGTTTCAACACTTGACGCGCCATTTACTATCGAGCTTGATGAAAATGGCAACCCCGTTAACTTTAAAAAGCATATCACTGTTCAGGCAACTGCATATACCTATACAGGCAACAAGTGTTCAACAGGTGTTGCGCCTCAGCCCGGACACATCGCTGTAAATCCAAAGGTTATTCCTTACGGTACAAAAATGTATATTAAATCAAGCGATGGCAGTTATATATACGGTTATGCCGTAGCAGCCGATACAGGCGGATTTATAAAATCACGTCCTAATAATGTTGACTTGTTTATGTCAAGCAAGGCCGCTTGTAAAGCATTTGGTCGACGTAACGTTGAAATCTATATTTTAGAGTAACAACAAACACCCAAGAAAAATCTTGGGTGTTTAGTTTTTTGCGTTATTGCTTTTTAATCATAAACCAAAGTATTGTGAGTATTTGCAATACGGCGGCTACTATAAATATAAGTGATATTTTACTTATGTTAACCGTAAGCATAATACACAGCGATATTGACCATATAAGTGTTGATATCGCGGCAAACAGGTGTATCTTTTTCCACCAGACACAAGAAAAAACAATGCCAACAATGGCGCTTACGGGTATAGCATATATGTAAAACAGCCACCACGAATTTATGTCGGGGAAAATAATTTCGAACAAAAAGAATAAAACGGTTGCAACCAGCCACGCCACGCCGATAGATAAAAGGGTAATGATTATTTTGTTGCGCGTCGTCATTAAACGCTTACGCGGCTTTTCACAAATCATATCGTTTACGGTAAGGCCAAAAATTTCGGCAAGGCGTGCGGTAACCGCCAAATCGGGAAGGCCGTCACCGCGCTCCCATTTAGATATTGATTTATCAGAATAGTTAAGCTTTTCGGCAAGCTCGGTTTGTGTAAGACCTAACTGCTTGCGGTAATGGCTTAAATTGTTTGAAAAATACTGACGCAAATTTTCTTCATTAAAAGACATTAAGGTTTTCACTCCTTTACATATATTATATAATGAATTTTGAATTTCTTCAATAATTAAATTATAAAAATTTTATAAACATGGGATTATACATTATTTAATAGGTAGTAAAAGTGAAATATCATAAGTTGTATAAAGCTTGCTTTTTCTGTTAAGTAGCGCAAGTAGGCAAAATGCCTATAAAAAGGGCAAAAAACGCAGTTAAATTGGTAAATAAATGCAAAAAAAATATAATTTTTTAAAAAATTAAAAAATATTTCATTTTTTTAATAAAATTGCTTGCATTTTTAAAAACGTTGTGATATAATTCAGTCGATTAAGAGTCTAATAGAGGGCGTAGTGTTTAATTTGCCAGATTTATTATGGTGTTAAACAATGGCAATTTTAGCAAAATTTGCCTTCAATGACCCTAATTAATGCTGAAGATTATTGTTCTAAATCTTAAGGAGGAAAAAATAATGAAAAGCAAATTATCAAAGGCATTAGTGTTGCTTTTAGCGATTGCTATGGTAGCAACACAAGTATTGGTTCCTGTTTATGCTGTGGATTCATATGAATGTACATGTCCCGGTAAGACTGTTGACGCAACAGAGCTTATTCATAAAACAGTAGCCAGCTGCACAACACAAGGTAGTGAAACCTATTTGTGCGCAACTTGTGGCGGCGTTTACGTTGTATTTACCGACGACAAGCTTCCACATACTCCAGACAGACCAGTAGAGGAGAATCGCGTAGAGGCTGACTGTGAAAACGCAGGCTCTTATGATTCTGTTACATACTGTGTGGATTGTGGTACCGAAATAGACAGAATTGCAAATACAATTCCTGCTCTTGGTCACGATTACAAAGACATAGCTGCAAAGGATGCAACTTGCACCGAAGGCGGTTGGACTGCATATCAAGAATGTAATACATGTGGCTACAAAACAGCACACGATGTTCTTGATGCAAAGGGTCACACACCTAAGGCACCTGTAGAAGAAAACCGTGTTGAAGCTGTATGCGGCGTAGCAGGTTCATACGACAGTGTTGTATATTGTGATGTTTGCGGCGCAGAGATTTCAAGAACTACTATAGTTATCGATGCTCTTACTCACGATTGGGAAGAGACAGGCAGAAGCGGCGAAGACAACTGTAAGGTTGATGACGTAGTAAATTACGAATGCTTACTTTGCGGTGAAACTCGTTCAGATGTAACACCCGGCTTTGAGCATGACTACGACAAGGTTGTAGTTCAGCCATATCCATGTCTTGACGGTACAATTACATACACCTGTAAAGTATGCGGTTGGATAATTAATGACGTAGCTCACGCTACAGATGCTCATACTCCAAAAGCTCCTGTAGAAGAAAACCGTGTAGAAGCTGATTGCGTAAATGACGGTTCATACGATACTGTTGTATACTGTGACGTTTGCGGTATCGAGATTTCAAGAGAAACCACTGTTATTCCTGCGCTTGGTCACCGTCTTGAAAATGCACCCGGCAAAAAGCCAACCTGTACAGAAGATGGTTGGACTGCATATCAAGAATGTACAAGACCCGGTTGTGGTTATGTAACACCAAACGCTATTCTTCCGGCTCTTGGTCACGACACAACACCAAACGTTGTTGCTCCAACATGCGTAGCAGAAGGTTATACAGAGGATGTATGTAGCAGATGTGATTATGTAAGCGCTCCTTATGACGTTACACGTATCAATCCTTTAAACCACAACATTGACGTATTAAAGGATCCTGTTGCTGCTACTTGCACTACTACAGGTCTTACACACGAAATTGGTTGTACCTTGTGCGGTCACGTTGTTGTACCTGCAGAGGTTGTTCCTGTTAACCCAGACAATCACCGTCTTGAAAACGTAGTTGCTAAAGACGCAACATGTACAGAAGAAGGCTGGACTGCACATCAAGAATGTACAAGAGAAGGCTGTGGCTATAAATCAGTTCATAGCATTTTGCCTGCACTTGGACATCAGCTTGAAAACGCACCCGGTAAAGCTCCAACCTGTACTGAAGATGGTTGGACTGCTTATCAAGAATGCGCAAGATGTGATTATGTAACACCTAACGCTATTCTTCCTGCAACAGGTCACGAGACTGTAATTACCATTGGTAAGTATGATCCAACATGCTTAACAGACGGTTACACTGTTGAACAGTGCACCACATGCTTAGAAACATTCAGAAGCAATATAATCCCTGCATTCAATCATAAAGATGCAGTATCTACACCCGCTAAGGATCCAACCTGTACCGATATTGGTTGGAAGGCATACGTTACTTGCCCATGCGGTTACACAACTTATGAAGAAATTCCTGCCCTTGGTCATACCGAAGGCGCTCCTGTAGAAGAAAACCGTGTAGAACCTGATTGTACAACAGCAGGTTCATATGATACAGTAGTTTACTGTGATGTATGTGATGAAGAGCTTTCAAGAGTTACAACTGTTCTTGACGCACTTGGTCACCGTCTTGAAAATGCACCCGGTAAAAAGCCAACCTGTACAGAAGATGGTTGGACACCATATCAAGAATGCGCAAGATGTGACTATGTATCACCAAACGCTATTCTTCCTGCACTCGGTCATACCGAAGGCGCTCCTGTAGAAGAAAATCGTGTTGAACCTGATTGTGTAAACAAGGGCTCATACGATAGTGTTGTATACTGCGATGTATGTGGCGAAGAGCTTTCAAGAACAACTGTTGAAATTGATGCCCTTGGTCATACCGCAGGCACAGCAGTAGTTGAAAACATTGTTCCTGCAACATATGATGATAAGGGTTCATATGATGAAGCTGTATACTGCACAGTATGTGGCGAAGAACTCGATCGCAATACATTTGAAGTTCCTGTACTTGATGAAGAAATCGAATTCTCATACAATGCATATGGCATTAACAATAGCGATGTAGCTGTTAACTCAGGTTACATTTGGGTTGATGTATTTATGGATGTTAAGAGCGACATTGCAAGACTTCACGGTCTTAGCTTTGGTCTCTCATTCGACTCAGCTCTTACTCTTCAAGAAGTAGAAATGGTTGAAAACTTTGACGTTTATAATCATACTGATATCTTCGATGCAAACATGATGGATGCAATCTATCTTAACACCAATGCAGGTATTGCAAGCGACGTTACTCTTAACAAGGGTCAATACAAGGTTGCAACACTTAAGTTCAAGGTAGACGAATACTTCTATGCTCAAACAGTAAGCTTTGACTACATTGTTGATTCAGGCGCTGCTACTCACGTTGGTTATGCAAATGAATTATTTGTAAACTTTGATGCATCTACTGCAATTAACGTTGTAATGCTCGGTAACGCATATGATACCGACTATGTAATCAATGCTACAGATGCTAAGGCATTTGTTGACTGGTACCTCGAAAGCGACATTGATGATTATATTGCTAAATTCGATATGGATAAGAACGGCGTTATTGATGGCGACGACTATGATTATATCAACAAAGCAATAGTTAAAGATTTCA
Organism: Acutalibacteraceae bacterium; assembly: GCA_045534895.1. GTDB lineage: Bacteria > Bacillota > Clostridia > Oscillospirales > Acutalibacteraceae > UBA737. Next base: position 29,037 of record JAZSKN010000028.1, read on the forward strand.
GCTACTTATACGTAGGTTAATTTGGAGGTATTAAGAGATGCAAGTTAAAAAAATCTTAGCGATTTTTTTGGCTGCTGCTCTGATCTTCTCACTCTCGACAGTTAATGTCGGAGCTGAAAATAACGGAATATTCAAGGTGGGAGTGGTGGCAGAGACCGCCACTCCTATTTCTTCGAATCCTGCAATTTATAACGCAGGCGATGAAATTTCGGTTAAGATCAGCGTAGGCCAAAATACTGGTGTTACCTTTTTAGGTTTCGCATTAACATTTAACACCGATGCACTTGAGTTTGTTGATGCTACATCACATGAACTATTGGCAGGCGGTAATATTGTTACAAAAAATGTAGCAAACGGTAGAATTAATTACAAATTTATGTCAAATAATTCTATTGTTTCAACAGGTGATTTGTTTACAGTTAACTTTAAAGCTGTAACCGACACTTGTATCGATAATGTTGAATTTGGTGTAGAGATTGCAAGTGATGCAAGCTGTAAAAATGGTTCAGTTAACGTTCCTTTTGAGGCAGAAACCGATAGCTTTGCGCTTCATACAATTGATGCTACAACAGGTGTTGTAACTGATCCTACCTGTACTGAGGAAGGCTTTACAACATATCACTGTTCTGTTTGCGACAGCGATGTTGTGGGTAACATTGTTGACGCTTTAGGTCATAAAGAATCTGATCCGGTAGAAGAAAACCGTGTAGAACCTGATTGTGAAAATGATGGTTCGTTTGACACAGTAGTTTACTGTACCGTATGTGGTGAAGAGCTTTCAAGAGAAACTACAGTGCTTAATGCACTTGGCCATCGTCTTGAAAACGTTCCTAAAAAAGATCCAACCTGTACCGAAGGTGGTTGGACTGCTTATCAGGAATGCGTAAGAGAAGGCTGTGATTATGTTACACCTAACGTTCTTCTTCCGGCAACAGGCCACACCGAAAGTGAAATTATTGTTGAAAACCGTGTTGAAGCAGACTGCGTAAACGACGGTTCGTATGATAATGTTGTATACTGTACCGTATGCGGCGAAGAACTTTCAAGAGAAACAATTGTTATTCCTGCACTTGGTCACCGTCTTGAAAATGCTCCGGGTAAAAAACCAACCTGTACTGAAGGTGGTTGGACTTCTTATCAAGAATGCGCAAGATGTGATTATGTAACACCAAATGCTATTCTTCCTGCCCTTGGCCATACCGAAGGCGAGGTAGTATACGAAAACGTTGTTGAACCTGATTGTGTAAACGCAGGTTCACACGATGAAGTTGTTTACTGCACAGTATGTGGTGAAGAGCTTTCAAGAGTAACCGTTGTTGACGATGCTCTTGGTCATACTGAAGGCGAAGTAGTTGTAGAAAACCGTGTAGAAGCTGATTGTGTAAACGACGGTTCATACGATAACGTTGTATATTGCACAGTATGCGGCGAAGAGCTTTCAAGAGAAACAGTTAAGATTGATGCATTAGGTCACGATCTTACTACACACGATGCAAAAGCACCAACATGTACTGAAATTGGTTGGGATGCATATGACACATGCTCAAGATGTGATTATTCTACTTATAAAGAGATTCCTGCCCTTGGTCATACCGAAGCAGAGGTAGTTGTAGAAGATTATCTTGCACCAACATGTACTGTTGTTGGTTCGTACAACAGCGTAGTATATTGCTCGGTTTGTGATGTTAAGCTTTCAAGTGAATTTGTTGTGGTAGATGCATTAGGTCACGACCTTACAACACACGATGCAAAGGCTCCAACCTGTACCGAAATTGGTTGGGATGCATATGACACATGCTCAAGATGTGACTATACTACTTATGTTGAAAAAGAGCCTGTGCCACATACTCCTGAAAAATCTGCTATCGAAAACCATAAAGAGCCAACTTGTGTAGATAAAGGTTCATTTGATATCGTGGTTTACTGTTCAGTATGTGATACCGAGCTTTCAAGAAAAACTCAAGAGATTGCTGCTACAGGTCATATTTTAGTAAACTATGACGCAAAGGCACCAACCTGTACCGAGATTGGTCATAATGCATATAGCGCGTGCGCTAAATGTGATTATACCACTTATGAAGAAATTCCTGCTCTTGGTCACACCAATGGCGCTGCTGTAGTTGAAAACCGCATAGAACCCGACTGTGTAAACAAGGGTTCATACGATAGCGTTGTTTACTGTACAGTATGCGGCGCAGAGGTTTCAAGAGAAACTGTAGAAATTGAAGCTTTAGGTCATACCTATGGCGACACAACAGTTGTTGAACCTTCATATCAAGAAGAAGGTTATTCTGTTCACACTTGTACAGTTTGCGGCTTCGAAGAGAAGTTTGATTTTGTTGATGCTCTCGAATATATAATAGGCGACTGCAACAATGACGGCAAAATAAACAACAAAGACGTTGGTATTCTTTTACAGCACATCAATACTTGGGAAGTAGAGATTAACATTGCTGCTGCCGATGTAAACGCTGATGGCAAAATCAACAATAAAGACCTTGGACTCCTTTTACAATACATTAATAAATGGGATGTTCAGTTAGGTAAATAAAATTTTAAATTTATGCTTTTGCCCAAGTGCTCGTAAGAGCACTTGGGCAGTTTTATTTGCCCTGCGGCAAGTGATATTTCTGCGCGGTGATAAAGATAATCGTACTTAGAAACCCTGCTTTTTAAGCAGGCTTTTTTGTTTTGCAAAATCTAAATTATTAATTATGCATATTTTAGATTTATTGTAAAATACATACTTCTTTTTTGTGAATATATTATAAATGGTATTAAATTTTAGCATTTATTTTGATAATTTTGTTGACAAAATAACAATTTTGATGTACTATATAATAGTATATTAGCCTATTATGCCCATATTGTATAGTTGCTGAATTTAAAGGCAAGATATTGTGGGTTTATTTAGGCGTATCATATTTCTGCATAATTTGCAGTAATTAAAATGGTGATAAATCACCAAAAGGAGATTGAGAGATCATGAGAAAAAGACTTTCAAGCAAAGTGCTCGCGATTATACTTTCGCTTGCAATTTGCGCAACCACAGTCTTTGGTTGTCTAATGACAGTCAGCGCAGCAGAATCTTGCTATAGCTTTGGCGAAGCAAAATTCCCATCTGCTGACGATTTGTCAGAGGCTTCCATTGACGTAACCTTTACCGCTCCGGCAAATATGCCACACGGTATAGCTACGGGCGGATTTGTATGGACCGAGGTAGATGCTGATGCATCTGATTACTTGGTTCTTAGAGAGGTTACAGCCAAAACAACAGGCGTTACAGCAGAAATAGGCGAAGAGAACTATGTTCTTTTTGACATTGCAGATGCTGAAATGACTGTCGTTTTAACCCTTGTTTTTGACTTTTCAAATGGCTTAGCTGACAAGGATAGAAGCTATAAATTAAGACTTGACGATATAGAACTCGGTTTCAACAATAAAGAGTACTATACCGAGTCTACAGGTCTTGCTACAGGTGAAATTGCGGCTGCTTGCCAGCACGTTCTTACAGTAGTAGGCACTCCACTTACAACAGATGACGCAAACGGTTATGCCGTTTACGAAAATTCTGTATGCTCAAAGTGCGGTGAAACCTTTGGTTATCAGTTGGTTCCTACAACCGGTAACTTAAGCGAAGAAACCGTTTCAGAGGGCATAATTGACCTTCTCGAATTTGGCGATTATCTTACCCAAGGTGGTAGTACAAGCAGGTATTACGATACTGTAGTTGCCGACAATGGCGAAACAGGTGCCGATTGGGCTAACGCTATCATAATTGACTCTGCCGAAGAGTTTGTTTACCTTTGCAAAGGCTCAGGCAATGAAACCGCAGGTAAATACTACAAGGTAGCCGACGGTATCAAGGGCTTTAATCTTTCAACCAATGCACTTGATTTAAACGGCACACTTGCTGATAATCTTTCAATAATTCAAGGCAGTGGTAAAAACCACACCGGTGGTACACCCGGTTTCCAGGGTAATTTTGACGGTAACGGTGTTACTGTTTACGGTGCAACTACCGCAAATGGCTCTTACGGCGGTCTTTTCACCGTTGCAAGTGGCACTGTAAGCATCAAGAACGTCAATGTTAGACTTTGTTCTTTTGTTGCTAATAACGCAGCCGGTGGTATTATCGGTTACTATACCGGTGCAGGTTTAGGTAGTCTTACTATCGAAAACTGCTCTGTAGCAGACTGCTATATTGAAGCTAAAAATGCAGGCTATGGCTGTGGTGTTGGCGCTTTGGTTGGTTTTGCACAAAACTATGGCAGCAGCACAAACGGACCAATAACCGTTAACAACTGCTATATAAATCTTGACGAAGCTAACTTTATTTCACAAAACGAACAGGGCACACAGACCGACGCTTCACTTGATGGTGTTCACGGTGGTATATTGGGCTTTGTTGTTTCAAACTATACTAACGGCACTACAGGTAACATTACCAACTGCGTAGTAATTGGTATTACACCTTATGCCACAACAAGCTGCACTGCTAACAACAATGTTCAGCACTCAGGTCTTGAGACTCACTTTAGAAATATTTATACCGACAAGCCATCAGGCAAGGTATTTATTGGTGGTTCGCTTACCCGCGACTTTACAGGTCGCGTAACACAGGTATCAGCTCTTAAGGGCTCTGCAGCAGTAGTTGCAATGCCAAATCTTGACTGGGGCACCACCTGGGTTATGGACGGTAACGATACATACCCACGTTTAGCACTTCCCGGCGAAAAGTCTGACACAATCTACTGGGACGGCGCAAACACCAAGACTGCTCCAACACAAGGTAGCGGTACTAAGGCTGATCCTTATATCATCAGCACAGTAGCTGAGCTTGCTTACATTGTCGGTCAGACACGTGATAACTATGCAATTACCGACGGCAAGTACTATAAGATTGCTGATGGTATTAAGAGCATCGTAATGCAGCCTTATGCTTACGGTAATGATATTAAGGCGCTCGATAGTGCCGCAGCAACCAAGGCTTATTTTGAAGCAAATGCCGCTAATATGAAGCAGTGGCTTTACTACGGTTGGGAAGGTTCAACCTTCTGCGGTAAAATCGACTTTAACGGCGCTACAGTTTACGGTATCTATCAGGTATCTACTAACAACGCAGGTCTTTTCTCATCTATAGATGCAGGTGCTGAATTCCACAACCTTGCAATCAAAAACTCTTATATGAAGAGTATGCACCCGGATGCAAACTACCAGTGTGGCGCTCTTGCTGCTGTTACTAACGCTAGTACTTACGGTAAATCTGTAAGCGGCTTTATTTGGGCAAATAATATCGAAATTGCCAACAACTATTTGTATGGCAACTCTACGTCACATGACCGTAACGGTATAATGTTTGGCGCATCAAGTGATATTATGTATGTTGACAATGCACTTGTTTACGGCAACGATGCAACATACGGCGATGGCGTACCAATGCCACTTTACTCTTCTGCTATTAACAGCGTTTTGGTTTCTTCTGCTCCTGCAATTCCCGAAGGTCTTGTTGTAGTAGATGACGGCGCTGAAACACCACGTTACTACAACATGGTTCGCAACAGTATTTTCTTGGGCTTTAACCCATTTGACTTACCTCAGGGTTATGGTTCTCGCTTTAACGACCTTAAGGGTTACCAAAACTGCTATACCGATGCTAACGTAGAGACCGATACCGATAAAAACGGTAAAACTCTTCTTCAGTATTTCTATGTAAATACAACTGCACCATACATTACCCAAATTAATGCGGCCGACACTTTAGGCTCGGCAGCTAAAAACGCTATGCCAAATCTTACTTGGGGTACCGATTGGTACTGTGGTGCAATGGGCAAATACCCTGTGCTTGCACCATTCGCAACACTTGGCGCAAGCAAGTACTCTACTCCAGAGCTTACGCTTGTTGGCTCTAACGTAGGTTATAATGATGACGGTAGCTTTGACTTTAACCTGCACTACGTTTCTGAGACAGCAGGCTTTGCTCCAACACTTTATGTTGGTACAACCGATAAGTCTAAGTTTATTAAGCTTGATACTGCTACAGAATCTTGCTATACAAGCACACTTGGCGCAAACGCCATTATGTACACAATTCCAAACCTTTCTGCCCGTGATATTGACCTTGTTTGGTTGCCAACTCTTGTAACCGATGGCTCGGCAATACTCGAATGGGGTAAATCAGAGCAAATTGCAATTGCCGACAACGCAAAGGCAATTCTTGAAGGCGACTATGACATCGCTGATAAAAATGTTGCAGCAGCTCTTATTAACTACGGTGAAAAGGCTGACGCAGTAAGCAACGAGACTTATAATGCCGGCACAATCGACTTGCTCGAATTTGGTGATTATCTTGTTAATGACCTCGGCAGCACAAGCAAGTATTACGACAACAAGCTTGCTGACAACGGCGAAACAGGTTCATCTTGGGATGACGCAATCATCATTGATTCTGCCGAAGAGTTTGTTTATCTTTGCAAAGCTTCAGGCAATGATACTGACGGCAAATACTACAAGGTAGCCGACGGTATCGCAGGCTTTAACCTTTCAACCGACAAGCTTGATATAGACGGCACATTAGCCGGCAAATCATTAGCAAGCGGAAAAACCAACCTTGATGTTGTTATGGGCAGCGGTAAAAACCACGCTGGTGGCACACCTGGTTTCCAGGGTCACTTTGACGGTAACGGCGCTACAGTTTACGGCGCTTGGACCAATCATAATAGTGTTTCTCCCTATGCAGGTCTTTTCACCTGCACACAGGGTGACGTAACCATTAAAAACATTAACGTTAATAAGGCTCACTTTACTGCTACAACTGCAGCCGGTGGTATTGTTGGTTACTATAAAGGCGAGGGCAAACACACTGATAACACAACCCTTACCATCGAAAAATGCTTTGTAACCGATTCTTATCTTGAGGTTACAACAACAGGCTATGGTATGGGCGTAGCTGCTATAGTGGGTAGAGTTGATTGCCCATCAAGCTACACGGACACAAACGATGAAGACGGTGACGGTAATACAACCGAAACACTTTACGTAAACAACAAGGTAATAATTAAAAATTGCTATGTAAATCTTGATGAAGATAACTTTGTTTCTGTAAACGAGGGTGGTAGCGCAGCAGGCCAGCAGGTATCTCACGGTGGTGTAGTAGGCCACATGGGTTCAAACGCACTTGATGTAAACCACTGTATTGTTATTGGTATCAAGCCTTATGCAACAAGCATAAGCACCGACAACAACGCTGTTCAGCACTCAGGTCTTGAAAGCCACTTTACCAACGTTTATACAACAAGTGATGTTCCCGTTACTGGTGTTTACCTTGGCGGTACACTAACTAACCGCAACTTTACAGGCAAAGTAATACCACTTACCGAAGAACAGCTTACAGGCTTAAACGCTAAAGACAATATGACAGCGCTCGACTGGAACAATGTTTGGACAACAACAAGCACATATCCAACCTTTATAAACAAAGATTATAAAGCTCCATCTTCTGGCATTGTTGCTACTTGGGACGGTACAGTTGCAACAGGTATTGCAGCAGGTAGCGGTACAAAGACAGATCCATACATCATTAACTCGGCTTCTGAGCTTGCTTGGCTTGTTCAGCAAAAGGGTGACGTTACTATGGATAAGTATTATAAGGTTGCCGACGGCATTTCGGCTATCGTATTGCAGTCTGCCGACAAGGCAAGTGACATTATGGCACTTTCAAGTGCTGCAGAGACCAAGGCATACTTTGAAAACGGCTCATTTACCCAGTGGAAGACAACCGGTTGGGAAGTAGCAGGTTTCTGTGGCAACTTTGACGGTAATGGCGCTATAATTTACGGTATGTATGCTAAATCAACCAATAACGCAGCCCTCTTCTGTACAGTTGACGCAGGCGCTACTATTAAGAATATCGGCATTAAGAATGCATATCTTACCTCGAGCGCTAGTAACTATCAGGTCGCTGCCATTGTTGGTGTTGGCGCAGGTAGTGGCTATAGCGCAAAAAACAGGGGTGTATTTGCAATTACAGGTTGTACAGTTGCAAACTGCTATTTGCGTAACAGTGCTGCAGGTCACGACCGTAGCGGTGTAATATTGGGTGCAGTATCAGACGACTCATATTATATGGAAAACTGCTTGGTTTACGGCAACGATGCATACTACGGCGCAAACTATGAAAACAAAATGTCGCTTGTTAGCAATGCTATTGCTAACAATATGTCACCGGATACAGCCAAGCTTCCTGAAGGTATTACACCTACAACAAATGGTAATCTATACAACAACGAAATTCGCAATTCAGTTATTCTTGGTTGTGACGTTATGAGTCTTAAAAGTGGTCGTGGCTGGCGTAAGAACGATGCCGGTTGCTACACCAACGTTTATAGCGATATGTCTGCTTTGGTAGACGGTGTTATTACATATTCTGACGGCACATTTACCTACGCTGAAAACAA
>JAZSKN010000045.1:0-11344 GCA_045534895.1 Acutalibacteraceae bacterium
ATCTTGTCGCTGAGCTTTACGTCAACGAGCTGTCTGCAGTAAGAGAAGGAATATTCGCCGATGCTCTTTGCAGAAGAAATGTCGATAGATGTGATCTTGGGACCGTGGTACGTATATCTGTACATACCCTCGGAGGTGACGTCAGCAACGGTCATGCTGTCATCAAGACAAGCGTAGTAAACGTCACCCGAAACTGCATAATCTCCGATTTCTTTTACTTTTGAAAGATCAATATTCTTAAGGCTCGACGTATTATAAAACGCCATTTTGCCAAGCTTTGCACCTTCACCTAAAGTAACTGATTCAAGGCTTGCCGCATTAGAGAATGCATTTTCACCTATTTCGGCATTTTTACCAATGGTAAGTGATGTAAGAGGAGATGAAAATACATATTTGAAAAGCTTTTTATCGCCTTCCATATACATCTCAACCTTAAACGCCTGATCCTTGTCCATACTAAAGGCGTATTTACCAATTTTAACGTCGTCGCCAATAACAACTGTAGCAAGATCGACACATTCACTAAAGGTACCCTCCGCTATTTCGGTTTTGTCCGGAATAGTAACCGAGGTAAGCTTTGTAAATGAGAATGCGTACTTAGCAATTTTTGCCTTTTTGTCAAGCGTTGGCATTTGTGTAATCGCCGCTTCAAAGAAGGCATATTCACCAATATCTTTAAGTGAGCCAAGAGTAACACTTGCTAAACCCTTATTAGATGCAAGACCGTATTCACCAATTGAAGTAACCTTATCCATAACAACCGATGTAATCTTCTGGTTATGTGAAAAAGCACCCTTACCAATTGTCGAAGGCTTTTTGCCACCGATATTTTCATAGGTAAATTCGCCTTCAATAAGTGGTGAAACAGCAATTAATTCTTTACCGTTTTCAGAAAGTATATACTCTTTTTTGTACGCTTCAAAGTTTTTGTTGCCTTTTTCTATCTCAAATTCTGAAATTTTTGTATCACGGAATGCAAATACGCCTATATCGTTTACATCAGCACCGATTGTGACCTTTTTCATATCTTCACATTCGTAGAACATACCCTCTGGCAAAACAGCAGAATTTACATAAAATTCTTTTAAGGATTCACATCCGGTAAATGCATAGGCACCGTATTTTACCTTTTTGGCTTCAATTTTAGTGTCTTTTAGCTTTTTACAACCGGCAAAAGCATATTGACCAATTGAATAAAGGTTTTTACCAAGCTCAATTCCCTTTAGCTTTTGGTTGCCTGCAAATGCATAATCAGAAATAACACACGCCGAAGGAAGTTTAAGTGTATCACGTAAATCACAATTTTCAAATGCGTTTTGGTTAATTATTTTAAGATTGTTTTTACCGCTAAAGGTAATCTTTTGAAGAGCAGTACAACCATAAAATGCGCCGTAATCAATCGATTCAAGTGTGGAAGGTAGTACAACCTCTTCAAGCGCGGTAAGATTTGCAAAAGCATAATTTGCAATATTTTCAATATCTTTGGGAATAATAATTTTTGTAATGGTATTATCACCAATAAACCACGCTTTTGAAGTCTCGGCATCGTCAAAAGCAAGCTCTTCTTCGGTCTTCAAAATATACTCAAAGTTAGAGAATGCAAACTGACCTATTTGAGTAAGTGATAAATCCTTTGGTATATCAACAAGTCCACCGTTACCGTAATAATGTGTAAGACTTGCACCGGTTGTAACGTATGGGTCCTTAACCTCTACATTAACGGTTTCAGAATAGTATGTACTTTTATCATCAAGTAAAACCTTTACGGTAATTGAGGCAAAGCCTTCGGCCTGTGCCGTTACAACGCCCGAATCGTCAACCTTAACAATACTTTCGTTACTGCTTTCGAACGACACGGTAGTATCATTTTTAAAGTAGGAATCAAGTGAAAGATTAAGTGCTACCGATTCAGACGGATACATCTCAAGCTTGTACTTACCCTCAAAGAAGTTTGTACTGCCTGTATCTCCTAACTTTTTATCCTCGTTCTCAAGTATATAATACGCCTTTTGGGTATTAAAACCATCCAAAGTAAATACGTCGGCAACAGGTTTATCAAATCTGCGGTAGCCTTCATCACCCTTTTCAAGAACAGTAACATTAAAGGTGTAGCTTTTACTATTGGTTGGATCCTGCGCTTTTATAATTGCAGTACCCTTTTTAACAGCGATTAGCTTGTTATTAACAACACGTACAATACTTGGCTTTGATGACGAATACTCTAATAATTCTGCCCATTGTGTATCAGGAACAACAACGGGTTCTAATGTATAAACCTCATTTTGACTTAGCACTATACCGTTATCTTCAATATTCTCAAAATAAAAATCAGTAAAGTTATCAGGAAGTGCTAATTCATATGTAGCATAGTTAAGAGCATAGTCATACGCATTTATAACAAACGTATTTTTAGTAGTAGCATTATTTTTAATAGTATAAATATAATCAGTAAGCTCAAATGTAACCTTTGTTGTGCTGTTACGCTCCGAATAAACCGGAGTCATATACTGCTCGAGTGTTTTCATTGCAGGGCCAACGTTACCGTCAGCATCAGCTTCTTCTGTAACGTAACCAATTTGTGAACACATTGCATAGTGATTGTCATAAACAAACACATCGGCGTATAAACGGTTTTTCTTTAATGTTTTATCGTATTCATAACGATACTCAACATCGGTAACTGTAGGAGCTTCAAAATCGGCCACAAGCGGAAATTCAAACACATTGTTTTCATTGGTTTTTAATCCGCCATCGCCATAATCAACGTAACCTACCAAACGAACGGTATATTCACTATTGTTTTCAAGATTATACTCGGTTGTATCGAACTCTATCTTAACGTTAGATGGGTAAATCGAAGCGCCGCCGTCACTATAAGATTTGCGGATATCTTTTTCTGTTTTTTCAAATACGACATCGCCTGTTATGTCGTCTGTTATGGAAATTTCAATTTTTGCAGCATTACGTAACAAGCCTGCCCAAACAAAGCGTAATGAATGTATTGTGCCAACCTGATTAGAAAGCGCTACATAGTTTTCATTTGCAGAAATAACCATATCTTTTGGATCCTGCAAGAAGTAATAAGAGCCAAGATAGCTTACAAAGTCATCACTAACACCGCCAACAGGACGTGTAGCATATGCATCTGCCTTTATTTTATCTTCTTCATCGATACCGTCATCAAGCTCGTCGGCATTTGTATCATAGTAAGTAAGGTCAAATAAAGGTGCCTTTGTCCAGTCACCGTAAAAAGCAAGATAAGGTACGTTAAGATCAACCTTTGTGCCGGACTTTGCTTCTAAGGTTACAAAGCCTTCAACATACATACCATTTTCAAATGATTTATTTAAATATTCCTTGTCTTCTTTACTAAGAGTAACCTTTACTGTAACCTTGGCTTTAGAATTCTTTTTAACGCGTACTTTATCGCCGCTTTTTCTACCGCCTTCAACCGAAACAAGCTCAATTTGTGCGCCGTCCAAAAGATGTGATTCCTCTGTAACGGTGGTTTCGCCTGCGGCAGTTTTTGTTTCGCTAACACCTTCAGTCATAACGTAAGCGCCAAGCTTATAAGAAACAGCATGCTTAGCGGTGTTGTTAATTGTGAAGGTCATGGTGTACTCACCCTTTTTTTCGGGATCATCACCAAGCTCAAGCTTAGCCTTGTCCATCACGTTACCGTCTTTATCGGTTGTTGTGATATATGCAGGCGATTTTATAGAATTTGAAAGATTTGCAAGACCTGCGCCTTGTTTTCTTACAGAATAAGGTAATCCGTTTTTACCAAGCGCAATATCAGCCGTAGACATAAGCAAGCAGTTAACCATTGTATTAACAGCATTGTTGTCGTCGGCAATTTCAGGATAATTTTCTACAACATATTGACGCAAAAGCACAACAACGCCCGCATAGTTTGGGCATGCCATAGAAGTACCGGACAAGCGGTCATAGCTGCCACCCGTTATAGATGAAAGTATGCTACCGCCGTGCGCAGTAATTTCGGGTTTGATTTTAAGGTCGGGTGTAGGACCCCATGATGAGAAGTCAGAAATAAACGGACCGGATGTCTGCTTACGACTGATTTTTAAAGTACCATTCTTTTTAGCGGCAAGCATTTCACCGTCATCTTGTGAAATTGAACATACAGCAAGTGTCGCATCGCCGACATTCATTTTAATGTCACCCGACACATTGTTATAAATAATAATGCCCGCAGCGCCCTGCTCTTGAGCAATCATTGCCTTTTCTTCAAAGGTGTTGGAGCCACGACGAACAAGCGCGATTTTATCTTTAACGTTAACGCCTGTATAGTCGGCGCTACGACCAACGCCCGGAATTAAAACATAATCAATTTTCATTGATTTTTTGTCGCCAAGCAAAGCATCATAAAAATTGTTTTCTTCGGCAGCGCCGTTGGTAGTTTCAACAAAGTAAATAATTTTACCGTCAAATTCGATATATGGTGTCTCAGCACCTGCAATAGATGCAACCGACATAACACCGTCATAGGTCGATGGAGAACCAACTGTACCGGTATCTGGGTTAGATGTTAATCCTAAGTTACCGTTCTTTTCAGAACCGTATGCCGAGTTGTAGCTGTTAGACGCCGCAACAACCATACAAATACCGGAATCACGAAGCTTATCGTAAATACCGTCAACTGCTTCTTCATCACTTTCACGGCTAAAACCACAAGCTGTACCGATAGACATATTAATTACATCAACACCTAAAACAATACAGTCTTCAAGTGCAGACAATATCCAAGCGGTACGTGCAGTATCCATAACATCAGAGAATATTTTCATTGAAACAAGCTGTGCATTAGGAGCAACACCGCGAATTGTATCATCATTACCAACAATTACGCCCGATACGTGAGTACCGTGATTGTTGTGGGTTGAGTACGCGTCAGAATCGACATCAGCATAGTCAAAATTGTAAGGTATTTTTTCATTTATATAGACGTCATCAACGGTAAGACCGTCTAATTGCTCTGCTGCTACCGTATCGTCAATTACGGCTTTAACGTCATCATATGTAAGACCTAATTTTTTGCTTGTGAAATTCTTGGTAGAAAACGCAGTATGGTTAGAGTCAATACCTGTATCAAGAACAGCGACAACCATACCACTACCGTCATAGCCACTGTCAGAGCTGTCAAAAATACCTGTATCAAAAACATCAACAGCATTTTCTACAAGCTGTGTTTCACAGGTATTATATTCTTCACCGACTATAACATCCATTCCGTTATCAAGCGACTTGCATATGCTTGCAAAATCACGCGCTTTAATAACAAGTTCAAAACCGCTAAGAATTGTAGAATAATCGTCACCAATTTTGTAGTCGATATTTTGTTTATCTAAAGAAGATAAAAGTTGTGCCTTATCTTTAGCAAGATTGTCCTTTGCCTTTTTTGCATAATCACTTTTTGATGCAAAATCAGCAAGGCTCATCGTTTTATCTGAGCCTTCATAAACGTCAATTACTGCCTTATCATCGGTAGTAATTATAACAGAAATTTCATCATCATCTTTAATAGTTTCGGGCAGTTTGAATACAACCGAGCTATCAAAATATTTTGAATAATCTAAAGCAATATTATCAATCTTTTTAATATCAGGATTTTCAGAATTACCCGACACAGCACCAACCTGTGCTAAGGGTAAAGAACCTAAAGTAATTACCGCCGCAAGTAATGTAACGGTAACTCGCTTTATGTTTTTCTTGAAATTAAAATTAATCATACTTTTATATAACTCCCTTTATGGCATAATAATACATAATAAGCATATATATTCAATTTATTTTACCCTATTTAGCGTAAAAAAGCAAGAAAAATTATTATGTTTTTTATACAATTTATTACATTTACTTTTAATATAAACTGTGTTATAATTATTGAAATAAATATATTAATGAGGTCACCGAAATGACAAAGGAAAAGAAATTTAACTTTATAGTGTTATATAAAATAATTTTAAGTGCTTCTATCATAATAGCGGGTATATGTTTAATATGTGGAAGCCTTTTGATTTACTTTTCAGGTAATGGTTACTCAAGACAGGTTGTAGAAAATACCTTTTTAAAAATATGTATTCCGATTTACATATGTATTGCATTAATAATTGGTAGTTTTTTTATAAAAAGCAAAACTAAATCAAAGTTTTACAAACCTAAAAATTTTGATCAAAAAAAAGAACCAATGTTAAATTTTAAGAAATCATTAATAATTAAAATAATTATTATTGTTATTGCAATTATTTCTTTAATTTTTGGAGCAATATTCGGTGGATTTAAAGACGTTCTGACTAAAGCCGTAAACATTTGTACCGAATGTATCGGTCTTGGTTAAGGGGTGGTGAATTATGTGCAAATTTATGAGTAAAATCAAATCATTAAAGCCTACCAGACGTAAGATAATTCAACTCTACACAGCTCTTTTATTTAACGCAAATATCAAAGGTTTTGTAAATGGAAGCATTTATCAAGGCAATACAAAAATTGCCTGTGTTCCCGGACTTAACTGTTACTCCTGTCCCGGCGCTGTGGGTGCATGTCCGTTAGGTTCATTGCAAGGTTCATTTAGCGCTGATAAAAGCACAATATTTTATGTTGGCGGTATATTACTTTTATATTGTATAATATTGGGTCGCACAATTTGCGGTTGGGCTTGTCCGTTTGGACTCATACAAGAACTGCTGTACAAAATTAAAACGCCAAAACTTAAAAAGAGTCGATTTACAAAAATACTATCGTACCTTAAATACATAATACTTATATTTTTTGTTTTTGTTGTCCCAATTTCTTATGCATTACGAGATATGCCCTTCCCCGCTTTTTGTAAATACATATGTCCCGCAGGTACGCTTGAAGGCGGTATTTCACTGCTTGCCAACAAGGTAAATGACAGTTATTTTTCTATGCTGGGTCCCATATTTACTTGGAAATTTTTACTTCTTGTTAGTATTATAGTAGCAAGTATTTTTATTTTTAGAATGTTCTGCCGTTTCATTTGTCCGCTTGGTGCTTTATATGGACTGTTTAATAAGATATCTGTTTTTGGTGTAACGGTTGATAATCACAAATGCACCAACTGTGGACTCTGCGCTAACAGATGCAAGTTAGATATTAAATCGGTTGGTGATGCCGAATGTATTAACTGCGGTGAATGTATAAGCGTGTGCCCAACAAATGCAATACGTTGGAAATGCTTTAAAGCAAATGATGATATTGCTAATAAAACTAAACATAAAAATGCAAAGCTTATAACAAGAATTATATCGGCTGTATTACTTGTTGCATTACTTGTAGGTTCAATTGCTTTTTATTGGAGCGAAAGCAGCAGTAAAATTGAATACGGCACAGCTATTGGTGATATGTGTTACGGCGCGGAATTACCAATTGTAACGCCTGACGGTGTTAGTGACAAAACAATAAACCCTGCTGAAACCGGTAAAATCACAATTATAAATTTCTGGGGCACATGGTGTACACCTTGCGTAAAAGAGCTTCCCTATTTTGACCAGATTGCAAGCGAATATAAAAATGATGTAACAGTTGTAGCAATTCACTCAAGCGCAAGTAAAGAAACATCTCCCGAATATGTTAAAAATCATTATCCCGAAAGCAATATCGTTTTTGCCAACGATATCCCCGACGAAAATGATACCTTTAACGGTAAATATTATCTAAATCTTGGCGGTAGCGGCGCATATCCTTATACCGTAATAATTGATGAAAAAGGCGTTATACAAGAGATTTTTGTAAAAGCATTACATTACGAGGATTTAAAAGAAGCCGTTATAAAAATAATTAATTAAACTAAAGTGTTACCTTTAATACATAAAGGTAACACTTTTATTTATTAAAAAATAAAAAAACAGTCAC
Source organism: Acutalibacteraceae bacterium (assembly GCA_045534895.1). GTDB lineage: Bacteria > Bacillota > Clostridia > Oscillospirales > Acutalibacteraceae > UBA737. The sequence continues at coordinate 7,894 of JAZSKN010000045.1, forward strand.
CACTAAAGTGATGACTGTTTAAAAAAGATCTTATTTCTTTTTAGCACTAAAAACAACAGCTGCTGTCGAAAGCATTGCCACAGCAAGAGCTGCTGTAATGCTATCCTTGGTTACAGGAGATTTGTTGGTAGTATCAGTATTGGTGTTTGTGTTTGTGTTTGTACCACCGATTACATTATTGGCACTACCGTTTGTATTACTGCTTTGATTATTATTAGTGTTATTATCTGTATTGGAATTATTATCATTGCCGTTATCATTTTTGTCGTCTTCTTTATCTTCATTTTCAGAAGCGTTCATTGAAGTAACGTTTTCATCAAAATAACAAGCATAAAGCCATGCATCTTCAGAAGCGTATACCCACGCTTCATCACCGCTATACCAACCGTGTGTATCGCCAATTTCTTTAAACATTTCGATTAAATCGGCATTAAGTGGATAATAGTATGATGTAACTATACCGCTATCATTTGCCGGTAGTGCCGCAATATATTGATTGAAAGCATCGGTATAATCAACCTTTTTAGTAACTTCACCGGCATCATCATAATATATAGCGGCAATTTTTCCGTAACCTGACATAGCATATAATGACATAATGCTGTCATCTAAATTTGCAAACAAAACAGGACCATCTTTTTTGTTAAGATGATAGTAACCATCATCGCCTAAAACAGCATTATCGATAACACTGTCTTCAAAATCAACATAGCCGTCATCGAAAGCACTTATGTCAACAAAATCGGGCATTACAAATTTTTCAGGTGCCTTTTGATTTTCATAAATAGTCCATTCAACCTCATTGCTTGTGTCAAGGTCTTTTCTGGTAACTGTTATGCTTACCTCTGCTTTATCCGACTTAACAGCAATCATAATTGATTGGTTTTTATCGGTACAGGTCCACTCGATTGTATTAAGGTTAACAATTTCTTCGCTTGGATCAAACTGAACCCACATATCAAGATAACTTACAATACCAATTACACCGTCGTTGGTTGTAATGGTAAAATCACCTACAGCCGAAGGATTTAAAATATACACTGTATAATCATACTTTGTACTAAGTGTATAAGCATTTGTTCCTTCAGTAAGCTTTGTTTTGCTTGTTTCATAATTAGTTGCCGCCATAACAGTCATTGGAATAACAATTATAGCTAAAGCCAATATTAAGCTAATAGTTATTTTAAATATTTTTTTCATAAATTATACTCCTAAAATATTATTTGTACTGCACTAACCATTCAATGTTAACAGCCGGATATTTACCGCGTTTATCCGGTTTAGCACCAACATTAATGATAATTTCATCGCCATTTTCAACTTCAAGCTCAACATATGTACCTGTGTCATCGGTTTTAACCTCATCTGCTTCAGAAGATTCTGTGCTTCTTTGAGCCGAATTGCGATTATTGGTCGCTAACAAAACACCCGAATCGGTTCCGGTTAAAAGATAAAACTTCAATGTGCCTTTTTTGGTAGATTTGTATTTATAAAAATGTCCTATTTCGTTACCTTTTTCAAGACTAAGAGTAACCTTTTCATCAGTATTTTTAACAATTGTTGGGTTAGCCATACTTCCCTCAAGGTCAGCAAATGTAATTGTAAAATTAACAGCCGAAGGACCGGTATTACCAATTTCAAAGGTAACTGCATCACTTGCAAGAGCGTCGATAACCTTAAATGAAACCTTACCGTTTTGCGCCGTATATTTTGTACCGTCACAAACAACGTAAGCATTGGCATTATTAATTGTTAAAATTCGACCACCAACACGGTAAATATTGTATATAACCGATTTACCTGCAGGAATACTTAACGTTTTGACAGTATGATTATCAGCATTTGGGGTGTCAATATACGGATCGGTAGATGTACCGCTACCATAAATTTCAACACCGTCGGGATTTAGATTTTTATTTGGTTCTTCAACTGATACTGTACTATCAGTTGAAGAACTGTTGTTATTATTGTTGTTTACTGTGGGGGTACTTTCAACATCACTTGTTGTTTCAATAACCGATTGTGGTTCGCTTTCATTTTCAACAATTTCTACGTTGCTGTAATTAATGGTTGTGTCCGAATTAATACTTGATACAACACTGTCTATGTCGGTTGTTTTACGGCAAGCAGTCAAGGTTAAAAGCATTAAAACAGCTATAATGATTGCTGTGATTTTTTTAATATTCATAACTATCGCCTACTTTTTTGAAATTTCAAGTGTATATTCGGTATCGCCGTCTTCAAGATAAATTTCTGCTTCTCCCGTATATTCATAACCGTCAGGGCATGACATTACAGATAATTTATGCTCGTCTGTAATTTCTGCAGTAAATGTAGCTATACCGTTTTCATCAGTCATTGCAGGAACACATGTATCTTTACAAAGCTGTACCATTACACCCTTTACTGCGTTACCGTCAGTATCGGTAACGGTAACTTCAAATTTAGAAACAGTCTCTTCTTTAGAAGATGTTTCGGTGTCTGTTTGTGTCTGGCTGTTTACAGGCTCATTAGCGGTGGGACCATTACTGTCGGTACCACATGCACAAAGGCTTAAAATAAGACCTAAAGCCAAAATAATTGCTAATAATTTTTTCATACTAATCACCCTTTAATTAAAATCCGATAAATTTTGATATGTTTTTTGTTCATAGTTTTTATCGGTAAATGTGTCAAAAATTTTTTCAAATACGCCTTCTTGTGTGATGCTGCCCATATGTATAAAAGCAATTTTGCCATAACGGTCTATTACAACAGTCGTTGGGAAGCCCTGTAAAGAAAAAGCGGTTACCCAAGATGTTTCGCCAACAATCATTGGTAAAGTTAGCTCGTTTTGATTTGCGTATTTAGTAACACTGTCCTTTTTGCCATCAACAGAATTAATTGCCAAAACCTCAATATCATCGGAATACTTATTATAAGCACTTTGTAAAAATGGAAATTCCATTTGACAAGGACCGCAATTTATAAACCAAAAGTTAAGAACAATTGCCTCTTTCTCTTTTAATATTTCAGAGAAGGTATACTTGTTACCGTTTATATCAGTGACAGTATAATCACCCATATAATCGCCTAATTTATAATTGCTGTCAACAAGATTTGCATCTTTTATAAGGCCGGATTTATTATCACCGCCACAGCCACAGCAAGAAAGCATTAAAATAAATACTAATAAAAAAGTCGTAATTTTAATAATTAATTTATTCATAGTATCACTCTGCATAACAACACATAAACAACCAAGCAATCTCGGGGTTTATATCGGTCATATTATTACCATTAGCGTCCTTAAACATATAACTGCTGTTTTCGATATCCCACCAACCAACGTAATCACCGCGTTGTTGAATAATATATTTTAAATCTTCGGTAAGTGGGTAAACACCGTTTTCTTTATCAACGTACTCAATATACTCAAGCAAGCATTCAGAATAGCTTTCTTTCTTAACAA
>JAZSKN010000051.1:0-34519 GCA_045534895.1 Acutalibacteraceae bacterium
TTCTTAATTCTTTGCACACTTTTATAACAGTAAGTGCAAATTCTTTTGATTTTATAATTAAAGGACTCTCGGTCATAATAAACCCACCTTTCACATTTATTATACTTTCTATAAATTAAAAAAGCAAGGCAAAGCCTTGCAGAATACTTCTTCACTATTCACTATTACTTATTACTTGCCAAAAAACGACAAGAGGTTTTAGTGAAAAGTGAAGAGTGAAAAGTGAAAAAGTAAAAACGACAACCTTCCGTCGAAGATTGTCGTTTTTTGGCTGGGGAATAGGGATTCGAACCCCAACAAACAGAGTCAGAGTCTGTCGTGCTACCGTTACACAATTCCCCAATATTTAATTGAGCAATACTTATTATATTACTTTTTTTTGATAAGTCAAGAAAATTTTTACTAAAATTTAAAAATCTTTCGTTCCGCCTTGCCGTAACGGCTTAATGATAACCTGAACTTAATTTCAGGTGGGTTTTCGCCGCGTGGTTTCGCGCTCCCTTCTTCCGAACTCGGCACCGCCGCGGGAGGTCTGCAAACCCGCCACTCGAGCAGAAATCCCTTTTTATTATCTTGTAGGGTTATATAAGACCAAGATACACGCACAAGGCAGAACGTGACGTTTATATTTATTTCTCGTCTACTTCAAAACGGTCTTGAAGACGATCTACAAATGCATCGGCAATCGTTTCGTATTCGTCGTCATCTTCAATTTCGTAAAAATATTCTTCGCCGTCGTCTTCGCCAACCTTCACAATAACCAGCTCGCCCGAATCATCAAGCAAAGCCTTTGGATCGTCATACACGGGAAGTAATGCCAAATATCTTGCCTCGTCGGTTTCAATGGCATCTAAAACTTCAAAATTGTATTCTTTGCCTTCATCGTCAATAAGTGAAACAATGTCGGGATTATATTCTTCATTCTTAATGTTTTCGCTCATTTTTGTTCCTCCGTTCAAATTCGCTAACATATCTATTTTACCCCAAAAATTTGTTTCAGTCAATAGAATTGTTTTTCTTTTGTGCAAAACGGCAAAAAACGGGTTTGCTTTTTAGTTTTTTATACAAAATATATAAAAGTTATTAACTTTTTGTTGACAATTTGTTGATAATTGCTTATAATAAAGATGCAAAGAAAAGAAAGGAGCGGTAAAACGCTATGAGGGAAACTCCACCAGCAATTATGAAAAAATAATTTGAAAGGCGTGAGTCCAATGTACAGGTAAGCTGTAAACCTGAAAACTATAAATTTAAAAAAGGACTGAGTCCAAAGGTATAATTAGCTTTTAACTCAAAACTATAAAATAGCAAAGGAATGAGTCCGAAAGTTTAGTTAGTTTTGTATTAAACTAAAATTTACAGACGGTGAGTCCGATGTACAGTTAAAAAATAATAAATTAATTCATAAAAGCCCTCGCAGGTGAAAGATGCGAGGGCTTGGTTTTTTTGCGTCTGAACACATACTGTAAACAGTATGAAAGAATATAAAAACTTAATATTATGTGCCTTGCAATTCATAATGTATTGTGCTATAATGCACTATGTATAATTATAAATATATTATAAGGAGAAATATACCTTGTCATTTCCACTTGAAAATATCAGAAATTTTTGCATAGTAGCGCACATAGATCACGGCAAGTCAACCCTTGCCGACCGCTTGCTTGAGCTTACGCAATCGGTAGCCGAGCGCGATATGGAGGAGCAAATACTTGACAGTATGGATTTGGAGCGTGAGCGCGGCATTACCATAAAGGCGCATGCGGTAACGCTTTACTATACCGCAAAAGACGGTAAAGAATATGAGCTTAATCTTATTGATACTCCCGGACACGTTGACTTTAACTATGAGGTTTCACGTTCACTTGCCGCGTGCGAGGGCGCTATACTTGTTGTAGATGCATCGCAGGGCATAGAGGCGCAAACTCTTGCCAACACCTACTTGGCGGTTGATCACGGGCTTGAGATATTACCGGTTATCAATAAAATTGACCTTCCTTCTGCCGAGCCTGAAAGAATTAAGACCGAGATAGAGGATATTATAGGCATCCCCGCCGACGAGGCGCCGCTTATTTCGGCAAAAACCGGTATTAACGTAGAACAGGTGCTCGAAACTATTGTAGAGGGTGTACCCGCGCCAAAGGGTGACCGCAACGCACCTCTTAAGGCACTTATATTTGACTCGTATTATGACCCATACAAAGGTGTTATAGTTTACTTTCGCGTTGTATCGGGCAAGATAAAATCGGGTGACCGAATCAAAATGATGGCAACCGGTGCCGAGTTTGATATTGTAGAGCTTGGCCGCAAGCGCGCCACAAATTATGAAACCTGTGACACACTTGAGGCGGGCGAGGTTGGTTATCTTGCAGCGTCTATAAAGACCGTAAGTGAAGCGCGCGTGGGCGATACAATTACACTTGTAAATCACCCTGCCGACGAAGCGCTACCGGGTTATCGCGCGGCAAAACCGGTTGTATTTTGCGGCATTTACCCCGCTGACGGCGCAAAATATCCCGATCTGCGTGAAGCGCTCGAAAAACTGCAGCTTAACGATGCGTCACTGCTCTTTGAACCCGAAACCTCACAGGCGTTGGGCTTTGGCTTCCGTTGTGGATTTTTGGGACTATTGCATATGGAAATACTTGAGGAACGCCTCGAACGCGAATATAATCTTGACATAATTACAACAGCGCCAAGTGTACAATACGAATTTGTGCTTACCAATGGGGATAGAATATTTGTAGATAATCCAACCAATTATCCCGACCCTGCCGTGATTGCCGAAGCGCTCGAGCCTGTAGCAAACGTGCATATTTACTCGCCGAGTGAGTATGTTGGCACTATAATGCAGCTTTGTGAAGAGCGTCGCGGCGATTATAAGGGTATGACCTATATGGGTGACCGTGTAGATATTCACTACGTATTGCCTATGGGCGAAATTGTTTATGACTTTTTTGATGCGTTAAAGAGTCGCACAAAAGGGTATGCCAGCTATGACTACGAAACTGCAGGTTACCAAAAATCTAACCTTGTAAAGCTTGACGTTATGCTTGCGGGCGACACGGTAGACGCGCTGTCGTTTATTGTGCACACGTCTAATTCTTATGCGCGTGCGCGCCGAATTGCCGAAAAATTAAAAGAGTACATTCCAAGACAACTGTTTGAAGTTCCCGTTCAGGTAGCGGTGGGCGGAAAAATTATTGCGCGCGAGACCGTAAAGGCAATGCGCAAAGACGTGCTCGCAAAATGCTACGGCGGCGACATAACCCGTAAAAAGAAGCTTCTTGAAAAACAAAAAGAAGGTAAAAAGAAGATGCGCAAATTAGGCTCGGTAGAAGTGCCCAAGGACGCATTTATGGCAGTATTAAAATTGGATGAATAAAATTGTAGCGACCGGCGTTTTGGCGGTTCGTTGTAAAGAAGGAATTTTATGACTGAAAGACGTAGAAAGGCGATAGTTCGCCGCAGAATATTTGTTGCATTGGTAGCGGCTTTAATGGCGGTAATTGTAGCGCTTATAGTAGTAATTGTTGCAACAATTAAAAACGGCGCAGACATTGGCGAGACATCCTCGGATGTTTCGTCGGTGATAAGCAAGGTTGATGTACCTGTAGAGGATGTACCGTACGAAAGCGCGCCATCTTCCCAAAAAGACACTTCATCTAAACCTGAAACCTTTGAAACACCTACGGGTGAGAAGCTTGATGCGAATTATGGACGACTGTTGCTTGTGAACGGCAAAAATCCGTTGCCGGATGATTATGAAAACAACGTAAAGCTTACAACCATTGATAAAAAATATATTAACGGTTTTCGCAACCAGATAAATACTGATGTATGGCCCTATGCAAAGGCAATGGTCGAGGCCGCCTGGGCAGACGGTGTAGAGCTGTATATTTTATCGCCGTATAGAAGTGTTGCGACACAGCGTGTTTTGTTTAACAATGAGGTAGCCGAGGTAGGCGGTGACGAAGAAAAGGCCGCTACAGTAGTGGCGCGACCCGGAACCAGTGAGCACAACACAGGACTTTGCATTGACTTTAATATGGTTGAGGACGAATTTGAAGACACGCCAATGTTTGAATGGCTTTGCAAAAATGCCGAGAACTACGGTTTTATTCTTCGTTATCCAAAAGATAAACAACCAATAACCGGTGTTATATATGAATCGTGGCATTGGCGCTTTGTGGGCATTAACAATGCGAAATTAATAAACGATTTAGGTGTAACGCTTGAAGAATATATAGAAATGAAAGAATTGGATCCTAAAATGGATATGTATGGTGACGATTCGGCGCAAGATACCGCCGAACAAAATTTAGACTAATTTTTGGAGGAACGCTTTATGGATTTTAAGCAGTTTTTTAGTCAATTAAAGGGTAAAAAAATCGCTATGTGCGGCATAGGGGTCAGTAATACGCCGCTTATTTTAAACTTTTTAAAGCAAGGCGCGCGCGTTATTGCTTGCGACCGCCGCGAGCGTGAGCTTATTGGTACTATTGCCGATGAATTAGAGGCGGCAGGCGCCGAGCTAAAGCTTGGCGAGGGTTATTTAAACAATCTTGAGGTGGATATTATTTTCCGCACACCAGGTATGAATTTTCATCTACCCGAGCTTGAACGCGCACGCAAGCGTGGAATTGCGGTAACAAGCGAAATGGAAGTGTTTTTTGACCTATGCCCTGCAACAATTTTTGCGGTAACGGGTTCAGACGGCAAAACCACAACCACTACCCTTATTGCAAAAATGCTTGAAGCTGAGGGCAAGCGTGTGTTTGTAGGCGGCAATATTGGTATGCCGCTACTTCCTGAAATAGAAAATATTACTGCCGACGATTTTGTTGTGGCAGAGCTTTCCTCGTTTCAGTTAATTTCTATGCGAAAAAGCCCTGATGTTGCAGTTGTTACAAATGTGGCGCCAAATCATCTTGACGTGCATAAAGATATGGACGAATACGTTGAAGCCAAAAAGAATATTCTTTTGCATCAAAATGCGTTTTCGCGCACAGTTCTTAACCGTGATAACGATATTACCGAGGAGTTTCGTAAGGACGTTCGCGGTCAAAGTCTCGGCTTTAGTATGAATCGACGTCTTAATAACGGCGCCTGGCTTGACACAGACGGCGTGCTTCATATGGCGTACCGCGGTATAGACGTTCCTGTAGTAGACCGCAAAGAAATTAAAATTTTAGGCGACCACAACGTAGAAAACTATCTCACCGCTATTGCGGCAGTATGGGGCTATGTTGGCGTAGATAACATCTGCAAGGTAGCGCGCGAATTTGGTGGTGTTGAGCACCGTATAGAGTTTGTGCGCGAGGTAAACGGAGTTAAATATTATAACGACTCTATCGCATCAAGTCCTACAAGAACAATTGCAGGCCTTAAGGCTTTTGAGCAAAAGGTTATTCTTATAGCGGGCGGCTATGACAAGCACATACCGTTTGAACCGCTTATGCCATATCTTGTAGACCGTGTAAAAACACTCTATCTTTGCGGCGATACAGCCGATAAGATTGAAAATTGCTTAAAAAATTATGCGGGCTACGATTCTTCTCCCGAAATCGTGCGAGTAGAAGATATTGCCGAGGCTGTAGCCAAAGCGCACGAAAGCGCTCAAAGCGGCGATATAGTAACGCTTTCTCCCGCGTGTGCAAGCTTTGATAAATATCCTAATTTTGTAGCGCGCGGAAATCATTTTAAACAATTGGTGAATGAACTTTGATGAACATAAAAGAAACACTTATAAAATTGTCAAACGCGGTAAGCATAGGCGATATAACCGAAGCATCGACAATTGCGTTTGATACACTTTCAAAATATATTAAAGCCGAACAAAACGGTATTAATGTTGTGGGTAAAATGAAGGGCGAAAGCAACTATACACTTATGCTTGAAGCCCATATAGATGAGGTTGGATTTGTTGTAACCGATATTGACGATAACGGTTTTTTAACCGTCAAAAATTGCGGCGGTATAGATCTTCGTATGTTACCGTCAAGGGTTGTAACCGTTCACGGTAAAGAGAAAGTAACGGGCGTGTTTTGCGCAACCCCACCCCACCTTGGCGGCGTAAAAGAATATGACGATATTTCTGCTTTAAAAATAGAAACTCTTTTAGGAAAAAACGCTAAAGATGTAGTATCGGTGGGCGATTTTGTAACCTTTAATACCCGTGCTTGCGAACTAAAAAACGGTCGCATTACGGGAAAAAGTCTTGATAACCGTGCAGGCGTTGTGTGCTTGTTGGAATTGGCAGAGAGATTATGTGATAAAAAATTGCCGTTTAACATTGTTTTTGCATTTACCGACCAAGAAGAGCTTGGTAACCGTGGTGCAATAACTGCGACCTTTGATATTGAGCCTGACGAGGCTATTGTGCTTGATGTTTCATTTGCAGACGCACCCGACGTATCATCGAATGATTGCGGTAAATTGGGCGGCGGCGCAATGATTGGTATGTCACCAATTCTCGACAAAGCTATTTCTAAAAAGTTAGTGTTGATTGCCAAGGAAAACAATATGCCCTATCAGACCGAGGTTATGGGTGGCAGAACAGGCACTAACGGTGACGCTGTTTCGGTTTCAAAAAGTGGTGTCAAGACAGGTCTTGTGTCTATTCCGCTTCGCAATATGCATAGCGATGTTGAGATAATTGATATAAATGATATCGAAAACGTTTGCGATCTTCTTGAAAAGTATATTTTAGGAGGTAACGCATAATGATAGAGCTTTTAAAACAGCTTTGTATGTTAGACGGCACATCGGGTGACGAGGGTGTTGTTCGTGATTTTGTAATTTCACAAATTAAGGATTTTTGCGAATACAAAATTGATAATTTGGGCAATGTTATTGCCTTTAAAAAGGGTAAAAATACACCCGTTAAGAAGGTGCTTATCGACGCGCATCTCGACGAGGTAGGACTTATTATTACCCATATTGAAGAAAGCGGATTTTTGCGTTTTAAAACTGTTGGCGGCATTGATACTGCCGCGTTAATGTTTAGAAAAGTGCTTATAAACGGTAAAACGCTTGGTGTTATAGGCGGTAAGCCTGTACATTTATGCGAAGGTGACGAGCGTAAAAAATTGCCCGATGCTGACAGCCTTTATATTGATATTGGCGCATCATCTAAAGAACAAGCGACGGAGCTTGTAAGCGTGGGCGACTGTGCGGTTATGTGTAGTGATTTTACAGTAGTAAAAAATAGGGTGCTTTCAAAAGCGCTTGACGACCGTGTGGGCTGCGCAGTTTTAATAGAGCTTTTAAAGCAGGATGCTGAATATGATTTTTATGCAAGCTTCTCTGTTCAAGAGGAGGTTGGGCTTCGCGGTGCCAAGGTAGCTGCGTTTTCGGTAGAACCCGATTCCGCTATAGTAATAGACGGTACCACCGCAGCCGACGTTGCGGGTGTAACGGCGGCAAAACAGGTATGCCGTCAGGGCGAGGGCGCTGTTGTGTCGTTTATGGACGGTGCTACAAGCTACGACCGCCGGTATTATAACGCGGCATTAAGCAGCGGCATAAAGGCCCAAAGCAAATGCGCCGTTGCCGGTGGTAACAATGCGGGTGCCATTCATTTAAGTCGCGGCGGTGTGCGCACAGTGGCACTTTCTGTTCCTTGTAGATATATTCACACTGCAAATTCGGTTTGCGATATGAGCGATGTTATAGCCGTGCGCGACCTTTCAAAATATATGATAAACAAAATTGCGGGCGGAGAGCTATGATTTTATTGGTAAATGAAATACCAAAACTTGATTTACCGCGCGCCGAGGTTGTAAAAATTAACTGCACATACAATGCCTATGGAGATATTGCACTGTTTTGGGTACAAGATACTAACAAGGCAATAATTTCTATGCTTGACGGCAATATGGTGATTTACAATAATGGCGCAAATATTGATGAGCTGCGTGAATTTATTGGGGTTATATCGCCGCTTTCGGTTTTTGGCGATGCCGACACGCTTAGGCAGATTTTTGGCGACGCTTTTCACAGGGTTTACGTTATGAAAAGCGAACATAGCTTTAAATGCGATATATTATCACAAACGGTAAACAGCGATGAAATATATAAACTGCTTGACGTAAAGGGAATAGAATTACCGCCGTATGAGCATTTTGCCGTAGATTTTTGCCATAAATTAAATCACGGACAATTAAAATATTTTGCAATAAAGCAGATCTGCGCCGCCATAGGTATAAGCGACTCAAAAACGGTTCTTGTAAACGGAATTGCATCACATAAAAAGGGAATGGGTACTGTAGCGCTTGCGGGTCTTTTGTCACAGTATAATGCTACGGCGCTTGCAGTATGTGAAAAAGAAATTATGCCTTTTTATTTAAAAAACAATTTTAACCATGCGTATGACGCAGGTTATTGGAGGAAAAATATTTGAACTACTTTCATTTTAACGAAAAGCTTGAAAAAATAAGCGTCCTTGCTGAAAAAAAGGCGCAAAAACGCTTTCAGATAATAGATGATATAACCGAATATAATCAAACAAAGGTGCTTAATGCCTTTATTAAAAATAGGGTAAGCGAAATGCACTTGGGCACTTCAACGGGTTACGGTTACGGCGATGTAGGTCGCGACACGTTAGATGCGGTCTTTGCCGATTGTATGGGCGCTGAAGATGCCATTGTTCGCCACAGCTTTGCTTCGGGTACGCATACGCTTACTGTAGCGCTGTTTGGCATATTGCGCCCCGGCGACAAGGTGTTGGTTCTTACAGGCAGACCGTATGATACCATAATTGGTGTATTTGGTTTTGAGGATCACGTCGACGGTTCGCTTGCTGATTTTGGTGTAGAATATCATCAGGTAGATTTGCTGCCTGACGGCACACCCGATATAAATGCCATTCGCACCGAGCTGGCTTGTGGTAAGTATAAAATGGCGTATATTCAGCGTTCACGTGGGTATAGTCTTCGTCCGAGTCTTACGGTCGATAAAATAGAAGAATTGTGCGCTACTGTGCGCGAGGTATCACCCGATGCGGTTATTATGGTAGACAACTGTTACGGCGAGTTTGTAGAAACACGCGAACCAACACAGGTTGGCGCCGATATTATTGCAGGTTCGCTTATAAAAAATGCAGGCGGCGGTATAGCGCCTACAGGTGGCTACATAGCGGGTAAGCACAAATATGTTGAAATGTGCGCAGGTCGTATGACTGCGCCCGGTGTAGGGCGTGAGGTTGGTGCATCGCTTGGCCATAACCGCGAGTTGTATATGGGTCTTTTTGCGGCTCCGCATGTTACGGGCGAGGCGCTTAAAACAGCGGTTTTTGCCTCTGCCTTGCTTGAAGAATTGGGTTACAAGGTAAGCCCTACAGTAGATGAAGCTCGCGGCGACATTATACAAAGCGTTATATTAAATAAGCCTGAGGCGCTTATTGCTTTTTGTCGCGGTATGCAATCGGGCGCTCCGGTAGATTCGTTTGTGCGTCCCGAGCCGTCAGATATGCCGGGTTACGATGATCAGGTAATTATGGCTGCGGGTGCGTTTACGTTGGGTTCTTCGATAGAGCTTTCTGCCGATGCGCCATTACGTGAGCCATATGCCGCATGGATGCAGGGTGGACTTAATTACCACAGCGCAAAAACAGGAGTATTGCTTGCCGTGCAAAGTATGATAGATGACGGCGCATTAAAAATTTAATAAAAGGATTGAAATTTTTTGAAAAAGATATTTGATGGTAAAATATATGAAGTTTTGCCAAAGTCTGACGGCATTGTTTTTCCGTACCGAAAAGCCGTTGTAGATGAGGGCGATATAGTATGGTACAAGATGCTGTCGTTTGAAAATTCTTTATTATCTAACGTAAGCGAAAACGTTTATTGGAATATAAAATTTGGTAGCAACTATAACGTTGCAAAAGGCTTGTGCAAAAATTTTGTTTCGGTAAAATCTATTGTTTTGCCAAACGGCAGACTGTTTTTGTGCAGCGATAACGGACAAGCCTTTATTGTTGACACTGACGGAATGATAAACATTGCGGGCGAGCTTAAGTACCGAGATCAGACACCTTCGGGAATAGCGTTTTATAAAAACAGTATATGGGCAAGCTTTGCAGGGCATAACGTGCTTATACGTTTTAATATAAATACCCTTCGAGTTGAGCTTAGAATAGGCGGCAAAAACTCACCCTTTAATAACCCGCGAAGCATTTTTGTAGAGGATCAATACGCTTATGTGTGTAACGGTATCGGAAATGATATTGTTAAGGTAGACCTCGAGAATTATTCGGTTGATCAGTACTACGGTTTTGAAGAGCCGGTTTATTCTTACGTAAAATCGGATAAATTCGAATTTGTTTTGCTCCAATCAGGGCTATATTTAATTTAAAAAACGGAGTGTATAAAATGCTTGAAAAAACAATAATTTTAAAAAATTTTGAAGCGGTAAAAGCATTTGTAGATATTGCAAACGAAAAACCGTATGATATAGAACTGCTTTCAGGTAAATATATAGTAAATGCAAAATCTATAATGGGCATTTTTAGTCTTGATCTTACAAAACCTCTTGTAATGGTTGCTCACACCGACTCTCACGCTGAAATTGTACGCCAAACGGCGCAATTTGATTATATTACAAGCAAAAAATAGGAAATATTATGACACAAAAATTTATAGAAATTAGGCAACAACTTATAAAAAAAGACTTTGCAAATATGAACGACCGACAATTTGAGGCTGTAACCACAACCGAAGGAGCGGTACTGGTTTTGGCAGGTGCCGGCAGCGGTAAAACGACCGTTCTTGTAAATCGTATTGCAAATCTTGTAAAATACGGAAACGCATATAACAGTGATTTTGTTCCACATTTTACCGACAACGACATAAGTATAGCAAGCGACTATATTAACGGTGTCTGCGACACCTTGCCGCAGGGTGTGTTTTCGGTAAATGCGCCGCGCCCGTGGGAAATTCTTGCCATTACATTTACTAACAAAGCCGCAAACGAGCTTAAAGAGCGTATTAACGCAAAGCTTGGCGAAGGCGGCGAGAGTATTTGGGCAGGTACTTTTCATAGCATTTGCGGTAAAATTTTGAGAATGAATGCAGAGCGTATCGGCTTTTCGTCACATTTTACCGTATATGATACCGACGACCAGAAGCGACTGGTTAAAAACATTATGAAAGAAAATAATGTCGATGAAAAAATGCTTCCTGTAAAATCGGTTTTATCGGCAATATCTTCGGCAAAGGATTCGCTTATAACCCCGCAAGAATACGCTGAAACCGCAGGCAACGATTTCAGACAAAAAGCGATAGCAAGGCTTTATGAAATATATCAAAAGAAATTACAATCGGCAGATGCAATGGATTTTGATGATATGATAGGTCTAACAGTAAAACTGTTTAAAGAAAATCCCGACGTTTTAGAGCATTACGGCAGTAAATTTAAATACATAATGGTAGACGAATATCAAGATACTAACCACGCACAATATGAATTGGTGCATCAATTGGCTTCAATTCACGGTAATTTATGTGTTGTGGGAGATGATGACCAGAGTATATACCGTTTTCGCGGTGCAACAATTGAAAATATACTTAACTTTGAAGACGATTACGAAAATGCAAAAATAATCCGTCTTGAACAAAATTATCGTTCGGTAGGCAATATTTTAAATGCTGCAAACAAGCTTATTGAAAACAACCGCGGTCGCAAGGGCAAAAGGCTGTGGACCGACCAAGGCGACGGCGAATTAATACGTCTTTATACCGCCGCAGATGAACGTGACGAGGCGCGTTACGTGGCGGACAAGGTTCTTGAAAGCGTGCGCGCGGGCTCAAAATTTTCGGACCACGCAGTGCTTTACCGCACAAACGCACAGTCAGCCGCAATAGAAAACGTTTTTGCCCGAAGTGGTATATCATACCGAGTTATAGGCGGTATGCGATTTTACGAGCGCAAAGAAATTCGTGACGTAATAGCATATTTAAGTCTTATCAATAATATTAATGACGATATTCGTCTGCGCAGAATTATAAACGAGCCCAAAAGAGGTATAGGTGACACCACCATTAATCACGCTGTCGAAATTTCGGCGCAGCTGGGGCAATCGCTTTTTGAAACTATAGATAATGCCGACCAATTTGCTCAAATTTCGCGCGCGGCGGGCAAATTAAAAGATTTTTGCAATATGATAAAGCAGTTAAAAGTATTGTCAGAGCAAGCCTCTATTACCGAACTGCTTACCCAATTGTTAGAATTATCGGGCTATAGGTTAAGCCTTATGACCGATACCGACCCTAAAAATGCTGACCGATTGCAAAACGTAGACGAGTTTGTTAACACCGTAAAGCAGTACGAGCTCGAAAACGATGAACCTACACTTTCCTCTTTTTTAGAGGAGATTGCGCTTGTAAGCGATATTGATTCTATGAACGAAACCGAAGATAAGGTAACGCTTATGACCATTCATTCGGCAAAGGGTCTTGAATTTGAAAAGGTGTTTATTATTGGATTAGAAGAGGGAATTTTTCCCGGAAATCAATCTGTATACGGCGGCGAAAGCGAGATAGAAGAAGAACGTCGCCTTATGTACGTTGCGATAACACGTGCAAAAAAAGTGCTTACAATAAGCAATGCCATTACAAGAATGGTTTTCGGTTCAACAAACCGTAATATGCCGTCAAGATTTTTAAAAGAAATTCCCGATGAGTATTGTGATATGTCGGCAGGCGCTTCTGCCGCCGCTTTTGGCAGAACATACAATTCGTGGCAAAGCAGTTATACGCCGCGCGCTACACAATCGTCAGCGGTTTACAATAAGCCAAGCTTTGCAGGCGGTTATTCACCTATGCAAAAGCCTGCTGCCACGGCGAGCACGCAATACAGCGTTGGTATGCGTGTAGAACATAAGGCGTTTGGCGAGGGACTTATTGTTTCGGTATCGCCAATGGCAAGTGATACCTTGCTTGAAATTGCGTTTGATACGGTTGGTACAAAAAAGATTATGGCATCGTTTGCAAAATTAAAAGTTTTGTAATATTTTTATGTTATAATTTGATAATATACATATAAACATAAGATACGTTTAAGGGAGTGATTTTTTGTTAGCATCAAGCTCGGCTGTTAAAAGCACAGCTAAGACTGTGTTATCGCAAGACTTTTTGCGCTCTGTTGCTGTGTGCAGTGTACTTATTTTTGCCTTTTTTGCAGGGGAACTTATTGCTACGTTGGCTTCGTTTTTTGCAGAAGCTTTAGGATATTATGTTGTTTTGGGTTTAATACTTGTTTTTGCCATTGCTCCTATAGCGTTTGGCGTGTTGTATTATTTTAGACGACTTTTGTGGGAACAAAAAGATAGTGCAATGGTGGTGTTTAAGTATTTTTCTAGCCTTAACGAATACAAACGTGCGCTTAAATTTATTTTAATGCTGTGCGCAAAGCTTGTATCGGCAGCACTGATAGTTTTTTCACCCTGCATAGTTATTTCGGTGCTTTCAAACGAAAAAATATACAAAGCGCTCGATATATCGCTGCCTATCTGGACGTCTAATTTATGGACGCTTAATTCATTTATTGTTATTATTGCGACATTTATATTAATGTTTGTTATGTTAAAATATTATTTGGCGGCATTTATATTTGTTGGCAATGATGATGCTGACCCCGAAAACGCAATTATGATGTCTGCCGTAATCTCGAAGCGCACGGGTGGCGACTTTTTTGGTCTTGTGCTCAGCTTTGCAGGTTGGATACTGCTTTCGTTTTTGGTTGCTCCATTAGTGTTTACGTTGCCGTATTTTATGGCGGCATACGCTGTTCATTGCCGTTTTGCAATAACTGCGTATAATATGGATGTAGATTATTTTAATTCATCAAATACCCCTTTTTACAGCACTAACGGATTGTAATATATAGGTGTTATTATGAAAAATTTGTTTTTTAAATTTTTATATGTTATCACAGCGCTTGTTATTATAATTGATATGGGATTTGCAATAAAAGAAAATTTGTTTACCGATATCTCAGATCTTCCAACAGGCGTACTTAAAAGTGCAACGTCGTCGCCAATGGGGCACAAAACTATGAATATTTATGTTGTAAAAAACAATGTTGGCGTTGCCGTAAGGGGAGAAATTGTAACAGCCGAAGGCGCGCATAACATTTTTTGGCAAACAGGAATCGACAATGTAGAAGCGCGTTGGCTTGATGAAAATACGGTTGTTATAAACGAAATACCCATAAACTCTGATGATACATTCGGCTATGACTGCCGTCGAGGCTATTCGCTTTTTGATGACGGTTCACTTGAGCAAAATTTTACGGATTTTGAAAAATAATATGAAAAAGAACGATATAATAAGGCTTGAGATAATAGATATTACCCACGAGGGTAGCGGCGTAGGCAGGTATGACGGTATGGCTGTTTTTGTGCCAATGACCGCTGTGGGCGACATAGTAGACGCCCATATATTAAAGGTTAACAAGCACTATGCTTTTGCCAAATGCAATGAAATTATTACACCATCCAAACACCGCACCACAGTAGACTGCGGTGTTTTTGCCCGTTGTGGCGGATGTGTGTTAAGACATATAGATTATGCATATGAAGCACATCTTAAACAAAATCGCGTAATGCAAACAATGCATCGCATAGGTAAAACCAATCTGAATCCCAACGATATTATAGTCGCCGATTGTCCCGACAGATATCGTAACAAGGCAATGTATCCGGTAGCAACGGGCGGTGAAATTGGGTTTTATTCGTCACATTCACACCGCATAATACCGTGTGGGGATTGTCTTTTACATCCAAAAGAATTTTACATAGCTTCAAGCATATTTACAAATTTTGTAAAAAAACATAACATTTCGACTTATGACGAGCAGACACACACGGGGCTTTTGAGGCACTTTTACGTGCGTCAGGGTAAAAATACGGGCGAATTAATGGTGTGTGTTGTTATTAACGGCAATAATCTGCCACACGCTCAAGAATTTGTTGATGAATTAAAACTACAGTTTGGTGAAAATTTAAAAAGCGTTATATTAAATGTTAATACTAAAAAAACCAATGTGGTTTTAGGTGACCAAAATATTTTGCTGTTTGGCAAAGAGTACATATATGACCTGCTTTGCGGTGTGCGTGTGCGCATATCGGCACATTCGTTTTATCAGGTTAATCACGATATGGCAGAAATGCTTTATAACAAAGCCGCCAAGTACGCAGAACCTAAAGGTAAAAACATACTTGATCTATACTGCGGCGCGGGTACAATCGGTCTTTCTATGGCAAACGAGGCAAAAAGCATAATTGGTGTCGAGATTGTGGATGCCGCCGTGCGTGATGCTAACATAAACGCGCAAGAAAACGGTATAACCAACGCGCGATTTATTTGCGCTGATGCCGCGTGTGCCGCCGAGCAATTAAAAAGCGAAGGCGTAAAGGCAGACGTTGTAATACTTGATCCACCAAGAAAGGGTTGTGAGCAAGCGTTGTTAAAAACGGTGGCTTATGACTTTGCGCCCGAGCGTATAGTATACGTGTCTTGCGACATAGCAACCCTTGCGCGAGATACGGAAATTTTAGAAAATATGGGTTATAAATTGCAAGAATATACACCCGTTGATTTATTTCCTCGTACATCACACGTAGAAACGGTAGCACTTTTTGAAAGAGGGGCTTGATATGTCGGGAGATAAAAAATATTTTGTAAAAAAACACGTACAAGACAATAAAAAAGACGATAATTTTCCAAAATGTCCATACCGCAAAAAATGCGGTGGATGTCAGCTTCAAAATCTTTCTTACGAGCGGCAATTAAGCTTTAAGCAGGTAAAGGTTATAAAATTGTTAGGTCGCTATCATCACGTTCGTGAAATAATTGGTATGAAAAATCCGTATCACTATCGCAATAAGGTGCAAGCGGCATTTGGTGAACGTGGCGGCGAAATAATATCGGGCGTGTATCAGTCTTCAACCCACAATATCGTTGCGGTTGATAACTGCTTAATAGAAGATGTTAAGGCCGACGAAATAATAGTAACCATAAGAAAGCTTTTAAAAAGCTTTAAGCTTCGTGCGTTTAATGACGTAACAATGAAGGGATTTTTACGTCACGTGCTTATAAAACGCGGATTTTTAAGCGGTGAGATAATGGTTGTGCTTGTTACCTCGGTTATTGATTTTCCAAAGCAGTCGCAGTTTGTAAACGCGTTGCTTGGCCGTCATCCCGAAATTACAACCATAGTGCAAAACGTAAACAACAAGCGCACAAGTCTGGTTCTTGGTGAGCAAAGCCGTACGCTTTACGGTAGCGGCTATATCGAGGAAGACCTTTGCGGTTTTAGATTTAGAATCTCACCAAAAGCGTTTTACCAAATCAATCCAACGCAGACCGAAGTGCTTTATAACACAGCAATCGACTATGCCGAAATTTTGCCGCAAGACGTGGTTCTTGATGCATATTGCGGCACAGGTACTATTGGAATAATTGCTTCAAAGTCTGCCAAAAAAATAATTGGTGTAGAGCTAAACGCCGACGCGGTAAGTGACGCGCACACCAACGCAGAGATAAATAATGTTAAAAACATAGAGTTTATTTGCGCCGACGCGGGCGAATTTATGGTAGAAGCCGCAAATGCGGGCGAAAAAATAGACGTTGTTATTATGGATCCGCCAAGAGCAGGGGCTAGTCTTGACTTTTTGCGTTCGCTTGTAACGCTTGCGCCTAAAAAGGTTGTATATATTTCTTGCAATCCTGAAACACAGGCGCGCGACTTCTCTTTTTTGACGCGAAAGGGTTACAAAGTAAAGCGCATACAACCGGTCGATATGTTCCCGCATACAGAACACGTAGAGACAGTAGCCCTTTTAAGTCGGAAAGATATCCACGAGCGAATCAAGTTTGATTTGAATATTGAGGAATTGAATAGGACAAGTCAGTCAAAGTGAAGCGGAGGTGATACTGTGTTATTTCATGTTTTTAATTCTCAAGAAGAGAGAAGAGCATACGGCGGTTCTGCATTTATTGAAATTCAGTTTTGCAAGTTATCTACTAAAAGAAAAGTAACCGAGCGTGTAGCACTGCGCAGTATTCAGCATTGGCAAAATGATTCGTTGTATGTAGATGATGAAGATTTGTTTTACAACGAATACCGCTGCATTTTTGATACCATGGATATATTTGGTATGAATTATTACGGTGCAGAATTGATAAAACCCATTATTGAGAAACTCATCAAAGTGAAACCCAAGGATTATGAAATATTGGTTGAATGGCTAAATAAAGCAGAAGCATATACCGGCTTTTATATTTTAGGGTTATAATCAATGAAACGCTATCAAATTTCTGCGGTGGATATCCCACTAAAGACATTACAGACGAAACTGTGGCGCTTTTAGTTAGAGTATAAAATATTGCGAGGGGATAATATGAAGGATTTTTTGATTTATTTTTTAGGCAAGGGCGAAGAAGCGGAATTTACTAATTTTACGTTTGCTCATTTTGCTCCGATTATAGTAGCAATCGCACTAATTTTACTTATTGCAAAATTTGCCGATAAAATACGCGAGTCAAAGCACGAGGCAAAGTTTAGATACATACTTGCGTTTGCGCTTATTTGCTCTGAGATGTCGTATTATTGGCGACTTATTGCTATTCCGTCGTTACAGCCAAACCCTGTGGACCATTTGCCTATATCGGTTTGCGGATGGGCGGTAGTGTTTTGCAGTTATATGGTTATTGGAAAAACACAACTGCTTTTTGACATTTCATATTTTTGGTTGTTTGCAGGCTCAATATTTGCGCTTATTACACCAACCGTTATTACATATACGGGTCCCACAAGATTTAGATATTATCAATTTTGGTTAGAGCATACACTTGGGTACATTGCAATTTTTTATATGATTTTTGTACACAAGATGCGACCGACTGTAAAATCGGCAATAAAATCGTACGTGTCATTGGTAGTGCTTGCGGTGGTGGCATATTACGCAAACGTGCTTATAGGTCCGGGCGCAAATTATTTGTTTATGGCACGCCCCGAGGACACGCCGTCTATACTTGACATACTACCGTCAAACTTTGCCTTAAGAATACTCATTATGGCAGCGGCAATAACCTTTTTATATTTCGTGGCATATCTGCCGTGGCTTATTAAGGATATAAAAGCTAAAAAGACTCAAGACGCAAACTGTAAAAAAGAGGCTGTTACGGTTTAATAAAAAAATTCCTTTACCACTTTTGGTAAAGGAATTTTTGTCGTTTAGGTTATTGCGTTAAACCAGTCCATAACGTCCTCGTAATTTCCAAGTACTATTACGCTGTTTTCTTCGGCATCGTCACGTAAAACGGGCGAAGCAATTGCATTGCCGTCTAAAGCAATGCTTAATACAGCATCTTTTTTCTTGATTGCTTTTTTGAATTTTTTTGCGCCGTCTTCGGTAAGGCGAAGTTCTAAATAACGGTCCTTGGATTTTTCAAAAACAACAAGCACTTTTTCTACATCGGCGTTTTTAAGCACAACGTTGCCCTTTTGGTCGATTACGGTAAAGTTGCGCTCATCGGGAATTTTGTTTTCGGTAAGCTCTAAAATTCTAAATTCACCCGAGCCTTCGTCACCTATATCGCGACAGGCAATAAAGCAAATCGGTATTAATAGCGCCATTAAAACACATAAAAGTTTTTTCATAGTTAATACGTCCTTTAATAATATGGAACTATAATAACACAATTTTGCGATAAAGGCAATAAAAAAACACGGATGTTTAATCCGTGTTTTTAGTCGCGGCTTTTATCAGCCGAGATAACCTCGCCCGTTTCGGCATCAATGTCGTAATCATATTCGGTAGTACCTGAGTTAAAGTCTACCTCGTATATAAGACGTCCGTTATCGCGGTCAAGGTCTATGTCGACGTCGCTTACCTGACCCTCGTCAAGCTTTGCGTGGCGCAAGGCGGCTTGCTTGGCGTCTTGCGGGGTAATGCCCGCCATAAGGTTCATTTTCTTGTCGTCATCCTTAATAGCAGATGTTGCATCGTCGACTGCGCTTTCGGTGTCACTGACTATCGAACTGCCCATTGATTCGACATCGCTTGTCATATCGTCCATCGCGCCGCCGCAAGCGGTAAGAGATAAAACAAAGATAAGACACAAAATTAAAGATAATAATTTTTTCATAACTTATTCCTCCCGTAATATTATTAACGGCTAAAATAAAAAGATGCAAAATTTTTTATTTTTGTTTATAAAAAACAACCACCTAACTTAATAGGCGGTTGTGAAAAAATCAATTGTGTTTTTTGATATATTATCTTTTAGTGCGATATTAGATTAAAGCGTTAGACTTGGCGCCGTATAAACACGGGTTGCTAACTCCTGGTCAAGAAGATAGAGGCTTTTTGGGTCGTCGCCAAACAGCTTATACTTGTTTACCAATTTGTCGGCGTTTTCCTCTTCTTCAAGTTGTTCTTTTACAAACCAATCTAAAAACTGCATTGTGCGAAAATCCTTTACGCTATATGCCGCGTCGTAAATGGTGTGAATCAGGTTTGTTACATAGCGCTCGTGTTCGGCGCCGGTAAGCAAGGGTTCAATGTGAGTGCTGTATGACTTGTCTGGCGCGTCAATTGCGCCAAGGGTCACCTTTACGCCGTTGCTTTGCAAATATTTTAAGAAAAGCATTGCGTGATCACGTTCTTCTTGAGCTTGAATTGTATACCAATTACTAAAGCCGTCAAGATCGTTATCGGCGTAATAATTTGCTATATCAAGATAAAGATATGCGCTGTAAAATTCCTTGTTTATTTGGTCGTTAAGTAATTCTATTACTTTATTATCGAGCACTTGTATTCACTCCTTATATTTAAATCATTTACTTTTGTTATGGGTTAATGAGCGTGACTGCCGTGCGCCTTGTTTAAAATTTCTCCCGAAAAAGAAACCGAGTAAACAAGATTTTCTTCACCTACGGTAACATAGATGGTATAGCAGTTTTTGCCGTTGTATTCACCCTCGTGAACGTGGGGTGACTGTGCGCTTGTGGCAGCATCACCAAGATCGGTTAAAACTGCCTCATACGCTTGCTGAGGTGTAATTTTTTCTTCGCCGCAGGCTGTAAGTGTGCAGCATATTAAAAGCGCGGCAACTAAGGCTGCGAGTAAACGTTTAATCATTTTTAACATCTCCTCAATAAAACGGCATTATTTAAAATATCTTGCAAGAAGACCTTCAAATGCTTTGCCGTGTCGGGCTTCGTCGCGAGCCATTTCGTGAACGGTGTCGTGAATAGCGTCAAGACCTAATTCTTTTGCCAATTTTGCAAGCTCAAACTTACCCTTGGTAGCGCCGTTTTCAGCGTCTACGCGCATTTCAAGATTCTTTTTGGTAGAGTCGGTAAGAACTTCGCCCAAAAGCTCTGCAAATTTTGCTGCGTGTTCAGCCTCTTCAAGAGCTGCCTTTTCCCAATAAAGACCAATTTCGGGGTAACCTTCACGGTGTGCAACACGTGACATTGCAAGATACATACCAACCTCTGAGCATTCGCCGTTAAAGTTTTCGCGAAGACCCTCGATAATTCTTTCATCTACGCCCTTAGCGATGCCTACAACGTGTTCAGCAGCCCATACCTTTTCGCCTGATTGCTCTTCAAACTTGCTTGCAGGTGCTTTGCAGATAGGGCAAGCGTCGGGAGCAGAATCGCCTTCGTGAACGTAACCACAGATTAAACATACATACTTTTTCATAATTAATCCTCCAAAATGTTTTTAATTTTTATTTTATTGCTTTTGGCAATTTTTACATAAACCGTATACAACGCAAACGCTGGTTTCGGGCGTGAAGCCGTCAAAATTCGCAATGCTTTTAACCTTTTCGTCCTCTACGCGAGAGTCGATTATTGATCCGCAGCATTTGCAGTGTAGGTGCAAGTGAAAGCTTTTGTCGCCGTCAAAGTGCTCTTTGCCGTCGCCTACAGCCACACTTAATATTTCGCCACTTTCTACCAATGACGCTAAGTTACGGTAAACCGTGCCCAAACTGATGTTTGGTATAACCTTTTTGACGCCTTCGTATACTTGAGCGGCAGTGGGGTGGTCACAACGGCTTTGTAACTCGTTAAGTATGGCTTCGCGTTGTTTAGAATAGTTTGCCATAACTCACCTCTTTTCTAAAAGTAGTAATCATTACTACTTTTTACATTTTTAATTATACACATCAAATTAAATTTGTCAAGCATTTTTTCTTGACTTTTTTAAGAAATTTTTTTAAAATAGACTTGTTCAATTTTTTAACAATCTTTTATATGATTAGAGGTCTTATTTAAAATGAATCCTGCAGGCATATCAAACTCTGTAATTAAACGCTTGCCGCGTTATTATAGATTTTTAGGCGAACTTAAAAAAGAAGGAATGACACGCATATCCTCGCGCGAGTTATCTGACCGTATGCAATTGACCGCCAGTCAAATAAGACAGGACCTTAACTGCTTTGGCGAATTTGGTCAGCAAGGCTATGGCTATAACATAGAATTACTTCAGGGCGAAATAGCAAAAATATTAGGTCTTGATAAACCACAAAATGCAATACTTATAGGTGTGGGCAATTTGGGCAAGGCGATAGCGCATTATATAAACTTTGAATCAAAGGGCTTTCATCTTATAGGTATGTTTGACACAAAAGAATCACTCGTTGGTCAAATGGTGCGCAATGTGCCCATTAGACATATATCTACGTTAGATGAATTTTGTCGCGAAAATATGCCGCGCGCCGCAATACTTTGCATACCTAAAGAGGCTTCTAAAGAAATTTGCGATCAGCTTATTAAGCTTGGCGTAAAAGGCTTTTTAAACTTTAGCCATTATGATATTGCGCTTGACCATCCGGACGTAGAGGTCGAAAACATTCACTTTGGCGACAGCCTTATGACGCTTTCATATAAATTAAGTAATTAATATAAACCCGACTTAGTGAGATCTAAGTCGGGTTGTGCTTTTTATATGTATGGGTTATATCTGCAACCTTATTAGTAAGCAGTAATAGCGCAGTTATGTTTGGCAGTGCCATAAGCCCGTTAAATATTTCAGCAATTAACCATACTGCATCACTGCGCAATATGGCCGCAGGAAGCATAGCGATAACAAAAAGCGTTAAATAAACGCCTTTCGATTTTTCTCCTAATAAAAAGGTTATAAATTTGGTGCCATAAAGCCCCCAACCTATAACCGAAGAAAAAGCGAATAAGCAGACCACAGGGCAAAATATAAATATAACGTTTTTGCCGTAAACCTTTATCAACGCGTTAAGTGTTAATGTTGCCGCGCTGTCGGTGCCATAGGAGATATCGCCCGCGCAAAGCAAAGTAAGTGCGGTAAGGGTACATACTACTATTGTATCAATAAAGACCTCCATAGCACCCATTAGACCAAGGCTGATTTCATTGCCGTCACTGCAGGCATAGGCAATAGGGGCGGTACCAAGCCCCGCTTCGTTAGAAAAAACACCGCGTGACATACCAAAGCGTATGCCAATAAACGCCGAGCCAATTGCTCCGGCGGTAACAGATTTAGGATTAAAGGCTGAAATAAATATATCCTTAAATGCGGCGGGGATTTTGGTGTAGTTAAAAGCTATGGCACCCGCAGTTAACACAATATAAATAACAGTAATCACAGGAATTGCTTTTTCACAAAACCGCCCGATCGATTGGTCGCTCTTTAAGATTAAAGAACAAACGAAGGCACAAAAAACGCCAACGGCAAGACGTACATAAAAATCATATTGTAAAGAAGTGTCAAAAATTGCATTAAACAGACCATTAACGTTTATTGCTATAGTGTTAATTTGTGTCATGTTGCCTACACCAAATGATGCCACAACGCCACAAATGCAAAAAATGAAAGCCAACGGAGATAAAAAACGTGGAAGAGCGTATTTTATGTAATACATAGCGCCACCTGTGTAACTGCCATCGGGGGATGTTTCGCGATAATGAACGGCGAGCACAATTTCGGCAAACTTTATAATCATACAAACTGCGGCAGACACCCACATCCAAAAAACAGCGCCCGGACCGCCAAGCGTTATAGCGCCCGCCACACCTATAATGTTACCCGTGCCCATTGTAGCGGCAAGGGCGGTGCTTGCTGATTGTAGAGGTGTTAAATGATGGTTGCTTTTTTGTGTGTTGCCGCCAAAAAAGATTTTTGCCGATTTTCCAAAATGGCGAAACTGAAAAAAGTTTGTACGAACGGTAAGTATTATTCCCGTAAAAAAGATAAGCAAAAGCGTAGGGGTTCCCCACACAGCAGCATTAATTTTGTGTAGTATTTCCACCATATTTACAACCTTTTAAAAAGAAATTTTAAATTTTTTAAAATTAACTATTGATTTTATGAAACTTTTGTGCTATTATACTATGGCGGTTTAAAAAAGTCGCAGACATTTTAATATGTTTTGCGCCGGTAGCTCAGTTGGATAGAGCGTCTGGCTACGGACCAGAAGGTCATGGGTTCGAATCCTCTTCGGCGCGCCAAAATAAAGTTCACTCTTTAGAGTGGACTTTATTTTTTTGTGCGCACGAGAGGATTCGAAAAGCACGGTTTGCATTAGAGCGACACTGTACACAAGGTTCTTGCTTTTTAAAATTTAACTGTTATAATAAAAATAGAATTTTAACAACAGGTGATACATATGAAAAAGGCAACAGCAATTATACTTAATATTGTAGCAATAATTTTTGCGGTCGTTATATTGTTATTTGGTGCGTTTTGCGCGTACGATTGGGTCGCCCTTGCCAAAACGCCGTATGCATACACTGTTGAATTTTGGCTTGTTATAGATTATTATTCCGGGGTTATGATTACCTGCTCTTTAATAGGCTTAGCCGCGGCAATAGTAAATCTTTTAACTACCGAAAGTGAAAAAATTAAAAAGACAGCCAAGATTTTTACCTTTGCGTTTATTGTCTCAACAGTAGCTTCAATTGTACTGTATATATTGCCTATATCATTTTAAACCCTACGGCTTCGCCAATTTTGGTGAAAGCCGTTATTTTTTTATTAGGGCACAAACGCCTAAATATATTGCAACAATAAACACCGATATGTTAACGCTACCGCTTATCCACAAATAAATACCTAATAAAAAGATAATAACGGCAAAAACGGCAGTTATTATTTTTACGACACTTTCTGCTTTGTATATATCGGTAAAGTGCGCTATGGCAAGGCTTAAAAGTATGCCGCCGTCAAGACCCGAAACGGGTAGCATATTAAATATTGCTATTACAAGATTAAGAAGCGAAAACATCAAAGATTGTTCACTTTTAAATATAAAATAGTTACCAATAAGCGTGCCAAACATTACAAGATTTGCCGCAGGGCCACATAATGCTATTGCCGTCTCGCCATATTTTTTTGGCGAAAAACCGCGAATGATTTGTACGCTTGTAGGTATAAGCCGTACCGCGCGCGGTTGACAGTCGGCCGCCCACATAGCAAGCAAATGTCCGCTTTCGTGAATAAAGACGGCAAAAAGGGTTGGAATAATAAGACCCGTGCGGTCAACAAGCAGCATAAAGCAAAGCACGGCGCAAAACAAAAAAGATATGTAAATTTCGGTACCTAAAAATTTAAACTTCACTGCTTTGTCCCTCGTCAAAGTCAGATATTACACGGGTTTGCTCTAATAAATTGTTATTACACCAATTTTTAAATTGGTTAAATGTATTGCCAAAAAAATATTTCGTAATAATTATTGCAATAAGAATCGCCAATACACAAATAAGCTGAGTAATGCATATGGGCACATACATATTTTTTTGTTTTATTTCTATAACCTCGTTTTCCATTTTACACCCCTTGTAACAAGCAAAAAATTATGATACAATACATATATATTTTATATGAGGTTTAGTTTATGCCATTTTTACCGATTACAAAAAAAGAAATGAAGGATCGCGGTTGGGAAGCCGCCGACATAATTATAGTTACGGGTGACGCTTATGTGGATCAACCTTCTTTTGGTACGGCTATAGTGTCGCGCGTGCTTGAAGCGGCAGGCTTTAGAGTGTGCATAATTTCACAGCCTCGCTGTGACGAGGATTATATTCGCTTTGGCGCGCCGCGACTTGCATTTTTTGTAAACAGTGGCAATATTGACTCAATGGTGGCGCACTATACCGCCGCAAAACGAAAAAGAAGCGACGATGCGTATACCCCCGGTGGCAAAGCGGGTGCACGCCCTGACCGCGCGGTAATTGTTTATTCTAAAGCTATTCGACGACTTTTTGGCAATGTGCCGATTTGTATTGGCGGTATAGAGGCATCTCTGCGCCGATTTGCCCATTATGATTATTGGGATGATAGGGTTCGTCCGTCAATTCTTATCGATTCTACCGCCGACCTGCTTATGTACGGTATGGGTGAGCGCCACGTGGTAGAAATTGCAAATAGGTTAGACGCGGGCGAAAAAATAGAAGATTTAACCAACATTTTAGGCACCTGCTA
Source organism: Acutalibacteraceae bacterium (assembly GCA_045534895.1). Classification (GTDB taxonomy): domain Bacteria; phylum Bacillota; class Clostridia; order Oscillospirales; family Acutalibacteraceae; genus UBA737. The sequence continues at coordinate 25,481 of JAZSKN010000051.1, forward strand.
TGCTGTAAGCACCCACGATTACACGGTGCAAAGCGCAAAAGAATGCCCAAGCTTTGAGGCGGTAAGTGAAAATACCGATGCAGGAAAGCGTAAATATGCCGAAAGCACGTATATTCAACAAACTGAGCACGATGCGGTGCGCGGTAAAACTGTAATTCAACGTCATGGCAATAAAATAGTGGTGCAAAATCCACCAATGCCACCGCTTTCTACCGAAGATATGGACAAGGTCTACAGTCTGCCATTTATGCGCGACTATCACCCAAGCTACGAGGCTCTTGGTGGTGTACCGGGTATCGAAGAGGTTAAATTTTCGGTAATACACAATCGTGGTTGCTTTGGCGCGTGCAATTTTTGCGCGTTGGCATACCATCAAGGCAGACAAATAAGCTGTCGCAGTCACGAATCGGTTATAGAAGAGGTTAAAAAAATTACCGAAATGCCCGATTTTAAAGGCTATATACACGATATTGGCGGTCCGACTGCCAATTTCAGAGCGCCAAGCTGCAGGGGTCAGCTTGAGCGCGGAGTTTGTAAAGATAAAAAGTGTTTGGCGCCTACAATGTGTAAGGCTGTAGAGGTTGATCACAGCGATTATTTGGCGCTTTTGCGAAAGCTTCGAAAACTGCCTAAAATTAAAAAAATATTTATTCGTTCGGGCATTCGTTTTGATTATCTTGTTGCCGATAAGGACGAAGAGTTTTTCTACGAATTGGTAGAGCATCACGTAAGCGGTCAGCTAAAGGTGGCTCCTGAGCATTGCTCGAGTCATGTTCTTGACTGTATGGGCAAGCCGCACGTAAACGTTTATGAAAAGTTTAAAAAACGCTTTTATGAAATTACCGAACAGGTTGGCAAAAAGCAATTTTTGGTACCCTATCTTATGTCGTCGCACCCCGGCAGCACAATAAATGATGCTATAGAGCTGTCACTGTTCCTTAAAAAAGAGGGGCTGCATCCCGAACAGGTGCAGGATTTTTATCCCACCCCCGGCACAGTTTCAACCTGTATGTTCTATACGGGACTAAATCCTATGAATATGCAAAAGGTTTACGTGCCGCGCACGGTGCAAGAAAAGGCGCAGCAACGCGCGTTGCTGCAATATTATAAACCCGAAAACCGACAGTTTGTTTTATCGGCGCTACGCAAGGCAAACCGTACCGATTTAATAGGTTATGGCAAAAACTGCCTTATTGCTCCCGACAAATCGTCTGTTGGCGCTAAAAACGGTCAAAACCGACCACCTCAAAAGAAGAAAAAGACGATTAGAAATATTCACAAAAAGAAGAAGTGATTTAATGAAAACCTTAATAGGTATGAGCGGCGGTGTAGATTCTGCCGTAACGGCGGCACTTGTTTCAAAAACTCAAGATGCCGCAGGCATTACCTTACAGCTTTATGACGGCGACAACGCGGAAATTATTGCAAAAAACGCACGCGAAGCACAGGATGCTGCCGATGTTTGTAAAAAGCTTGGTATTACACATAGCGTGTTAGATTTAAAGTCAGAGTTTTACGATTTTGTCATAAAGCATTTTATAGACGAATACATGCGGGGCGGCACACCAAACCCGTGTATACAGTGTAATATAAATATAAAGTTTGGAGCAATGCTCGACTACGCTCAAAAAAACGGTTTTGACAATATTGCCACAGGGCATTATGCAAGGGTGGAAAAATCCGGTGACCGATATCTGCTAAAAAAAGCAGTAGACGTTACAAAAGACCAAAGCTATGTGCTTTATGGTTTAACACAAGACCAACTCTCACGTACGGTTTTACCCTTGGGTGACTATACAAAGGCTCAAGCGCGCTCTCTTGCCGAGGAAATGAAGCTGTGTGTTGCACGCAAATCAGACAGTCAGGACATATGTTTTGTACCCGATGGCGATTACGCCGCTTTTATAGAACGAAACACGGGGTTAAATTTTGCCGCGGGCGATTATCTTGATCTTAACGGTAAGGTGCTTGGTAAGCATAAAGGCGTTATTCACTACACAATAGGTCAGCGAAAGGGCCTTGGTATAGCGCTGGGCAAACACGCCTTTGTATTAAGCAAAAATGCCAATACCAACGAGGTTGTTTTAGGCGACGAGGAGCATCTGTTTTATAAACAGGTCGAGGTTAGCGGCATTAATATTATAGCCGCCTATGGCCTTGACGGCGTTCGAGCGGCAGGCAAGCTGCGTTACCGACACCAAGAACAGCCGTGCGTTATTCACCAAACAGACAAAGATACAGTTGTATTAGAGTTTGACACACCTCAACGCGCGCCCTCCCCCGGTCAAGCGGCGGTATTTTATGACGGCGACGTGGTTTTGGGCGGCGGAACTATAGCGAAAGGAATAAAGTAATATGACCGAGCAGATACAAAAACTTTTTAAGAATTTAGAAAAAAACAAAATGCACCCCCTTTTTGCCGAAACAAAAGAAGATGCAAAAAATTTGGTTAGAGATTTATTGTTTGACGACTGCGTTATCACTTGGGGCGGTTCTATGTCGGTTATAGAATGCGGCATAGATGAGTTACTGCGAGAAAAAAAGTATTGTTTTATGGATAGAGGACGCGCAGGTATTACACCGGAAGAACAGCAAGAATGCTTTAAAGCCGCCATAGGTGCTGACTTTTTCTTCTGCTCTGCAAATGCCATAACCGAAAACGGTGAACTTGTAAACGTTGACGGCCTTGCAAATCGCATTTCTTCTATTGCTTTTGGTCCCAAAAAGGTTGTTATGATAGTGGGTAAAAACAAAATAGTGCCCGATTTAAAAGAGGCGTTTTTGCGTGTTAAAAAAATCGCCGCGCCCAAAAACTGTGTGCGCCTAAACAAAAATACCCCTTGCGCAAAGTTGGGTCATTGCGTATCGCTTAATAACAACGATAATCCCGATTTTGCCGACGGATGTAATTGTGATGACCGCATTTGTTGCGATTATATGATAAGCGCAATGCAACGCCAAAAGGATAGAATAACTGTAATTTTGGTAAATGAAGATTTGGGGTATTAAAATTTAAAACAAAACAATTACGGATTGCTTCGTGACCTGTGTCACTCGCAATGACATTACCAAAGATGTATTAAAACGTTTGTCATTGCGAGCGTCATAAGATGCGTGGCAATCCGTTTTTTTGCATAACACTCAACCTGCGGTTGTGCTCGAATAAACCAAGGTGGTATATTCGTAAACATATTACATTGGTTTGTTTAATTTGTTGTGTAAAGCAACGGACAGTCGGGGGTTACGGCTTCGCCATTACCTCTTTGTCACTTCGTGACATCTCTCCTATTATGAGAGTCTCGCCCGTCCCTACAATTAATATTATTAATTACAAAGATCTTCCCAAATCTCCATTTGCTCGAGCAGTTCTTCTTCTAATGTGTCAATCTGCTCTTGCAGTTCGGATAACTTTTGATAATCGGCAAGATTTTCGGGCGCTGTTTGCAGTGCTTTTAATTCGTTGAGCTTAGTTTCAAGTTCGTTGATTTTTTCTTCTGCTTTTTTAAGTGCTTTTTCGCGTTTTTGTTTTTCTTTAAGTGGGGTGGTGAAGGTTTTCTTTTCCTTTTTTTCGGTCTTGATTACGGGTGTGTCGGCATCAATTTCTTTTGGTTGACGAAGCATATACTCGTCGTACCCAAAATCCCATACGTGCGCTCCGTCGTTTTCAAATGTAATCAGGCGGTCGGCAAGCTTCTTTACAAAATAACGGTCGTGTGATACAAATATTAACGTGCCGTTATAGGTCAGTAATATATCCTCGAGCGCTTCTTTAGAAAGTATATCCATATGGTTGGTAGGCTCGTCTAAAATAAGCAGGTTTGGCGACTTGCGGAACAACTTACACAATGCTAATCTTACGCGTTCGCCGCCCGAGAGCATATCAATTGTTTTAAACACGGCTTCGCCGCTGAAAAGAAACGCACCTAACGCGCTTCGCGCTTCAAAATCGTTCATAGCAGGAAAAGCTGACATCATATTGTCGAGCACTGTTTCGTTGCCGCGTATTTGCGCCATTTGTTGATCAAAATAACCCGTGTTTACCAAAGCGCCGGTAGAAAAATTGCCCGACAGCGCGGGAATTTTGCCCACTAAGGTTTTAAGCAGTGTTGATTTACCCTTGCCGTTGCCACCTATAATACCAATGCGATCACCGCGGTAAACGTTAAAAGACAGCGTTGCGAGCGGCGTGTTAAAGCCTATTGTCAGGTTGCTTGCAGTAAGCACGTCCTTTGCGCTTTGCACCGATACATCAAGCGTTGCCTTAAAGGTGCGGTTATCATATGCGTCCGGGGCGTCTATTTTTTCCATTCTGTCAATAGCCTTTAGCTTGCTTTGTGCCATAGCCGCTTTGGTTGCCTTATATCGAAAACGGTCGGCAGTTGCCTGTATGCGTGCAATCTCTTTCTGTTGCGCCTCAAAGTTTTTTGCTTGCAGGTCACGGTTTTCGCGTTTTTTTGTCACAAATTGCGAATAGTTGCCAACGTATCTTGTGGTTTTGCCGTGTTCTATTTCGTAAATCTCGTTAACTGTGTTATCCAAAAACATACGGTCGTGCGATACAATAAGCACAGCCTTTTTATAGTTTTTTATATATTCTTCAAGCCAAGAAACCGCCTCGATGTCCAAATGATTTGTAGGCTCGTCAAGAAGTAATAAATCAGGCTTGGATAAAAGCAGTTTTAAAAAGGCGATTTTAGTGCGCTGACCGCCCGAAAACTCGCTTAATGGGCGCAGTTTTTCAGTGTCAGAAAAGCCAAATTTCTTAATTGCGGATTCATATTCTTTTTCAAAATAAAATCCACCTTCACGGGTAAACGCATCAAGCAAATCGGTGTAGCGCTTTATGTTGTCTTCGGTTGGGTTATCACCCATTTGCTTTTGCGCGTTTTCAAGATCGGATTTTAGTTTTAATATATAACTGTATGCACTGCGTATTTCTTGCACTAAGGTGATGCTGTCATCCAAAAAAGTCATTTGGTTAAGCGCGCCGATTTGCGGATTACCGCTTATTGACATAAAGCCACCGTCTGACTCGGCGTTGGCAAGCGAAAGTTCACCGCTAAGAAGTCTTAGCAGTGTGGTTTTGCCTGAGCCGTTGCGGCCTACAAGGCCGATGCGACTGTTGGTGGTTATATTAAGATTTATTTCGCGTAAAATGGGCTCGCCCGAAAGATCAACCTGACCTTTGTGAATTTCTATTTGCATTTTATCACCAAGGGTATTTTATCATTAATTTTTTATAATTGCAATATTGATAACTGTAATAATTTGTGTTAAAATTATTTAAATAGATTTTGGGGAAGATAAAAAGATGAAAGAATTTTTTATTAAATATAAGACTATAATATTATCGGTGGCGGGTGCCGCGGTTGCCGCCGCGCTGGCGATATTGCTTGCGATAGCGCTAACCAAAGAAACCAAAATGGCCTTTTCGAGCAGCGCATATATGTCGCACATAAACGGTGTCTCGTCTTCAAACAGTGAAAGTGTTATATCCGACGGGCCTGTCGAAAGCGAGCCGCAAGAGATTGTAGCACCGCTTAATATTACGTCGCCTGCACAAAAAGACTCTACGGTATCGGAATCTTTTTTTGCAATAAGCGGTACAAGTGATCCTAAAAAACCGCTTGTATTAAACGGTAAAGAGGTTACCAGACTTGAAAGCGGAGAGTTTTCGATTGAGGTGGAATTAAAGCCGGGCAAAAACAACTTTGTTTTTGAATATAACGGAACCAGCGTTACATACGTTATTCGCTATACTTTTACTGTTATTAAGGCGTACGCGCCTTATGAAAAGCAAAAATATGAAGCAGGTTCATCCTTTGTTGTTGTGGCTTCGGCAAGGGTTGATTCAAGCTCGGTTACAGCAACGTTTAACGGCAAAAAGATAAATCTGGTAGCACAGCCATATAAAGACGGTGAAGAATTTACCAATTTTACGGGAACATTCACGTTACCTACCGGCAATGAAACAGATGTTAATCTTGGTGGGGTAAAATTTACCGGCACTTGCAACGGGCTTACGCGCAGTTATACCTCGCCCGCAATAATTTGTTTGCGTGACAAATCGCTTGACGGCACACAGGTGGTCGAAATTGTAACGACGCAGGCCGAAACCTTTAACGGCGATACAACTGATGACTGGTCGCGACCCACCAACAGTTACTTGCCAAAGGGCACGGTGGATTATAAGGTTGGCGGTATTGTTTATGATGCAAAAAGCGGCAACAGCTATTACAATTTGCGGTGCGGCAAGCGCGTGTATATAACAAAGAAAAACTCTCCTGACCCCGACCGTATAACCGTTTCAAAGTTATATAAGGGCGACTTGCCCGAGCAAAACTCGGTGTCGTTAAGCTCTAACGAAATATCGGGTAGGCATACGCAATTTGTATTTGACGTTGCGTGGCGAGCACCGTTTAGCGTAGATGTTGCGCCGCAGGGCTACACCAACCCTTCAAAGCAAGAATATACAGTAACGGGTGTTACCTATAAATATGTAGATATTAAGTTTTTCTACACTCCACAGTTACAGGGAGACTTTGCTTTTGAAAATCATCCGCTTTTTGAGTCGGCACAAGTTTTAAGCGGCACAAACGGCTGTGTGCTTAGATTGCATCTTAAAAATACGGGAGCTTTTTACGGCTGGAATGCCGAATATAACTCGTCGGGTCAATTGGTATTTAAGTTTTTAAATCCGCCAACCGTTACTAAGAAAAATGATTTAACGGGCATAAAAATAGTAATAGACGCGGGTCACGGCGGTAAAGATATTGGCGCACCCGGCTTGCGACCCAAAACAAACTACGAAGCCGAAAGAAATTTGTCTCTTGCATATAAATTAAAGGCACAGCTTGAATCGTATGGTGCGACGGTAGTTATGACTCGAACAGGTAATACGTCGCTGTCGGCTGATGCGCGATGCGACTTTTTGCGACGCGAAGCACCTGATTTTTGCATATCGGTGCATCACGACTCAAGTACCAGAGCGTCGGCAAACGGCGGTGGTATTTTCTGCTTTAACGCTTTTTCAGATAGGGCTACAAAATGTATTTACGACCGTACTAAAGCGGCAGGCTTTTATAGAAACATACAAAAAAGCTGGCACTACTTTTTCTTAGCTCGTGTAACAAGCTGTCCCGTTGTGCTTACCGAAAACGGATTTATTTCTAACCAGCAGGATTTTGAAGGAATAATAAGCGATAGTGTAAACACACAAAAAGCAAAAGCTATTACTGAGGGCGTGCTGGACTATTTTAATTCTTTTTATAAAATAGTTGCAAATGACCCTGATAATGGTTATAATGGTGATAATTCCGGGCCAAACGGGCAAGAGCCAAATGATCCGCCCGAACAGCAGCCTGACCAACCACAGCAGCCCGAGCTTCCGCCAACATCTGAGCCGGAAGAACCTTCGGTAGAAGATCCAATACTACCACCGGAGCAAAAACCCGAACAAGAAGAAAACGATATAATTGGTGATGAAAATGAAAACGAATGAAAAATTGGTAAAAGCAATAACCTCTATGGATGAGGATTTTGCAAAATGGTATACTGACGTATGCATTAAGGCCGAGCTTATTGATTACGCATCGGTTAAAGGTTGTATGATTATAAGACCATACGGTTATGCCATATGGGAAAATATTCAGCATATTATGGACGGTATGTTTAAAGAGCTTGGCCACGAAAACGTGTATATGCCAATGTTTATACCCGAGAGCCTTTTGCAAAAAGAAAAAGACCACGTAGAAGGCTTTGCGCCCGAGGTTGCCTGGGTAACACACGGCGGTGCAGAAGAGCTTGAGGAGCGTCTTTGTGTGCGTCCAACCTCTGAAACACTTTTCTGTGACCACTTTAAAAACATTGTTCACTCATACCGTGACCTGCCAAAGCTTTACAATCAGTGGTGTAGCGTAGTTCGTTGGGAAAAAACAACACGTCCTTTCTTACGCTCACGTGAATTTTTGTGGCAAGAGGGTCACACCCTTCACGCAACCGCAGAAGAGGCAAGACAAGAGACTGAGCAAATGCTAAATGTTTATGCCAGATTTGCACAAGAGGCTCTTGCTATGCCTGTTGTAAAGGGTCAAAAAACCGACAAAGAAAAATTTGCAGGTGCCGAAGCTACCTACACCATCGAAGCACTTATGCACGATGGTAAGGCTCTGCAAAGCGGTACATCACACTACTTTGGCGACGGTTTTTCACGTGCGTTTGAGGTTCAATATACCGATAAAGACAACCAGCTTGTTCATCCACATCAGACCTCTTGGGGTACGACCACCCGCCTTATCGGCGCGGTTATTATGACCCACGGTGACGATAACGGTCTTGTTTTGCCGCCCGCTATTGCACCAATTCAGGTTGTAATTGTTCCTATTGCATCTCACAAAGAGGGCGTTGTAGAAAAGGCAACCGAGATTTGCAACACACTTAAAAAGGTTTGCCGAGTAAAGCTTGATAACTCTGATCAGACTCCAGGTTGGAAATTTGCCGAGTACGAAATGAAGGGTGTGCCCCTTCGTCTGGAAATTGGTCCTCGCGATATCGAAAACAACCAGTGTGTTATTGTTCGCCGTGACAACCGCGAAAAGATTTTTGTAAATCTTGATGAGCTCACCACTCGTATTCCCGAAATTTTGGCAGAGTACCACGATGCACTTTATAATAAGGCTCTCGAACGTCGTGAGACTATGACTTACGATGCTAAAAACCTTGACGAAATGAAAGAAATTGCCGATACTAAGCCCGGATTTATTCGTGCTATGTGGTGCGGTGACCGCGAATGTGAAGACAAACTTAAAGAGATTGCAGGCGTTACCTCGCGCTGTATTCCTTTTGAGCAAGAACATAAAGTCGGATCGTAGCCATGTCGTTCTGTGAGCCAAGGAGTTGTCAGGAGCTTTTGTCTTCCTAAGACCGCTTTGGCCTCCGACTTTATTCGTGCTATGTGGTGCGGTGACCGCGAATGTGAAGACAAACTTAAAGAGATTGCAGGCGTTACCTCGCGCTGTATTCCTTTTGAGCAAGAACATA
>JAZSKN010000013.1:0-5987 GCA_045534895.1 Acutalibacteraceae bacterium
TGGCAAAGCCGCCGCTTCATACGAGCGAAAGCGAGTGCTTCACTTAAAACCCTTGCCCCTTCACCGCTTTTATGCTATAATACACCCAAGGCGGTGATGTTATGAAATCGATACTTGACAGCATTTTGTTAGAAAGTGCAAAATATATTGATGACGGTTCGGTTGCGTGTTATATACCCGAACTTGCAAAGGCCGATAAAAAAGAACTTGGTATTTGCGTTGCAACCAATGAAGGCAAACAATTCTTTTCAGGAGATGCCGATAAATTCTTTACAATGCAAAGTATTATTAAGCCACTTATACTATTGCTTACTTTGATGGATAATGGTATAGACCGTGTTCGCTATCTTGTGGGTGTTGAAGCTACCGGAAAACCTTTTGATACCTTTAATTATAGTGATCAGGCATTAAATGCAGAACATATTAATCCGATGGTTAATGCCGGTGCTATTGCTTTATGCACCTTGATAAAGGGTGAAAATTACGATAAAAAATTTCAACGGTTATTAGAACTTGTGAGAAAGGTTTCGTGCAATCCCGATTTACAGGTTGATGAACGGGTGTATTTATCTGAGAAAGCTACAGGTAATAAAAACCGTGCACTTGCATATATGTTAAAGGCTTACGGATTAGTAAACGATAATGTTGAAGAGATACTGGATTGTTACTTCAAGGCATGTTCTATAAAGGTAACCGCTAAGGAGCTTGCACAAATTGCACTCGTCTTCGCAAATGGAGGAATTGAGCTCAAAACAAATAAACGCTTGTTTGATAAAAAGTATTCACAGTATATTAATGCTGTGCTTATGACCTGCGGTATGTATGACGGTTCGGGTGAGTTTGCTCTTAATGTCGGTGTGCCCGCAAAAAGCGGTGTTGGCGGCGGTATTATGGCTGTTGTACCAAATAGAATGGGCATTGGCATTTACTCTCCGGCTTTAGATAAAAAGGGAAACAGTATCGCGGGAATTAAGGCATTAGAATTATTAAGCAAGAAGTTAGAGCTTAGTATTTTTTAGCAATTAAAACTAACGAGAAAAGTCCGGGTTTAGACCGGTTCCATTTTGGGAATGAAGCGTTCCCTTTGGGAACACGAAGCCGCTTTCGCTAATGAAGTAGCCTACGGCAGTGAAGTGTGCCTTCGGCACGATAAGGAACGCTTCGCTTCATATTTTGCGAAGCAAAATGCTTCACGGTGGCAAAGCCGCCGCTTCATACGAGCGAAAGCGAGTGCTTCACTTAAAACCCTTGCCCCTTTGCCGCTTTTATGCTATAATACCCGTAAAGTTAATAAATATTAAGGTGGTAAAGGTAATGGTTAAACATATAATTTTATGGCAATTAAAGCCCGAGCACAATAATGATACCGTTAAGACGGGAATTAAAACCGAGCTTGAGGGCCTATTAGGCAAAATACCCGGTCTTGTTGAGATTAAGGTTCAAACCGAATGCCTTGCATCATCTAATGCCGATGTAATGCTCTATTCGGCCTTTGAGGACGAGGCATCTTTAAAGGGCTATGCCACACACCCACAGCACGTACACGTTGCCGATACCTTTGTGCGACCATTTACCCAAACAAGATTATGCCTTGATTTTGAGGATTAATTAAAATCGTATTATTGAATTTCGATAGCTTTTGTGATACAATTATAGCAACTTAAAAGGGTTAAGGAGAAATTAAAAATGAAAAAATTAATTTGCGCCATATTATCAATTATGTTTGTCTTTTCGTTTGCAGCGTGCAAAAAAGATGAGACTACCAACAACATCAACAGCACCATATCCGAAACATCTTCTGATAAAGAAAACGTTACCACACAAAACAGCTCGACTGCCGGTGATACTACAACAGATTTTAATATATCTGCGGTTCAGGGCACCATTAAACCACCCTCGGTATATGAGGCGCCTTCAAACGTTATTTCAATCGAACTTTTTAAACCAACATTTAATTTTGATGATATTAAAACCTACGAGCCCGTAAAACCTGCAGAATTTAAAATAGATTTTGATGAGTTTGAAAGCATTGTTATCGATAATATTGATGCGGCCGATGCCGCCAAGCTTGAGGGTTTGACCTCTGATCAGATAAATGCCATAGCCACCAAAAAAGCAAATTTTCAGTATGATCTTGTTGTGGCGCTTAAAGCGGCAGGCATATCTGCGCAGTTTAACGAAAAGAATGGCGAAATCGGTCTTGATTCGGCTGTGCTTTTCGGTGGTGATTCAGCCGAGCTTTCTACCGCGGGCAAAGAGTTTTTAAACAGTTTTATTAAGGCATATTCGTCGGTTGTAACAAAGGATGAATATAAAGATTTTATATCAAAGGTTATGGTCGAGGGTCATACCGCGCCTGTTGCAGGCAGTACCTATGAAAGCGGTCTGCCACTTTCTCAGCAGAGAGCCGATAACGTTAAAAATCATTGCATTTCAAAAGCTTCGGGTCTAACCGATACCCAAATAAGCGTAATGACAAATGTGTTGGTTGCAAAGGGTATGTCCAACAGCGAGCCTATAAAAGATTCTTCCGGCAAGGTAGATATGGCCGCTTCGCGCAGAGTAACCTTTAAGTTTATTATTAAAATTTAATAAAACAAATAAAGTCAACCCTTTCGGATACACTAATACCGAAAGGGTGTGTTTTTTATGGTAGAACAAGATACAGTTAAATTGCTTCGCGAATGTGATGCGGGCATAAAAATGGGTGTAAAATCTATCCACGATGTGTATGATCACGTAAAATCCAATAAAATGCGAGAGTGTCTTAATGCTTGCAAGGACGAGCACGACGAGCTTGACAAAGAACTGCAACAGCTTTTAGGCAAATATCACGACGAGGGCAAGGACCCAAACCCAATGGCTAAAGGTATGTCTTGGATGAAAACCACAATGAAGCTCGGAATGGATGACTCAGACAATACTATTGCCGATCTTATGACCGACGGCTGTGATATGGGTATTAAATCGCTCAACCGCTATCTAAATCAATACAAGGCCGCCGATGAGGTATCAAAAGATATTTGCAAGCGCCTTATTAAGCTTGAAGAAAAACTACGCATTCAAATGCAAGAATTTTTATAGTTTACAAAAATAAAACTACGCCTTGCCAAAAGGCAAGACGTAGTAAAGAACCAAAGTTACATATAAGTGTAAAGTATTTCAGCTGTTCCGCACAAGCGAACCTTAAGACCTGCCGGCAAAAACACGCTGTCACCTTTTTTAAGTCGCATCATACCGCCCGTGTACGAAAGTGTAACCTCACCGTCAAGCAGTAGCAACGAAATAAAGCTTTCGTTATCATATATACCCACATTCCCGTTAAGGTTAATAAGCTCGGTGGTAAAGTATTTACATTTTGCAAGCTCACGTACCGAACCAAACGGATAAAGCGTAACGTCACCAACTGCGCCGTAGGGCTTGGTTGGTTTTTCAGTTTTGGTAACAGCCACCGCCTGCTTAATGTGCAATTGGCGCGGTTTGCCATCAGCACCAAGACGCCCGTAGTCAGATACACGGTAGGTGGTGTTAGAATTTTGTTGTACCTCGGCAATAAGTATGCCTTTACCAATAGCGTGCATAGTGCCCGCCTCTATAAAGAAAACATCACCTTTTTTTACCGGAACGTAATTGCAAACGGGAGAAAGGTTATTGTTGTTAATACGTTCTAAAAATTCGCCCTGTGTTATGTTTTGATTAAATCCATAAATCAATTTTGCGTCTTCTTCACAGTCTACAACGTACCACATCTCGGTTTTGCCGTATTCACCCTCATTGGCAAGGGCATAGGTGTCATCAGGATGCACCTGAACAGAAAGTCGGTCTTTAGCGTCAATAAGCTTTATTAAAATAGGAAAATATGTAAAATCCTTTGCCCTTTTGCCAAGAGCCTCTTCGCCCCAGGCTTCAATCGCTTGCTGTAATGTAAGTCCTGCAAATTTACCGTTGCGCACTACGCTGTTGCCGTCCTTGTGGCAAGATAGCATCCAACCCTCTGCCGCAATATCCTTTTCACTTTCAAACTTAAATTCATCAATAAGACGTCTGCCGCCCCACAGGTAATCCTTAAGCGGCGCTTTTAGTAGTAACGGATACATAAATTTTAAACCTCCTACCATAAAAATTCACTTGTTTTAAGTTATTATAACATCACAATTGCCGTCATTCAAGTAAATGTTTAAATTTAAGTCGAAAAATAATACATTTGCGTACAAAAAGTATATGTTTTTCGTACAAAAATGGACAAAAAATGTACAAAAAAATACAAAAATTTTTGCGTTTTTGTTTTACATAAATTTTTTATTCAGTTTATGTATGCATAAAGCATTTTCCCACTTATCAACCGAGTTTTCCACCAAAAAAATGTCGAAAATAGGCATCAAATCGTGTTTTCACAACCTGAACGGTGGAATAAGCGGTGGAAAAAGTGGAAAACTTTTACGGTTGTATCAGTTTACATAACGACAAAAAATGCAAGTTTTTCCATTAAAATTGTAACAATTTTGTAACTTGATTTTTTTAACGTTTTGTACTTATCACAGCAATATATAAATAAGGGCTAAAAAAAGCAAAAAATCGGTAGATTCTTTATACAAAATTAAAATTAGGCCAATAATCAAAAGGTCGTCTTCGGAATTAAAATTTATTAAATTAAAGGTCTGTTTTGGCAGGGCAGAACGCTGGTTTTGTGATGTTTTTGAATGTGGAGCCGTAGCTCGACCGGCAGCATCAAACAGTTCTTGCACGGCGCGATTTTTTGCGTCGGAAAAATTATGCATATCAATCAATAATTATGCACTCCCTAAAAATCAAACATACCGCTATCCCTTAAAAGTGGTAGCAGATCTATAAGCTTTAACAGTTTTATTGCGGTGTTTACCTTTTCTTGTTTTGGCGGACTAAGGTGAGGTTTTAAGGCTAATAGCAACTTTGAGCGCGCGTCATCGCTATTAGCCTTTAGATGTGACATAACCGACATTATTTTGCCAATTTGTATAGGGTCTATATCTAAATTTCCAAAAGCCGAGCTTAAATCGGGCGAGGGTGGCGGCTCGCTTTTGTTGTTTTGACCTAAAATGTTTTCCGCCATTTCACGCACGCGCTTTAAGCTTTCGGGGTCGTTAAGTATTTCGGCAAATTTTTGGCTTATATCATCCATTTTTATTTCCGCCTAAATATTTAATAAGCTTTTGCGCGGTATCGCTACTTAATATTTGCTTTAGCTTGTTTTGGTCAGAGAGCACTTCTTCAATCTTTTTGCGGTCGGTTTCGTTTAATGAACTTAAAACTGCGTTTGTGTCACCGCGGCGGGCGGCATCTATTGTTTCTCTGTTAATTTTATCAAAATTATTATTCATTTGCATTTCCTCCTGAAATACTGTATTATATGTATAATTTATGATAAAGGCAGGTGTGTTTATGCGAATTGTAGTAATATCGGACTCTCACGGTCACGGTAGCATAGTAGACAGAATAATAAGACGTGAAAAGCTGGCAGAGGTTATTATGTTTTTAGGCGACGTTACAAGCGATATCGAAGATTTTACGTATGAATACACCGATAAAAAGTTTTACATAGTAAGCGGTAATTGCGATAGATTTTCTTCATATCCGTATAGCGCGGTGGCAAGGCTTGATAATGTAAACGTATTTTTAACCCACGGGCACACCTTGGGTGTAAAGGCGGGGCTTGGGGCGCTAAAACAGGCGGCGCGTCAGCAGGATTGTAGGATTGCCTTGTACGGACATACGCATATTCCCAATATAAAATATGATGACGGCTTGTATATTGTGAATCCGGGTTCGTGCTCACGCTCGCGAGAGGGCGGCAACAGCTACGCAGTAATAGATATACGCGATAACGGTATTTTACCTGCCATTATAAGAATATAAAAAAAGGAACAAGCGAACGGAGCGTTCACATAGGGATAATTTGCCCGAAAAAGCGAATTTTTGCGGTCTAATGTGTTAAAAAGGCACGGTATGCG
>JAZSKN010000010.1:0-20730 GCA_045534895.1 Acutalibacteraceae bacterium
AATATTTTGTTTGTATAGTTTTAATTATGAGAAAATGTTGTTAGAAACAATTAATCTACTAATTTTATTTTTTGCGGGCCTTGCCTTGCTCATCAAGGGTGGGGGATGGTTTGTAGATTCGGCTACAGGCATCGCAAGACGCTTTAAAATGCCCGAAATATTAGTAGGCGCTACCGTTGTGTCAATTGGCACAACTTTGCCCGAGGTAATGGTGTCACTACAGGGCGCTATAAACGGCCAAGGCGCAATGGCATACGGCAACGCCACAGGCTCAATAATCTGCAACACGGCGCTTATTGCCGCAATAACCATCACGGTAGCCCCCTCGGTTGTAGATAAAAAAAGCATGAAAATACCCATCATATTTTTTTGCATAGCATCGGCAGTATTTATTTTTGCCGCATACTTTTCAGGTAGCTTTAGCCGCGTTATCGGTATTGTGCTTTTGGGCGTATTTACCGTTTATATGATATATGCAATTAAAAGCGCGCTAAGCAATAAAGACGATGTGTCAAATCACAATGCCGAAGCGCCAAAGGGTAGTGTTTTAAAAGAAATTATTATGCTTGTTATAGGCGCTGTGTGTATAGCAATAGGCGCTCGATTTTTAATTAACAGCGCAACTTCTATAGCGCAGTTTTTTGGAGTTCCCGAATCGGTAATCGCGCTTACAATAGTGGCGTTCGGTACATCCTTGCCTGAGTTTGTAACTGCAATCACGTCGCTCGTAAAGGGTCACGGCGCATTGTCACTTGGCAATATCATCGGAGCCAATTTGTTTAATATGGTGCTTGTAAGCGGTGTCGCAATTACAACCTCACCGTTTGCGCTTCCAAGCGAAAAAACCATTTTTGGCTATAACGCATCCCTTGTGGTAGATATGCCGGTTATGCTTCTTGTAATGGCTGTAATGTGCGTGCCCGCGCTTATAAGAGGAAAATTATCTCGCACGCAGGGTGTTATACTGCTGTGCATATACGCCGCATTTTTAATTTTTCAGTTTGTATTATAAAAAAGTTAAAGCCTACGCTACAGCGTAGGCTTTTTGCATACAGACTAATCAAAAAAACTTAAAATTTCCTCACATTTTTGGTTTGCAAATAACGTTAAAGCGTTAAAATCCATAGCCTTTATATAGTGTTTTTCTAATTTATCGTGAACCAATTTGGCTTTTTGTAAAAAACTTACCGCTTCTAACAACAATTCCTTTGCGACGCGTCGGTTAAAGGTAATTCTGCCGCGGTGCTCGCGCAAACGATTTATGTCATAAAACCTACGCGAATGTATGCGTCGCGCTTCGTCGTTAAACTTTATATAGTCATATTCTCTTACAAAGGCAAGCGATAACTCGGGAATAAGTATATGGTCGGTGATTTTTGACGGTAAAAACGGATTTTTAAGCGTAATTATCTCGTACCCGTTATCAAGCGCCGCCAAACGAATTTTTTGCATTATTATGTTAGATGCGGCGCCATATTTATCGTCAACAATTATAATGTTTTTGTAATTATGCTCAATGCTGTTTTTATATGCCATAATGCCTATTGGTGTAACACCGCCAATAAAGCGTACCCACTCTTTAGGCGAGGGGACTGTCTTTTTAGGCAACAATTGCAAAGCAATATTTGCGGCAAACCTTTCGCATTTTTTATGGTTTATAAATCCTTCTGACAGCCTAAAGGTATCATACATAAGCTCGCTTGCCGCCGATATATAAGCGGATGCCGTTTTGTGCAGCTTTTTGTTAAATTTGGTAGTATTTATTATTTCTTGTGCCGCGTTTACTAATTTTTTACTGTTCCAAAACGCTCCTAAATTTATAATCTCTTCGCAAACACCTGCAAATTGCGGTTCTACTACGTGGGGCGCAGTGCCGTCAAGAATTATTGTTTTTTTATTCTTTATAATAACCCCGTCAAGACTGTCGGGATCTGACGAGCACGGGCACAGCTCTACGCTGTAACCTGCGTCAACCGCTTTAACTGCAACATATTTCATTAAAGACGATTTGCCCGTGCCGGGACCGCCCTTTATTATGTATGCGCGCCAACCGTCAGTAAAATCATAGTTATCTGCAAAATGTGAAACAAACCCTTCGCCCGAGTTTGCGGCTAAAAAATACTTTGAAAATCTATTTTCCATATAAAATTCCACCCAAAACACATAAAAATTTTTCTTTTACATACTATTCAGTTTTTAAATGTTTTGACACTTTATAACTTTTGTGTTAAAATAATTTTGCGAGTTGGTTACGCGGTTGCGCATAAGTTTTATGTGAGGAAAGTCCGAGCCCCACAGGGCAGAATAACAGCTAACGGCTGCCGAGGGTGACCTTAGGGAAAGTGCAACAGAGATATACCGCCGTAAATGCTTTGAAGTTTTCATTGAACGTCTGCTTGCAGACTGCCTTTTACGGTAAGGGTGGAAAGGCGAGGTAAGAGCTCACCTACCGTGTGGAGACACAACGGTACTGTAAACCCTATTTGGAGCAACGCTGACTGTGGCGATACATTTGCCCGATGTGCCACGAAAAGCGGCTTGAGCGTATAGGCGACTATACGTCGAGATAGATGACCGCGCACGACAGAACTCGGCTTACAGACCAACTCGCACCAAAAAAGCACTTCTTGTGAAGTGCTTTTTTTAATTATATCTGTCCTAATCCTTATCTACAACCTTGCGATTTTCCTGACGTGGTAACCCCTGCGCAATTTTAGGAAAATCGTTGTCGCTGTCCGCGGTCGGCTGTATTTCGTACGTGCCGTACTTGTTAAGCAGTTCAAAAACCGTTTCAGGCTGTGAAGCAACGTAGTCTTTTTTAGTTATCTTGTTTTTTTCTTTCATATAATCACCACTATTATTTTTAACAAAAAATTTACCGCTATTCCCTTTGACATATATAAATACTTGTGATATACTATAAATTACGAAAATATCCCTTGGAGGAAACAAAATGTTAGATATTAAATTTATTTGTGAAAATCCCGAACTTGTAAAAGACAATATTAAGCGCAAGTTTAAAGACCATAAATTACCGCTTGTAGATGAGGTTATCGCCCTTTATAATGAAAAAAAGGACGCAAACAACCGCGCCAACGAGCTTCGCGCAAACCGCAACAAAATAAGCAAGCAAATAGGTATGCTTATGGCTCAGGGCAAGCGTGACGAAGCCGAAGAAACCAAAAAACTTGTTACCCAGCAGGCCGAAGAGCTTAAAGCGCTTGAAGAAAAAGAGGCCGAGCTTGAAGTGCGCGTTCGCGAAATCGTTATGAAAATTCCTAACATTGTAGACAGCAGTGTGCCCGTAGGTAAAGACGACAGCGAAAATGTAGAGGTTAAGCAGTATGGCGAAAAAACCCAAGTAGATTTTGAAATACCATACCACACCGACATTATGGCGCTCTTTGACGGTATCGACAAAGACGCCGCAGGCAGAGTAGCGGGCGAGGGCTTTTACTATCTTATGGGCGACATTGCGCGCCTTCATTCGGCAGTTACCGCCTATGCGCGTGACTTTATGATAGACAAGGGCTTTACATATTGCATACCGCCCTTTATGATTCGTAGCCACGTGGTATCAGGCGTTATGAGCTTTGAAGAGATGGACGCTATGATGTACAAAATAGAGGGCGAGGACCTTTATCTTATTGGTACATCCGAGCACTCTATGATTGGTAAGTTTATCGACACCATCACTCCGGAAGAAAAATTACCTCTCACGTTAACCAGCTATTCACCCTGCTTCCGTAAAGAGAAGGGTGCCCACGGTATCGAAGAACGCGGTATTTACCGTATACATCAGTTCGAAAAGCAAGAAATGATAGTTGTTTGCCGTCCCGAAGAAAGTATGGAATGGTTCAACAAGATGTGGAGCTATTCTGTAGAATTGTTCAGAAGTATGGACATTCCTGTTCGTACACTCGAATGCTGCACGGGAGATCTTGCCGACCTTAAGGTTAAGTCGTACGATGTAGAGGCTTGGAGCCCCAAACAGCAAAAGTATTTCGAGGTTTGCTCTTGCTCTAATCTTGGCGACGCTCAGGCACGCCGACTTGGTATACGTGTTAAGGGTGAAGACGGTAAAAAATATCTTGCTCACACTCTTAACAACACGGTTGTAGCGCCACCGCGTATGCTTATCGCTTTCCTTGAAAATAATCTTACCTTTGACGGTGAGTACTACACCGTTAAAATTCCTGAAGCATTAAGACCTTATATGGGCGGTAAAACCGAAATTAAGGCAATTAATAAATACAACGGATAAGGTGATACTATGTCAGAATATACCCCAAAACATTCAGATGCTCAAGAGAGCAAAAGTAATAAAAAAATTATATATTATATCATTATAGGCATTGCTTCGGCGTTGTTGGCGCTTTGTTTAATATGGTGCGGCTTTAAATTCTTTGGCGGCAGAAACAACAATTTTGAAGATTACAAAAATCCGGTTGTTTCTTCAAGCTCTACCGAGTCCGTTATACTACCTGCCAATCCAATTGATTTTGAGGCAGTAAAAAAACAAAACAAAGACGTTTGCGCTTGGATTAAGGTAGACGGCACTGTAATAGATTACCCAATTTTACAAAGCTCACCCGAAGCTGATGATAACTATTATCTTGATCACGATATAAACGGCGTCAAAAAACGCGCGGGCTCTATCTATATTCAAAAGCTTAATCATAATGATTTTACCGATCCCAATACCGTTATTTATGGTCACAATATGCTTAACGGCACTATGTTCGGTCAGCTTAAAAAGTTTAGAAACCGAGAGTTTTTTGACACAAATCGTAAAATATTTGTTTACACACCGGGACACATTTTTGAGTATGAAATAATTTCGGCATTTGTGTATGACGACCGTCACATTATGAATTCGTTTAATTTTAACATTGAAAACGAATGTCAAGAATTTTTCAATGAGTGTCTTAATCCAAAATTCCTTACCAAACAGGTGGTCGAGGGCGCAACCCTTACTACCGATGACAACATTATTACTCTTAGCACCTGTACTTCAAACGACAGTGAACGTTATTTGGTAATAGGCAAACTGGTTAGTGACACCAAAACTGCTCAATAATAACAAGAGGGTGTGTTTAAAATGTTAGAAAAATTTCCAAACGGTGCACGTGTTTGCTTTATTGGCGACAGCCTTACCGCTCAAAACACAGTGCAGTGGATGATGGTTGACTGTTACAAGCGTAATCTTCCCAACACAAAAATAGAGGTTTTTAACTGCGGTGTTGGTGGCGGCACGGCATATGACGCCTTTCAGTTTTTAGAGGATGATGTGTTTATTCATAATCCTACCCACGCAGTGATAGGCTTTGGCGTTAACGACTGTGGTCGTGGTAACCTCGCAAATCCACCCTCCGCCAACCGCTATGACCGCCTTGTAGAGTGCTTTGAACGCTATAAAAAAAGTGTTCGCGAGCTTTGCGATGTTTTAATTAGTCGCGGCATAAAGGTAACCCTTTGCACACCGCCACCTTATGACGAATATCACGAAGGCACCGAGCCCGCGCTTAAAGGCTGCTTCGCTTTAATTTTGGCATATGCTAACGAGGTGCGCATAATCGCAAAAGAAAAAAACCTGCCACTTTGCGATTATTTTGATTTCTTTGCCCGTGAAATGCAAACCGATATACTTTATGGTGGCGACCATATTCACCCTAATGCGCACGGTTATTTCACTATGGGAAAATTCTTTTTACATGAGCAGGGTCTTGATTTTGGTGAGGAAAAACTAACTCCGCCCGACTATTTACAAGACTGGTGCAAAAAGGTGGGCGAAAAAATTGAGATTTACGGCGGAGAGCTTATGATTGTTAAAAACTACACCGCCCCCCTTGAAGAAAAGCTAAAAATTGCAGAAGAATATGCACGTACCCGCACCGACGTAAATCCCCGTCTTATAGAAATTGCAAACAATTACGTAAGATTAAAACCAAATCAAGCCGAAATTTTAAAAGAAATTGACGAGCTTTATGCAAAAAACGTACTAAACAAATAATAAAAAGCGTTGATGAAAATTCATCAACGCTTTTTATTATTTATTGATTTCTTTTATATCATACGGTGTAGTCTGATAAACAAAGTAGTTAAGCCAGTTTGAGTAAAGCAAATTAGCGTGTGAGCGCCAGGTAACAAGCGGCTCGTTTTCGGGGTTATCGTCGGGGAAGTAGTTTTCGGGTACGTGTATGGGTAGTCCCGCCGCAACATCGCGCAAATACTCATTTTTAAGGGTGTCAGCATCGTACTCACTGTGTCCGGTTATAAATATTTGTTTGCCTCCCTCGGTTGCTATTGCGTAAATACCGCACTTTTCGTTAGATGCCAAAACTTTAAGCTCGGGTACCGCCATAACGTCTTCGGTTTTAATGGTGGTATGTCGTGATTGTGGCACCATAAACACATCATCAAAGCCGCGCAAAAGTATCGACTTTTTATAATCGGCTTTGTGTGGGAATATGCCAAAAAGCTTTTCAGATAACGGGTATTTATTTACACCATAGTGGTAATAAAGCGCCGCTTGAGCGCCCCAACAAATATGAAATGTGCTGTGAACGTGGGTTTTGGTCCATTCCATTATCTCACAAAGCTCATCCCAATATTCAACCTCTTCAAAGGGCATCTGCTCAACGGGAGCACCTGTTATAATCATACCGTCAAAGGTTTTGTCCTTTACATCATCAAAGGTTTTATAAAAGGTGAAAAGATGCTCGGCAGACGTATTTTTTGAAACGTGGCTTTTTGTGTGTATAAACTCAAAATCCACCTGAAGCGGCGAGTTGCCCAAAAGACGCGAAAGCTGTGTCTCGGTTTCAATTTTTTTAGGCATTAGGTTAAGCAGTAATATTTTAAGCGGACGAATGTCCTGTGTAATGGCTCTCGTTTCGGTCATTACGAAAATATTTTCATCATTTAAAATCTTTACCGCAGGTAAATCGTTGGGTATTTTAATGGGCATTGTTATGCTCCTTATAAGTTTATTTTATTAAATATTATCGAGTGCTTGTTTTATATCGGCAATAAGATCGTCGGCGCTTTCAATTCCGCAAGAAAAACGAACAAGGTCGGCAGAAATTCCTGCAGCTTCAAGCTCGGCATCATTCATCTGACGGTGTGTAGCACTTGCTGGGTGCAAGCAACAGCTGCGTGCATCGGCAACGTGGGTTTCAATTGCGGCAAGCTTCAAGTTTTTCATAAAGCTTTCGGCCGCCTTTCTGCCACCCTTTACGCCAAAGCTTACAACACCGCAACCACCGTTTGGTAGGTATTTTTGAGCAAGGTCATAATACTTATCGCCTTCAAGATTTGGGTATGTTACCCAAGCAATACGGTCATCGTTTTTAAGAAATTTTGCTACTGCCAAGCCGTTTTCACAATGCTTTTTAATGCGAAGGTGCAAGCTTTCAAGTCCAAGGTTTAAAAGAAATGCGTTTTGCGGTGACTGAATTGAACCAAAGTCACGCATAAGCTGTGCGGTTGCCTTGGTTATATATGCGCCCTCAAGACCAAAACGCTCGGTATAGGTGACACCATGATAGCTGTCGTCGGGCGTGCAAAGTCCGGGGAATTTGTCGGGATATTTTGTCCAGTCAAATTTACCGCTATCTACTATACAGCCGCCAACACCGGCGCCGTGACCGTCCATATACTTGGTGGTAGAATGGGTTACGATATCTGCGCCCCACTCAAATGGTCGGCAGTTTACAGGGGTAGCAAAGGTGTTATCAATAATAAGTGGCACACCGTGTGCGTGAGCCGCATTTGCAAAACGCTCAATGTCAAGCACAGTAAGTGCAGGGTTTGCTATTGTTTCGCCAAATACTGCTTTTGTGTTTGGGCGGAAAGCCGCCTCGAGTTCTTCGTCAGAACAGTCGGGGCTTACAAAGGTAAATTCAATGCCCATACGCTTCATAGTAACGGCAAAAAGGTTATAGGTACCACCGTAAATTGTAGAGCTTGATACAACGTGGTCACCGCAAGATGCAATGTTGAATATTGAATAGAAGGATGCCGCCTGACCGCTGGATGTAAGCATAGCGGCAGTGCCGCCCTCCATCTCACAAATTTTTGCGGCTACCGAGTCGTTGGTTGGATTTTGAAGTCTGGTATAAAAATAGCCTGAAGCCTCCAAGTCAAAAAGCTTACCCATATCTTCGCTTGTAGCATATTTAAAGGTTGTGCTTTGTATAATTGGTATTTGGCGTGGCTCACCGTTACCGGGGGTATAGCCACCCTGAACACATTTGGTTTCTATATTATAGTTGCTCATAATTGTTTCTCCTTTTTATATAATATTAGCCGAGTATTGCTTTTAATTCTTCGACTTTATCGGTTTTTTCCCAAGTAAAGTCCTGATCCTCGCGACCGAGGTGACCGTAGTTTGAAGTCTTTCGGTAAATAGGTCTGCGTAATTGGAGCTTATCAATAATTGCCGCAGGACGAAGGTCAAACACCTTTTGTACAGCATCGGCAATAACAACATCGTCATATTTGCCTGTGCCAAACGTATCAACCATAATAGATACGGGCTTTGCTACGCCGATAGCGTAGGCAAGCTGTACCTCGCACTTGTGGGCAATACCGGCAGCTACAATGTTTTTTGCAACGTATCGTGCGGCATATGCGGCACTGCGGTCAACTTTTGTTGGGTCCTTGCCCGAAAATGCGCCGCCACCGTGACGAGCGGCACCTCCGTATGTATCAACAATAATCTTGCGTCCTGTAAGACCTGTATCACCCTGTGGACCGCCAATTACAAAACGACCTGTTGGGTTAATAAAGATTTGTGTTTCGTCATCCATAAGCGACTCTGGAATAACAGGCTTAATAATTTTTTCTAAAACATCGTTACGAAGTGTTTCGAGGTCAATGTCAGCGCTGTGCTGTGTAGATACAACTACAGCATCAACACGCTTTGGTGTACCGTCCTCATTATACTCTATAGTAACCTGAGTTTTGCCGTCAGGACGAAGGTATGAAAGCTCGCCCGATTTACGAACACAAGTAAGCTTATATGACATTTTGTGTGCTAAAGAAATGGCAAGTGGCATAAGCTCGGGTGTTTCGTCGCAGGCGTAGCCAAACATCATACCCTGGTCACCTGCGCCGTGTTGGTTATATTTGTCGTCTTCACCGTCTTTAAGCTCAAGCGAGTTATCAACGCCCAATGCAATATCGGGCGACTGCTTATCGAGATTTACAATTACCTTGCAGGTCTTGCCGTCAAAGCAAGCAGCTTCTTTACTGTTGTAGCCAATATCACACAAAACCTCGCGAACGACCGCCTCAATATCAACGTTAGCGTTTGTTGTGATTTCACCCATAACATTTACAATATCGGTGGTGCAAAAGGTTTCGCACGCTACACGAGAATGCTTGTCCTGCGCAAGCATTGCGTCAAGTATCGCATCAGAAATCTGGTCGCAGACTTTATCGGGATGTCCTTCATTTACCGATTCAGAAGTAAATAATTTTTTATACATATTCTATTCCTCCATACAAAAATCAAAGCCGCTTACCAAAAGATAAACGGCTTATAAAAATCTTATCTTTCGGATAATCCGCAGGATTTGGCACCTTGAAAACTCAGGTTGCCGGACTTCACAGGGCCTGTACCCTCCGTCACTCTTGATAAGGACTATATATTCATTTGTCGTGTAGTATTTTACTACTACTTGCTTTATTTGTCAA
This sequence comes from Acutalibacteraceae bacterium, assembly GCA_045534895.1. Classification (GTDB taxonomy): domain Bacteria; phylum Bacillota; class Clostridia; order Oscillospirales; family Acutalibacteraceae; genus UBA737. The sequence goes on from JAZSKN010000010.1 coordinate 9,703, forward strand.
CAATTATTTTATAATCTCAAAATGACCATCAAGCACAAAAATAATAATTATGACAGCAATTATAAGTGAAATTAAAGCCGCAATTGTAAGGGGTATAAATTTTTTAAGATCGGTTTTTGCTGTGGCATTATTTGAAAGTCCAACTTTTTTAAGCGCTGTAGTTATAGGTTTATAAATTATCATAGTTATAGCAGCGTTAACCACACCTTTAATAATATTAAAGGGTAGCAATAACGATGGTATCATTGCCGCAACGTCCGATCGTGCAACCCCCATATAAAATGGAGTGATAAATATATTTGCTACCAACATTACAGCAGTCATAGACAGTACCGCCGCAATACTGCCAAATACTGCACCCGTAAGGGTGCGGCGATATTTATAAATTATACCGCAGGTTGCGGTAAACACTGCGCTTGACAACGCATTCATAATAAATCCGTAAACGCCCGTATCACTTACCGACAAAAACTCTATTGCGGCAACCAAAACAGACGAAGCAACGGCATAAACCGGACCGTACAAAAACGCAATAACCGTAAGTATAGCATCTTTAAAATCAAAGGTTAAAAAACTTACCTTGAATTTAAAAACAAACATACATATATATGCCAATGCGCAAAGCATTGCCGTAACCGATATCTTTTTTAAGTTTGTTTTTTGATTCATACAATCACCCCAAAAATAAAACCCCCACAAAAATGTGGGGGCGTGAAAATACAAAGTATTACTTTTCTTCTACCATCCGGACTATACCGTCGGCTTTGGAATCTCACCAAATCAGCCCGTAAAGGCTCGCAGGCTTAAGGGAACACCCTTTTACTGCCGGTGGGGAATTGCACCCCGCCCCGAAGAATATTAAGTTTTATTCATTTTATATCACATTATATGTTTTGTCAAGCGGTTGTGTACAAAAGCCATATAATTGCCGCGCATTGAACAAGTATTATCACGGGTAAGCCAATCATAAAACGCTTATGTTGTGTTTTGTGCCGAATTAAGCACATTGTAATGTACATACCCAACGCACCGCCTATAATACTTGAAATAAAAAGTGTTTTTTCGGGTATGCGCCAATCGCCCGTCTTAGCCTTTAATTTATCGGTAATACACAAAATTATTGATACAATATTTACAAACAAAAGATATACAGCAAGATATTTCATATTATCACCGCATATATTTTACACTATTTATACCGCTTTTTCAATCTGCTTTTTAAGCTTTACAATAATTCTTTTTTCGAGCCGTGATATATATGATTGTGAAATGCCCAACGTGTCTGCCACCTGCTTTTGTGTGTATTCGGGGTAACCGTTCATTCCAAACCGCATTTCCATAATTTGACGCTCGCGAGGCGGTAATTCGCGCACAAAGCCGTTAAGCTGATGCCGTTCATCCTCTTGTTCTATTTCGCGACCCACTTCATCAGGGTCGCTACCCAAAACGTCCGACAGCAACAGCTCGTTGCCGTCCCAATCGGTGTTAAGCGGTTCGTCTATTGAAATCTCGCCCTTTCTTGACGAGATTTTACGCAAATGCATTAAAATTTCATTTTCAATACAACGCGACGCATAAGTAGCAAGCTTTATGTTTTTGTCGGGGCAAAATGTGTTAACTGCCTTTATAAGACCAATTGTGCCTATAGATATCAAATCCTCAATCCCTGTGGGCGCAGTATCAAACTTACGGGCTATGTATACAACAAGTCGCAGGTTGTGCACAATCAGCTTTTCTTTAGCGCTTTCGGTAAGATTGTTAAGCAGTCGACCTTCGTCCTCTGCACTAAGCGGAGGGGGCAGGGTCTCGGGACCGTTTATGTAATATACCGTTTTTTGAGCAAAAAGCTTTATAATAAAGCTTTTTAAAATATTAATTATTTTCATACCTATTACCTCGTATCAAATTAATGTTTCAGGATTAATAATAATTTCACACTCGTTAAGAGGGGATTTTGACTCGGCTAATATAGGGTGCTTAAAATAATGAGTTTTATTATTAAAAACTATTTCGGCGCGGTCTATACGATATCCGTTAAGCAGTTGTTCACCCGCCACAGTACTGCACGGAACAAATCTAAATCTTGCAGGGTTTAATATTTCATCGCCTAAAATTATAGCTATTACATTTTTGTCGGCAATAAAAATTTGCGACGTGCCAAAAACGTCGCTAATGCAATTTCCTGTATCGGCAAGTCCGTGCAAGGTAAGCTTTTTACTTGCGCAAAAAACCGTCACGTCACAGTAACAGTTTTGCTCAAACGGCTTTTTAAAAATTTTTCTTATTAAAACAACGCCAAAATAACCAATGGTTGAAAAAGCAATTAAAAAAATAGGCGAAATGTTAAAATACACAACCGAATTTTTTATCACCATACCGTAAGGCTTAAAAACAAGCCATACAGCAATCATTGCGCCGCTATAGGCAAAATTAACGCAAAAAAACACCGCAATGCTTCGCAAAAAAGCTTTAATGCCTTTAAAGCCTATAGCAATAAAGCACAAAACACCGCACATTAAAATATGTACTGTCAATTCAAGCGCGATACTTGTTTGCGGTAAAAATATGTAAAGCGAAAAAATGCCGCCCGCACACGATGACAACAAAAGTCGCCAAAGCCGCGGCTTTGTGTGTAAAAATCGGCAGGCTATAGAAATTAAAAAATAATCCACCACAAAATTGATAAGCATTAAAATATCGGCATAAACCGTCATATCGCCCACCTCGCAGTAATATTATATTCTTGTTTTATAAAAAAATATGTCGAAACATAAGCGCAAAAAAAGACGAAAGAGGTAACTTTCGTCTTTAAAACTATATTACGCTAAAAAAATAACTCGCAATTTCTTGGGCAGAAATTTTTTGTTTTGTGTGAGTCCACCACTTTACAGTTTCTACAAAGGTCGACGCAATATGATTTACTAAAAACTCGCGCGGCAAATCGACGAACCTTTCTTTTTTAAATTCATCGAGCTGATTTTCAACAAGGCTTAAAAGCTCTGATTTAAAGTAATTTAAAAAAAGCTGATTGTTATCGCTTGATAACAAATCTAAAATTTTGTTATCGTTTTTTTCTAAGTGCTTAAATAAGTGCAAAAAAACCGAATCATGTGCGTCGCAATCAAAAATATGATGATGGTCATTTTGTCCGGTTGCTGTGTCAAACAGGTGGCAAAATAATTCTTCACACATTTCTTTTAGCAAAAAATCCTTGGTTTCAAAATGAGCATAAAATGTAGCGCGACCAATGTCGGCGCGGTCAATAATCTCGCCAACAGTAATATTTGCAAAGTCTTTTTGCGATAACAACTCTATAAAAGCTTTAAATATAGCATCGCGGGTTTTACGCTTGCGTCTATCCATACAAATTCTCCTTTTTGTTCGGTAATTTACAAATAATTAAAATCATATATTGAGATATCGAACACATTGTTCTATATTAAACATATTGTAAATTAAACAAGAGAATTTGTCAACGGAGTGAAGTAATGAAAAGCGAAAAAAACATTTTAATTGCATTTATTTTAAACTTGTGTTTTTCTGTGTTTGAATTTTTAGGTGGTCTATTTACAGGCAGTGTTGCCATAATGTCAGATGCTGTGCACGATGTAGGCGATGCGGCAAGCATTGGTCTTTCATTTTTTCTTGAGAAAAAATCTAAAAAGCAGCCTGATAACCGCTACACCTACGGTTATGCTCGTTATTCGGTGTTGGGAGGTGTAATCACTACATTTATTTTGCTGTTTGGCTCTGTAGCAGTGATTATAAACGCCGTTAATAAAATTATAACCCCCACCGCCATTAACTACGACGGAATGATTATATTTGGTATTATTGGCGTTGTTGTAAACTTTGTAGCCGCTTATTTTACCCATGGTGGCGAATCTATAAACCAGCGCGCTGTAAATTTGCATATGCTTGAGGACGTGCTTGGTTGGGTTGTAGTGCTTATAGGCGCCATAGTTATGAGGTTTACCGACTGGGCTTTGCTTGACCCGATAATGTCTATAGGCGTCGCAATTTTTATTTTGATAAACGCTATAAAAAATCTAAAAACCGTCCTTGATATATTCCTTGAAAAAACACCCGACAATATTTCGGTTGACGAAATCAAAAAGCATATTTGCGAGATTGAGGGCGTAATTGATGCACATCATATACATCTTCGCACGCTTGACGGGCAAAATATTTACGCTACAATGCATATTGTAACCGATGCCGACCCTCACGAAACAAAAGAGAAGGCACGAGATGAACTTAGTAAACACGGTATAACACATTCAACCCTTGAACTTGAGCGCAGTGACGAGCACTGTCACCATAAGCATTGCCATATAGAGCAAAGTGGCGAACACCACTGCCATCATCACCACTAAAAATTTATTAAAACGATGCGAGATATACTCGTATCGTTTCCTTTTTTAATTGAAATTTGTACCATAAAGTATTATACTTAATATATAAACACAAAAGTAGGTGGTTATTATTTTAGGCAAACTTAAAAATCAGCTTTGTTTTGCAGATGCGGTTTTGATTATATCATCGTTAATCATAGGTGCGTTTAACGAATTTGCATCATGTATAATTTCTTTAATATTATCGGTGTATTTGTTAGTAAAAATTTTTCGCTCAAAGCAACTTGATATAAAGATAAACATATCGGGCATTTCCTTAGTGCTAATTTGCTTTATGTATGGGCTTAGCTGCTTATGGGCTATAGATTCCGGTATGGCGTTTATCGGTTTTCTAAAATTTTTGCCTATACTTCTTTTTCTTCTTACCGTTTGGCAGAGCAAAACAATAAATTTTGAAACGTGGCTTCCATACTTTGCAAGTGGTATGGTTTTAATTTCTACAATTGGTATGCATATACCGTATATATCTCAATTTTTTACAGTAGCTGAGCGGCTTGCAGGTTTTTTTCAATATCCAAATACATTTGCACTGTTTTTGCTTGTAAGTGAACTTGTTTTGTTTAAAAAACAAAAATTTAAAATACCCGATTTCATTTGCATTGCAATATTAATTTTTGGCCTGCTTTATACAGGTAGCCGTACGGTATTTTTAATATCTATTGCCGCAAATTTGGCCATGGCGGTTTACAGATTTAAAAAAGCATTTAAAACAAAGGCATTTTTAATATCTGCAGCGGTTTTTATTGTGGCTTGTGCAGGAATATTTTTAATTATTCTTTCTGCAAGCCCCGACGTTTTAAAGCGTTATTTATCTATTTCTTTTACCGAATCTACCTTTGTGGGTCGAATCTTATATTGGGTAGATGCGTTGCCGTTATTGCTTAAATACCCATTTGGTATGGGATATTTAGGTTACAGTTATATGCAAGGCTCTATTCAGACGGGTTGGTACAGTATACGCTACGTTCATAACGACTTTTTACAGCTTGCGCTGGATATTGGCGTTATACCCACTGCCTTGTTTATGTTTGCAATTATAAAAAACATATTTTATAAGGGAACTCCCTTTTATAAAAAGGTAGCTATTGTATCAATTTGCGCGCATAGTTTTTTCGATTTTGACCTTCAGTTTATAGCCGTGTTTTTCTTATTGATATTACTGCTTGATAACGAAAATGGCAAGACGATTACAATTAAAAAGAACACTGTAATCTTAAGGTCGATTTTGATATTATTAGCTGCTTTAAATTTATATATGGGTTCTCATCTTGTTTTAGCCTACTTTGAACAAAATAATGCCGCCGAAACGCTATACCCGTTTAACACCGACGTTAAAATCTCTTCGCTTGAAACACAAAGTGATCTTGAAATTGCAAACTCTACTGCCGATGAAATTTTAAAACAAAACACATCGTCATTTATTCCGTATAGCGTAAAAGCAAAATATTACTATTCGATTGGAGATTTTAATTCTTTAATTCAAACTAAGCGTATGGTTTTTGAACTTAATCCTTACGAATATACCGAATACGAAGAATACTGTCAGATGCTTATAAACGGTATTTCCTTTTACCAAAAGCTTGGCGATAACGCCAGTATAAAATACTGTCAGCAGGAGCTTATTAATACAAAAAAGACTCTTGAACAAAACATAAATTCTTTAAGTCCGCTAGGCAAAAAAATCAAAGACCAACCAACTGCCGAACTGCCCGATGAAATTTTATATTACATCACCCAGATAGAAAAGGAGTAATATATGTTAAAAAAAGCGTTATGTTTATTATTTAGTTTAATCTTGTGTTTCGGTATTGTGGGGTGCGGCGAGAGTTCTTCTGCCGGAATATATGACTCAAAGGAAAAACTTGTTGCAAGTTGCAAAAATCCTTTTGAAGATGTAGGTATTTGCGCGGCATACTTAGAAATTGCTGTTGAAGAAGCGTACACTATTATTGCCAAAATTGAAGGTTGCGACAAAAGCACGGCAGAAAAACACCTATCTGACTATAATATATATACATACCTTAACAACGCCATAACATCCGCTATTGTAAGTGCATATGACGAAACGGTAAACGATTCGGATTTTGGGTGCGCAATAACCGACCTTGACGGACATATTATTGCGGTACACAGCGCATATACTTCTGAAAAACAAAACAATGCCGTTGTAAAAAGGCAACAACATTCTTCTATTAAACCGCTTTCGGTTTATGCTCCTGCAATTGAAAAGGGTATTATAAACTGGGCAAGCTTGTACGAGGATTCTCCTTATAAGCAAATTACCGATCAAAACGGCGTAAAGTATGACTGGCCCTCTAACGCAACCAATTTTTATTCGCGCGAAGATACAACCGTTTGTACTGCGCTTAAAGAATCGCTTAACACTGTTGCGGTTAAGATTCTTGCCGAATATGGCGTTAATAATTCCATTGATTTTTTACAAACAAATCTTGGTATTGATTTAAGCGCCGAACAATACAAGTCAACCATTTATGGCGAAGACGAGGTTATTGGCAACATTGCACTTGGCGCTACGCAAGCGGGTTCTTCCCCTGTGGATATGGCAGGTTATTACCAAATATTTGCAAACGGCGGTCTTTACACACCCCCTACCGCTATCAAAAAAATAACCGATAAAAATGGTACTATTGTTTACGAAAACAAGCAACAGTCAAAACAAATAATAAGCGCTGAAACATCATATATTATGAACGAGCTTTTACAGGGTGTTGTAAGCCCCGGCGGCACCGGTGCCGATGCCTATACCGAGAATATGCAAACTGCCGGAAAAACCGGAACGGGTGAAAACAGTACCGACAACTGGTTTGTAGGCGTGACGCCTATATATAGCTGTGCGGTATGGCACTCAGACCTTGGCACTTCAAATCTTGCACCAAAGGTGTTTTCAAAAATTGCTGATAATATAGGTGCAGAAAATAAATTGTTTATGACTTCGCCCAACGTTCAAAAATTTATTTATTGTCCTGAAAGCGGACTATTGCTTGGCACTTCGTGTAAAAGGGCGGAGATGGGATTTTTTAACACCGGTAAGGTTCCCGCTAACTGCGACATACACTAAAAACTTGACATTGCTTTTACTTTTACATACAATTAATATATTAGAAACAATGTTTCTTTTATATGTTTTTTAAGGAGGAAATAGAATGAACTTTTTAGCAAAAAAACTTTGCAGTATTATTATGGTGCTTTGCATTATTCTTAGTGCTGTATTTGTACTGCCGGTATCGGCTGCTACTTATACTGTAATTACAGTTGATACACCGGTCACGCTAACCCTTTCGGAAGGCGAAAGTTTCTATCTGCAGTTTACCCCTGAAGAAAGCGGAGAATACATATTTTATGCTCGCAACGGATTGATTAATGAAGGTCATGTTGTGGATAGTAAGGATTTTCCCATTGCTTCTGCTTACAGCTATAGCGGGATTGGCGAAAATTTCTGTCTTTTGTACGAGTTTGTTGCGGGAAATACATACTTCTTGAGAACAAGTTATTCTGACGCTTCATACTCTGGTTCTTATGATGTTGTTATAGAACGTAATCCGGTTAAATCATTTACTGTAGAGCCTATAAATCTTGTTGAGAACAGCTCGGGTTTTTGGTCGACTTATTGGGATAGTGAACAACAAAAAAGCATTGATTATTTTGATTATTATTGGCATGATAAAGCCTTTGCAACCATAGAACTCACTAATGGCGATACAGTAAGCGCTTACCCTTGGGAAAGCGTAGAATATAACGGATACCATTTTGGTTTGTCTTATTATGATGACCAATATGGTAATCCGTGGACTGTTGGTAATACATACACCTCTCACATAAGTTTTATGGGCACTACATTAAACGTTCCGGTCACTATTAGCGAATCACAGTATAAATCGTTAGAAATACTTTCCGTAGAACCCATAAAAGAAACCGATTACACATATATAGATTTTTATGGTAACAAACAATACAATATTCCAAACTTCACCTATAAAATCACCCTTAAAGACGGTCGTTCTGTAACGCACGAATATTATGAATTTTGTGATGACTATAAATTTTCAATATATTGTTCACAATCGCCTGATCCGTGGACTATAGGCGGTGAAAATTTAGTTACCGTGCGTCTTGACAACCTAACCACAACATTCTCAGTAATAATTAACGAAGTTCCCGATTGGGAATATATAGAGCAAAACGGCGGTATTTTTATTACAGGTAGCTCATTAAACTCTGAAGAAATTGTTGTTCCTGATACAATTGACGGTAAAGCTGTTATTGGCGTTATGGGTCTTGGCGATTGTCTTAAAACTGCAAAAACACTTACTTTACCCGATTCGATTACCTACATATCCGAAGGTGCATTTGCTTGCGAATATCGCTCAAGACTTGAAACTGTAAATATTGGCAAAAATATTTCTGTTCTTAGCCCGGATGCTTTTGCATATTGTGACAGTCTCAAGGCTATAAATGTTTCTGTAGATAATAAAAACTTTTCTACTGTAGACGGTATCGTTTATAACAAATCCGGCGATACGCTTGTTGTATATCCTTTAGGTCAAGGTTATACCTACAATATTCCTGATAATGTTATAAATGTAGATGTATTATATAACAAAAACTATTATTCCGATGTAAAAATCAACTTTAGCGAAAACTCTAAGGCGTTTAAAAAGGTCGACGGAGTTACCTATAATTCGGATATGACAACCGTAATTTCTTGCGACATAGAAAAAACGGGCAGTTACGTTATGCCTGACAGCGTTACTATTATTGCGCCATATGCATTTAGCAATTCACAGTTAAGCTCGGTAACGGTTTCTAAAAACGTTACACAAATCTCATACTATTCTTTCGCTTCGTGTGAGAATCTTGAAACCATAAATATGCCAAACACCATTACTTCTATTGATGCCTTCGCTTTTATGTCAAGTAACGTTAAAAATCTTACTAAGCTTCCTGCAAACTTGACCGAACTTGGTTCTTGTGCGTTTTCAGAAACACAGCTTCACACAATTTCTATTCCTGCGGGCGTAAAAGAGATTGGCTATAGCTGTTTCTCTTACTCATCCCTTGAAAATCTGACCCTTTCTAACGGCCTTGAAACAATTGGCGATTTTGCATTTAGTTGCAGTAATGTTTTGGCGCTTACCATACCGTCTACCGTTAAATACATAGGCCGTGAGGCTTTCAGCTACACAAAAATACAATTGTTATCTATACCGGATAACGTAATTGAACTGGGTAATTATGCCTTTTGTGATACCCCGATAAAAACATTAAGTATTGGATCGGGACTTACAGAAATTTTTAACGGTGTTTTCTCCGGCACTAAGTTAACCGAAGTAACACTACCAAAAAACATTAAACGTGTTGGCAAAAATGCATTTTCTTATTCTCCTATTTCTAAAGTTATTTTCATAGCAGATGAAGTATATATTGGTGAGAGTGCTTTTTACGATTGCCCGTTAGACAAAACCACACTTACAAACAACATTAAGGGCTTTGGCGATTATGCGTTTGCCGGCAACTCTATGACAAGTGTAAAAATACCGGACTCTATAACAGATATTACTTATCGTTCATTTGCATATTCCGAAAAATTAGCCGATATTGATATTCCAGACAAAATAGAACATATTGATGGTTATGCGTTTGCAGGTACGGCCTGGTACGAATCACAAAAAGACGGTGTTGTTTATCTTGAAAACGCGCTTTACCATTACAAAGGCAACGTGCCTGAAAATACAGAAATAGACGTTAAAGACGGCACAATAGTAATTGCAGACTATGCCTTTGCATTAGAGCAATATTGCGACGGCAGTTGCGGCAACGATTGGCAATGCGGCAACTGTGTAACGCTATATGATACAAGAGGACTTAAAAGCATTACTTTGCCGGATGGTTTGAAAACAATTGGCTATAGAGCCTTTTACGGTTGCTGCAATCTTGAAAAAGTTGTAATACCGTCATCCGTAAATTGTATTGAATCGGATGCTTTTCTACGGTGTGACAGCCTTACCATTTACGGTTATGAAGGTTCTTATGCCGAAACGTATGCGAATGAAAGAGGTATTCCTTTTGCTGCAATTGTAAAAAAATCCACCGATGACGTTACGGTTACGGCACAGCCCGAAGTTATTGATCCAGATGCACAGCTTATTGTTGAAGCAATTCCTCTGGAGGATATTTTACAAAAACTACCTCAGGAAATAGAATATACTGCGATTTCATCTTTTGATATTTATTTAGAGTTAAGCGGTACAGTCGTTCAACCTGATGGCACGGTAACCGTAGAATTAGTGGTTCCATCAGGCTTTAATGGTACATATTGTAAGATATACCATGTTTCTGAAGATGGTACCATGACCGATATGAACGCAGTTTGTAAAAACGGCAAAATGATATTTAACACTAATCATTTCAGCGTATACGCTATAGTAGAAAACAAACCGCCGTATATTTCGGGAGATGTTAATGATGACGGTAAAATTAACAATAAAGACTTAGGTTTGCTTATGCAGTACATTAACAAGTGGGGCGTTGAAATTAATATTGATGCCGCCGACGTTAATGACGATACAAAGATAAACAATAAAGACTACGGCAT
>JAZSKN010000034.1:0-13188 GCA_045534895.1 Acutalibacteraceae bacterium
GGTGATTTTGCCAACGTAACCCAGTCTTTCGTCCTTGATTTCAGACTCAATTAGTCGACCGTCCATACCCGAAATACCCATAGCCTTGCCACCCTTCATTTCAAGGAGGTTTACAAGTGTTTTATTAACCTTGCCTGCAAGCACCATTTGAACAATATCAACCGTTTCCTTATCGGTAACGCGAAGACCGTCAACAAACTCGGCCTTTTTGCCAAGCTTATTCATAAGCTCGTTAATTTCGGGACCACCGCCGTGAACGAGCACAACCTTAACACCAATAAGCCATAAAAGAACAATATCTTCCATAACCTGTTGTTTAAGTTGCTCATTTATCATAGCGTTGCCGCCGTATTTTATAACAACAATTTTGCCCGTATGCTTTTTAATATAAGGAAGCGCTTGAGTAAGCACCTCGGCGCGCTCGGCATTTGAAAAATGGTTGTCCATATTATTCTCCTTAGGTTCTGTAATCTCCATTAATTTTTACATAATCATAAGTGAGGTCGCAACCCCATGCGGTTGATGAGAAGTCACCGTCATTAAGCTTAATATCAATAACGATTTCTTTTTCGAGCAAAATTTCTTTTGCCTTTTCTTCGCTAAAATCTACACCTGCGCCATTCTTACAAACATCAATTTCGCCCTTGTTTGATATAAACGAAACATCTATTTTAGAAACATCTACATCAGCGCCACTGTAACCAATTGCACAAAGAACACGTCCCCAGTTGGCATCGGCTCCAAACATAGCAGCCTTTAAAAGACTTGAGCAAATAACACTCTTTGCAACGGTCTTAGAAATTTCTAACGTTTTACCGCCGCTCACCTTACATTCAAGCAGTTTTGTAGCGCCCTCGCCGTCGCCCGCAATAATACGACAAAGATTAACTGTAACAGTGTTAAGCGCTTTCATAAAAGTGTTAAACTCTTCACCCTCAGCGGTAATTTCAGCATTACCCGCCATACCATTTGCTAACACGGTAACCATATCGTTTGTAGAGGTGTCACCGTCTATGCTTAACATATTAAAGGTGTTGGCAATATCACCCGAAAGTGCCTTCCCAAGCATTTCTGACGAGATTGCCGCATCGGTAGTAATAAAAACAAGCATTGTTGCCATATTAGGATGAATCATACCGCTACCCTTCGCGATACCACCCATTTTACAAACCTTATCGCCAATGGTAAATTCCACAGCGATTTGCTTGTCTATCGTATCGGTAGTCATTATAGCCTCTGCGGCATCTTGACTACCATCATAAGATAATGTACTTGCCAAAACGGGAATACACGTAGCAATTGGCGTAATATCAAGTGGCTGACCTATAACACCTGTTGATGCTACAACAACGTCATTTGCACTAATAGATAGTTCTTTTGCCACCAAATTACTCATTTGCTCGGCGATTTCTATACCGTTAGCATTACAGGTGTTAGCGTTACCGCTGTTGCATATAACCGCCTGAGCCTTGCCGTCACTAATATGATTTTTAGTAACTGTAAGTGGTGCGCCTTTTACAAGGTTTGTGGTATAAACTGCCGCCGCATTACATAATCCGCTACTTACAATTAATGCCAAATCTTTTTTTGTTTTATTTTTTCTAATTCCGCAATGCACACCAGCGGCACTAAAACCTGTCGCCGCACACACACCGCCATTTATTAACTTAATATCCATTGTTCCTCCGTTAGTAGACAAGACCTGTGGTTTCATCCACGCCCATAAGTATGTTCATATTTTGAATTGCCGCGCCCGATGCACCTTTACCAAGGTTATCGTATCGAGCAACAAGAATTATTCGGTCTTCATTACCAAACACACAGAGCTGCATATCATCTTTTCCGGACAAAGCCGCCGCGGATAAAAATCCACCCTCGTCAGCCCCATCGTCAAGATGAACAAGCTTTCCTGTGTAGTAATTTTTGTATATTGCTTTAATATCATCAATAGTTGCCTTAATGTCTTGGTTAAACAGCGTTACTGTTACCTCCATACCACTATAAAAGTCCGCAACTATTGGGCAAAAAGCGGGAGCCGTTTTAATGCCCGTTATAACCTGCATTTCTTTCAAATGCTTATGTTGTTGGGTAAGTCCATATTGGCGTGGAGCCTTAAGCAGTGCCGATTTTTCGGTAGATTCGTAATCGGCAATCATTTTTTTGCCTCCGCCTGAATAGCCTGTCAGCGAAAAGCAACTAAGCGCGGCTTGAGCACCCAATACCCCTGCTTCGATAAGAGGTTTAACAAGCGCTATAAAACCGCTTGCGTGACAACCCGGATTTGCAATACGTTTTGAGTTAATTATTTGCTCGCGTATTCCCGTTAGTTCAGGAAAACCGTAAATCCAATCGTCGTTTGTGCGATGCGCGGTCGAAGTGTCAATTATAGCGGTTTTATCATTCTTTACAAAAGTAACAGCTTGACGCGCCGCATCATCAGGCAAACATAAAAACACTATATCAGCCGAGTTAATAGCATCTGCACGTGCGTTATCGTCTTTACGCAATTCTTCGGGTAATTTTATAAGCGAAATATCATCTCTTGCGCTTAATCGATCATATATACGAAGGCCTGTTGTACCGGCACTTCCGTCAATAAATACATTCGTCATAACTTACTTAAAAAACACTTAACTGCCCGACCGCAAAGTCGGGCAGAATTTTCCTTTTATTATTTCTTTCCATCAACCATAGCTTGAACCTTGATTGGTAAACCATAAAGGTTGATAAAGCCGGCTGAATCCTTCTGGTCGTAATCACTTTCGCCAAAGGTAGCAATTTCTTCGCTGTAAAGTGAATAGTCACTCCAAATACCAGCCTTAATAATGTTGCCCTTATAAAGCTTAAGCTTAACAGTACCGGTAACCTTTTCCTGAGTCTTGTCAACAAAAGCAGCAAGCGCTTCTCTAAGTGGTGTAAACCACTGACCGTTGTAAACAAGCTCGGCATAGGTTATAGCAAGTCTTTGTTTTTCGTGAAGGGTCATCTTGTCAAGACAGATACTCTCAAGTGATTCGTGTGCGCGGTAAAGAATTGTACCGCCCGGAGTTTCATAAACACCACGGCACTTCATACCTACAAGACGATTTTCAACAATATCAATAATACCAATACCGTTTTTGCCGCCAAGCTCGTTAAGCTTTAAGATAATGTTTTTAGCGCTCATCTTTTCGCCGTCAATAGCAACAGGCACACCCTGCTCAAAATCAAGTGTTACATATGTAGGCTCGTCAGGTGCCATTGCAGGACTAACACCCATTTCAAGAAAACCGGGCTTGTCGTACATAGGCTCGTTGCCTGTATCTTCAAGATCCATACCCTCGTGCGAAAGATGCCATAGGTTTTTGTCCTTTGAATAGTTGGTTTCTCTGTTTATCTTTAGAGGAATGTTATGTGCTTCGGCATATTCAATCTCTTCTTCACGAGATTTAATGTCCCATTCACGCCAAGGGGCGATTATTGGCATATTTGGTGCGAAATGCTTAATTGTAAGCTCAAAACGAACCTGGTCGTTACCCTTACCTGTACAGCCGTGGCAGATAGCGTCAGCGCCCTCTTTGATAGCGATATCAACAAGTCCCTTTGCTATGCAAGGACGCGCGTGGCTGGTACCCAATAGATAATCCTCGTAAATCGCGCCTGCTTTTACACAAGGAATAATGTAGTCATCTACGTATTCTTCAGTAAGATCCAAAACATAAAGCTTTGATGCACCGGTTTTTATTGCCTTTTCTTCAAGGCCGTCAAGCTCGTCAGCCTGTCCTCCGTTACCTGATACTGCGATAACTTCACAGTTATTGTAATTTTCTTTAAGCCAAGGAATAATGATTGAAGTATCAAGACCGCCAGAGTAGGCAAGTACAACCTTTTTAATATCTTTTTTATCCATTGTTTTTATCTCCTTTTTGGACTATTTTTTAAGCATGCAGACATTATATGACTGTTTAGTATATTTGTCAAGTGTTTTTTGAATAAATATTCATATTTTTTAATTTTATGCAAAAAGTTTGCATATTTTCCTATAAAATTTCAATTAAATGCATAATATTTGCAATTTCATATGTTGGTTTTGGTGTACCCTGCTTGCATTTGGGGTTAAGCCAACAAGTATCTACATTAAAATTTATACCACCAAGAATATCTGACGAAAGCGAGTCACCTATAACCAATATTTTTGATTTATCTTTTTCAGGCGTATTTGCCATAACATATTCAAAATATTCTACCTCGGGTTTTTGGTGACCGGCATCTTCTGATACAAATATGTAATCAAAATACTGCTTTATAGAGCAATTGTTTATTCGTCGATACTGCGTGCGCGACATACCATTAGTAGTTATGCAAATTGTATACCCTTTAGATTTTATGTATTCGAGAACCCTATCAGCTCCGTCTATTAAATCATAGCCTTCAGATAAAAAATCGAAATAATCGTCAGCCATTTTTTCAGGATTACCCTTTAACCCATAAAAATTAAGATACTCATTAAAACGCCCTGCATATATTTCAGATTTTTTAATCTCGCCTTTTTCAAAGCGTTCCCACCAGGTTTGATTAATTGCAGAATATTTTGTAATTTTTTCTTCATCGCAGGGTAAATTATGTAGCGCAAAAAGCTTTTGTATTGCGCTGTGCTCTGCGGCAGAAAAATCAAGAAGGGTGTTATCGAGATCAAAATAAAGTGTTGTGTATTTTTTCATTATAGCAATCCTAACGTATAAGCAATAATTGTTGGTAATTCGCTAACTGCAAAATAACCCAACACAGCGGCAAAAAGATTAACACCGCCTTTTTTGCGGTAATCTTGCATAAGATCATCGCTTGTTCTTTTTATGTGAGCAGTTGTGGTTATTACACGTTTTTTATAAATAAAATCACCGCAAACACCCATTACTACCCTTATAATTAAATCAAGCACAGTAGCAACAAATGCACTAAAAAACGCGATTTCTCCTATTAATGAAATATTATCAAGAATCAAATTTGAAAATTCCATATAATTACGAACAGAAGAAGTATCAAGCGTATTTATGCCCTTAATAAAAGGCACCGTAAGCATTGATACAGCAATTTGTAACGCTCCGATTATGCAACCAAGCATATACATTTTACGCGAAAGCAACCAGCCGCACGGCGTAATAAATGCAAGCCAATTCCACGAAACCTTTTTACCTTTTTTAAATGACACAAATTTAGGCAAGTAGCGTTGTGTGTTGGTATAAATAAATTTTTTTGCATCGCCTGTTTTTACACCGTCGCCCAAATCAATATCATCAGGCACACCACCTGTTAAATCAATTCTTATAACCCTTGTGCCAGGTGTTGCCATATTGGGTGTGTTGCAATTAGGACACATCATTTCTTCAACACTGTATTTTTCACCGCAAATTTGGCAGGTCAAATATCCGTCGGTATTATCTTTTTGTGGTGTGTCTTCAATTTTTTCTGCTTTTTTATATTGTTGCTCTGTACCGTGAAATTCTTCCAACCCACAATGACCAATAGCGTTATAGCAACCTCTATGATGTGGGGCGCCGCACTCAGGACAGTACACAACATCATCTTCATCAAACAAATACGCTTTACAAACCGCGCATTTTTCGCCTGAATTATTTAAACTCACACTGTCACTCCCAACTGATCATCAATTTCTTTAAAAACAATTTCAAAATACTCTTTACCATAATTATGGAATTCGCCTTTTTTTATCATCTCTTTAAAATCATCAAGACTTATCCAACGCACCTCGGCAACCTCATCCTGCTGAAGCACAAGATCATTTAGCTCTTTATCGGTCTTAAGAAACCATATATCGAGCAACGAATTGCGACGCTTTATGCGCGTTAGTTTTTTTAGTGTCTGCTCATCAGAGGTAATACCAAGCTCTTCATACAATTCGCGACTAGCAGCTGTATATGAATCCTCACCCGATATAGCCGCACCACCTGTGGCGGCCCATTCACCCGGCATAAGCTTTTTTTCTTCACTTCTGCGTTGTATTAAGACCTTACCATTTGCAGATACAACCCATATATGCACAACAAGATGGTATTCGCCGGGCTTTAAATTAAAACGTCCGCGCAAAGCGGTTTTACCAATGTATTCACCATCGGCATTTAAAATGTCCCACTTTTCCATATTTTCTCCACTATTTCGGCACAACTTTTATAGATGCTGTTGTGCGGCACATAACCTCTGACCATTGACAGTGGATAAATATTGGAATTTTTACCCACCACGGTACCGGGATTTAAAACCGTTCCACAGCCCACCTCTACACAGTCACCTATAATCGCGCCAAACTTTCTTAAATTTGTATTATACCTTTTTTTATCAAGTAAGATAGAAATATTTGTTTTGTCAGACTTTACATTTGATGTTATTGCCCCTGCACCCAAGTGAGCTTTATAACCCAGCACGCTATCGCCCACGTAGTTATAATGCGGCACCTGAACCCCATCAAACAAAATTGTGTTTTTAAGCTCTGTAGAGTTGCCCACAACAGCGCCCTTGCCTACAATTGCGCTTCCGCGAATAAACGCGCAATGACGAATCTCGGCTTCCTCATCAATAATACAAGGACCTGCAACATAAGCGCTTTTGGCCACTTTTGCACTTCGCGCGACAAATACACCGTTGCCCCAATTATCAAATTTTACTGCATCAAGCGACTCGCTTAGTGCAATAATAAAAGCCTTAATATCGGGCAGCACTTCAAAAGCATATTTTTTACCAATAAAAATATCTTTTGCAATTGTGTATTGTGTATCAAGCAAATTATCGACTTCAAGTCTTGTCATAACAAATACCCTCTCATACTATAAAATTTTAACATTATATAGTATAATACGGATAATTGAAACTATTATAACACTAACGTTTAAATTTTTCAATATTTTATATAATTTAATTCTTGCTTTTTTTTATTATTTAAGTTATAATCTTATGTAGCCTGTATATTTGGTCGTGCGAATGGGCGGGTCCTATACGGCGGAAGGCTGTGAACCATGTCAGGCGGGGAACCGAGCAGCATTAAGCAGTTTTTTCCGTGCGAATAGTAAATCGGTTCATTCGTACGACCAAGCATACAGGTTTAATTTTAACTATATCATGATATTGGGGTGAAAACAATGGCATATCAGGCGCTATACCGCAAATACCGTCCTACAACGTTTAGTGACGTAGTGGGTCAAGACCACATTACAAAAACACTTCAAAACGAGCTTGACTGTGGCAAGATAGTTCACGCATATCTTTTTACCGGCACACGCGGTACCGGTAAAACCTCTTGTGCCAAAATTCTTGCTAAAGCAGTTAACTGTTTAAATCCTATAAACGGCGATCCTTGTGGTGAGTGCGACGTTTGTAAAATGGTCGCTAATGACGAAGCTACCGATATCGTTGAAATGGATGCCGCATCCAATAACGGTGTAGATCATATTCGTGAGTTGCGCGAGCAGGTTAACTTCTCCCCTGCCGCTTGCAAATATCGTGTATATATCATAGACGAGGTTCATATGCTTTCAGGCGCTGCATTTAACGCGCTTCTTAAAACACTTGAAGAACCACCCGAGCACGTCGTGTTTATACTTGCTACTACCGAGGTTCATAAGCTTCCTGCAACTATACTTTCGCGCTGTCAACGATTTGATTTTCGCCGTATAGACAGCAGTGAAATTATAAACAGACTAAAACACGTTGCCAACAACGAAGGTTTAACTCTTACCGACGATGCGGCAACGCTTATTGCGTCGGCCGCTGATGGCGGAATGCGCGATGCGCTATCGATCCTTGACCTTTGCGCATCTCACAGCAGCAACATTACCGAGGATACTGTTGCAAACGTATGCTCTATGGCAGGTAATGATTATCTTATAAATATGGCAGACCTTATCAAAAATCACTCTACCGAGCAAGCATTAATGCTAATTGACAAGCTACACAATTCGTCGGTAGATATGCTACGATTACTTTCAGAATTAACAGGGCATTTTCGCGACCTTATGATTGTTAAGGTTGTAAAGGGCGAACAAAAGCCAATTGTATGTTCAAGCGGTAAAATGCGTGCGTTAGAAGCTCAAGCCCAAAACTTTGATATTAAAGAAATAATGTCAATTTTAAGTATTTTGCAAGAATCAGCAACAGCTATGCAAAGCGGTAACCGACGTTGCGAGATGGAAATGGTAATTATAAGATTATGCAATCCCGAAATCAGACAAGATTTAAATTCACTTGAACGACGAATAGCCGCACTTGAATCAGGTCAAGCTGTTGCTGTTAAAAAAGAATTTGCTAAAGAAGAACCTAAAACGATTGATAATAATGTAATTGCTACATCAGATGATAACGACGATATTCCCCTACCGGAATACAATGATGCGCCTGCGCCTTTGGATGAAGAGGTCAATGTGATAGAAACAAAAACATTGTCTACCCAAGCCAATGTTACACCTGTTTTGCAATGGGGCGAGATTATTGGTATACTTAGGGGTACTTGCCCACTAATCGCCGGTGTGTTACAAGATTCAAGCGCATACATTGACGGCGATTACTTACTTATAGATACCACTAATTCACAATTCAAAGCACTTGTTAACGGTAATAACTCTGTTTACCGCGATTCTATACGAAAAGCGGCACAATCGGTACTTGGTAAGGTTTATAAATTAGGTCCTTACCATGCGAAAACTCAACCAAACGAAGCGGCAGATCCTCTTATGAGCTTTGCTAAAAAACTTGAACAGCTTAAAAAATAATTATTTAGGAGATATACACATGAAAGTACGTATTCCAAATTCCGGCGGTCCCGGCAATATGAACCAAATGCTTAAGCAAGCACAAAAAATGCAAGAAGATATGACCACTCTTCAAACCGACCTTGAAGCACGTGAATATACCGCTACATCGGGCGGTGGCGCAGTAAGTGTTACTGTTGACGGTAAGCATCTTATAAAGTCAATTAAAATTAATCCTGACATTATCGATCCCGATGACGCAGAAATGATTGAAGATCTTGTTACAGTTGCTGTAAATGAAGCAATTGGAAACGCTATTAAAACTGCTGAAGAAGAAATGGGTGCAATAACCGGTGGACTTAATATTCCCGGAATGTTTTAATTATGAATTATAATATTGTTCCTTTAACCGAACTTATCAATCAATTTTCACGATTACCAGGCATTGGTAAAAAAACCGCGCAGCGCTTAGCGTACAGCATTTTAGAACAACCGCCTGAGCGCGCAAGGCAATTTGCCGACGCGCTTATCAACGCTCGTGAAAAAATACATTTTTGTAAAGTATGTCAATCACTAACCGATCTTGATATTTGTCAAATTTGTTCTGATGAACGACGTGATAAAAGTGTTATTTGCGTAGTTGAAGACCCGCGTGATGTAATGGCGTTTGAACGCACTCGTGAGTATACAGGTGTTTACCACGTACTTCACGGCGTTATTTCACCACTTGATAATATTGGTCCCGACAAGTTACGTATTAAAGAGCTTATGGAGCGCCTTAGTGACGGCACGGTAAATGAAATCATTATGGCAACTAACCCTACTGTAGAGGGCGAAGCCACTGCCAGTTATATTTCACGTCTTGTAAAACCTATGGGCATTAAGGTTACAAGACTTGCATACGGTATTCCCGTTGGTGGCGACCTTGAATATGCTGACGAATACACCTTGGCACGCGCGCTTGAAGGCCGAAACGAAATATAGGAGTAATTTATGGAACAAAGCAAAATTGACAGAATTAACGAGCTTGCTCGCAAGCAAAAGGCTGAAGGCTTAACCGATGAAGAAGAGACCGAACAAGCGGCCCTTCGCCGCGAGTATATCGAAGGCTACAAAAAAAGTCTTATGGCTCAGCTTGACAATATGTATATAGTTGAACCTGATGGCTCAAAGAAAAAGGTTGTGCCTAAGCAATGAGAAAAATACTTATTGCAGACTGCGCGACACTTACACAAAACAATGACTTAGATATCACCGTATTAGAAAAATACGGTGATGTTGTTTATAATAAGAATATTTCGCGCGACGAACTACTTAATACCGTACACAATTATGATATGATTTTATGCAACAAAACGGTAATTGATAAAGTTATTATCGAAAAGGCAAAAAAGCTTAAGTATATAGGTCTTTTTGCTACCGGTTATAATAACATTGATATTTCTTACGCTAAAGAACGCGGCATTACCGTTTGCAATGCGGGTTCGTATTCTACAAGTGCTGTGGCGCAACAAGTATTTGCTTATATACTGAACCATTATAACGCAATAAATCAATACAACAATTTTGTGCAAAATGGCGGTTGGCAGAAAACCCCTACTTTTTCGGTATTGAGTTTTCCTACCGATGAACTAAAAGATAAAACTATTGGCATTATCGGGTACGGTAGCATTGGCAAAAGAGTGGCTGAAATTGCCCTTGCTTTTGAGATGAAGGTTTTGGTTTACACTCGC
Source organism: Acutalibacteraceae bacterium (assembly GCA_045534895.1). Taxonomy (GTDB): domain Bacteria; phylum Bacillota; class Clostridia; order Oscillospirales; family Acutalibacteraceae; genus UBA737. The sequence goes on from JAZSKN010000034.1 coordinate 10,469, forward strand.
ACACCAAAAGATGACAGTCGAGTAAAATTTGTGTCATTTGATACGCTTCTTAAAGAGAGCGATATCATAACGCCGCACTGCCCTCTTAATGATGATAGCAAGGCAATGTTTAATAAAGAAGCCTTCGATAAAATGAAAAACGGTTCGTTTTTTATTAATACGTCCCGAGGTGGTGTAGTTAATGAAAATGACCTTGCCCACGCCTTAAAAAGCGGCAAGCTTGCGGGTGCGGCAATTGACGTATTACTCGAAGAACCTATGTCACCAAATTGCATTTTAAAAGGAATACCCAATCTTATAATCACCCCACACACAGCGTGGGCGCCACTTAATACACGAAAGCGTTTACTAAACATTGTAGAAAACAATATCAAAGCATATTTAAGCGGTTTACCAACCAATAAAGTTAATTAACTTAAAGAAACAAAAACAGACTCACCATTTTAATAGTGAGTTCTGTTTTTTTAATCGTTTTCAAACAAATGCAATTCGTTATAAATATTCTTTCTTTGTTTTGCATTATTAATAGTGTCTATGTTATCAAGTGTTCGTTTTCCTACAACGACCAAATAAAGATATTTGCATACTGTGAAAATCCAACCAATAGGCAATAACAGCAAGCTTTTATTTGCAAAATTAAACTCTTTTTTTGTTTTTTCGTTTATCGAATTAAACAACTGCAAAAAAGGATTTTTCTTTGCTGTGACGCCTTCTTTACGGTCAGCGATATATTTTATATGGTTGTATCTGTCCATATCTTTGGTGCCAAAATTACCACCATTTAATATATCTGAAACAATGCTGTCAATTAAATCGCCGTCTGCTTCCCCTGCCCATTCTTTTGAGTCACAACCAAGATGCTTAACGCAACAAAATGTAAGCAACTGCGCAAAACGCCATAGACCCATTTCTTTGAGTGGTTGTTCAAAAAGAGTTATAAATTCTTCATTTGAAAAACTGTTGGCAAATACCGCCCAATCGCACAGGTGCCGTAGGCCTACACCCTCGTGTGTTAAATGGGTTGCTGTATGCAAAAGTAAAATAAGACCGTGATGAAATTTGCAAGGCGCAACGCAACTGCCGTTAGACATTTTATACTCAACAGATTTTTCAAAAATATCATCAAGATATTTATTTACAATATCACCAACACTATTGTTTGGTGCCCAACCTATTCTGCGGTGCAGCTCACAGGCTATACCGTCTTTTCGCTTATAGCCAATGTGCATATCGTCGCCATTGATATCGTCTGTAGTAACAAAGCCAATTGATTTTAAAAGTTTATCGGCTTTGGCAACGTCATCAGCACGCACAAGCACGTCTACGTCACCCATCATACGCAGCATTGGCTCTTTATAATATGACGCAGAAGCAACACCCTTTAAAATAACGTAAGGAATATCATTTTCACTTAAAATACGATGCACCTCGTTATGAGCGTACTCGACACGAATATTTTTGGCAATAATTTGCGAAAAAACTTTGCCGTCTGTAATATCGCATTTATCCTTTATTAAAGAATAAGCAACAGGAAAAATAGTTTGTATTTTTGATTCTTCAATGAGCTCGTTGCAATCAAATTCATCGGAAATAGTAACCTCTTTATCAAATAAAGATTTAGCGCACAAATCAAGTAGGAGTTTTTGATTATTATTAATTTTTTGCATCAAACTCCCCTTTTCTTTATTTTTAAGTATTTTCATATAAAGCAAGTACGACAGCGTACCAATCGCCGCACCTAAGGTGTTGGCAATAACATCATCAGTTTCACATCGACCAAGACGGTAATAATACTGCAAAAATTCTATCCCAGCCGAAAGTACAGCCGCAAAGCCAATTGTTATAAACACGTTTCGTTTATACGGCTTTTTAGACAAACAATACGGCATACTAAGCCCCAACGGTACAAATAACAATGCATTCATAAAAAAGGTGCGGTAATACTCAACCTGGCTTTGCGCCATTACAAAGGTGTAAAAAGGTTGTAATTCTATTTCGTTAGTGCCACCTTCACGCCTTAATATTGTTGTATAAGCTAATGCAAATAACGAAAGCAAAAATAAAGCAAAATTAAGTAAACTTTTCAAACTTTTTCTATAAAATGAATTTATTTGTGCGTAGCAAATGATTATAACAATGGCAATTAAAGTTAATTGCCATAATGGCTGACAGTAAATGAAATGAATCATACACATTACAAATAATAAAATTACTTTCTATGTAATATTTTTTTTAATCGATTTAATCGCTGTGTTTAAAAAATATTTAAATTCAATTGTTTTTCCAAACAAGATAATAACACTAACTGCAAAAACAGCAATCGCCATTATACCATAAACTATAATTGCGACAATACCGGTAAATACGACCACTCGCGAAATCGCATTTATTATAAATATATCTAAAACAACCACAAGCAAATACAATAACCATTTAACATAGTATGCATATGGTTTTTTCTTTAGTCCGTGCTTATATACTATAAGCGGATCGTACCATACGTTTGTTAAAACTCTTGTAAATGTCGTACCAAGCAAAACACCGACAAGGCCAAATTCAGTTGCCCACCAGATTGATACAACAAGATTGATTACTGCAGAAATAAGAGGTCTCCACTTGCCGTAAACAAATAATCCCATAGTTGTCCTAAACGTCCAAATCGAATTCATCATTCCAAATATATAAACATTTAAACAATGTATAAAAACAACATTAAAATC
>JAZSKN010000047.1:0-68541 GCA_045534895.1 Acutalibacteraceae bacterium
TTATGTCATCATAAAACTCACGAAAATCTTTTTTACAAATACGCTGCCAAAGCTCGTATGCGCGACGGTTTTCGACGTGGGTAAAATTGGCTACTATTCTTTCTTTATCGCTTTGTCTGAACATTACACGCGGATGCTCGGACGGCGGTGTTATGTAAGGTTTTTTGTACGGTGAATTCAGCATAGTTTTATCTCCTTAAAATTTGGACATATTAATTGCCTTAGATGCTAATATCTCATTTTTTACGGGAATGCCGTTGTCAATAAAATCCACGCTTTCTTGCATTAGGTCGCGTGTTAATACAGCGCGTAAATTTACGGTAACGCCTGCCTGATGCGGTAGCATTAAAACGTTTGGCAAATCAAGCATGGGATTATCCATATTAATCGGTTCTTGTTCGTACACGTCAAGCGCCGCATTAAAATCGCCGGCTTTAAGATGCTTTATCATCGCCGCCTCATCTATTACAGCTCCGCGAGCGGTGTTTACAAGCAGTGCGCCCGGCTTTATTTTTGACAGCAATTCGTCATTAATCATATGATGCGTACTGCTGTTATAGGCAAGATGAATTGATATTATATCACAGGTTGAAAAAATTTCTTCCATAGAGCACTGAGTAAAACCGTAAAGTTGTTTGTCCTGCTTTGGAAGCTCGCGTCGAGCACTAACCTTCATATCTACATCAAAGGTGCTAAGCATTTTTGCAACGTATTTACCAACGCCGCCATAGCCTACAAGGCCAACCTTTTTATATATAACGCCGTCGGTGTAATCATCGGTTTCACGCCATATTTTTTGTGATTTTAATCTATCGTTATAAAAAGGAATGTTTCGCATAGCCGCAAGCATATATGCAACGGCGCCCTCTGCGGTAGATTTCGAAAAATAGTCAAAACCGCTTATCACCTTGATACCACGCTCATAAACCTCGTCACAAACTACGGGCGCTACGGTTGAGCCCAAATGAGTAAGTAGCTTCAGCTTGGGCGCACACTCTAAAATTTCGGGTGTGAGCGCAGGCGAACCCCAACAGGTAACGTAGGTATCGCAATCCTTGATTTTTTCTTTTAATTCATCCTGTGTGGCAACTGCGGTATCAAGCCATACTATTTCGCCAAGTGACTCGGCAAGCTTGATGTTTTCCTGTGTAAAAAAAGTGTCGAACGTTTTATCTTTTCTTATAGCAACTAATGCTTTCATAATTTTCTCCCGAATGTAATATTTTTTATAATTATATAATCAAATAGTATTTTTGGCAATACAATCCACGCTCTAATTATATAACAATTCGCTCATTTGCCTTGACAAAAATTGCTTTGCTCAGTAAAATAAAGTTAATGATTTGAAAGGAATTCTTCCTATGAGTAACATTAAAGATTTTGACAATTTTACTTCAAATCCTGTTACCGCATTAAAAAATGCGGGTTATTACAAACACCGTATGGGTTGGATATGGAATCACACCTGCGAACACTCGGCGTTTTATTGTATAGAATCAGGTAAATGTAAGGTTAAAACCAAAGATGTCGAACAAGTTTGCTCTGCAGGCGACGTGATTTACATCAAGGATTTTGAAAACGTAGTATTGTCAAACTGCGGAAATGACGATCTTTCTTATTATTTTATTTCTTTTTTTAATAAGCATGATTTTGATTTTCAAATAAACACTATAAGCAAAGACACAAATTCTCTGCGTCTTTTTAAAGATATAAGTGAGTTTCACCGCTCGGGCGCTCCGCTTTCTAAAATCAAGGTAGCCGAATTGTTTCTGCGGTTGATTTACATATTATGTTCACAAAAACTAAAAAAAAGCAAAGACTATGCCGACAACTATAAGCTTTTTTCAGCCGTTGAATATATAAACATTAACTATTATAAAAAAATCACGCCCGAGTATTTATCGCAAATATCAGGCTATTCACCTGCGCATTTACGCAGACTGTTTGTTAAAAATTACGGCGTTCCGCCTATGGAATACATACTAAACAAAAAAATTGATATGGCGAAAGAAATGCTGCTTGACGCACCCGAAAAAACTATGGCTGAAATTGCAGAGTTGGTAGGTTTTTGCTCAGCCTCCTACCTGTGTAAAATCTTTAAAAAACAGACAGGCATATCACCTGCTGAATACAAAAGGAGAATTGATTATGTTTAAGATTTGCAGTATCGGTTGCGGTAATATGGCACGTTCGGGACACGGTCCTGCTTTTAAAAAATATGCTGAAACCTATCCCGATACACAGCTTGCCGCGTGTTGTGACTTAAAAATCGAAAACGCCGAGTCGTTCAAGGAACAGTTTGGTTTTAAAAAATCATATACCGACTACAAATTAATGCTAAACGAAATAAAGCCCGATGCGGTTTGTCTTATATCACCCGTTGATAAAACAGTTGATATTGCTACACAAATATTAGAAATGGGATACCCCCTTATTTTAGAGAAGCCGCCCGGCCGTAACAAAAAAGAAGTTAAAAAACTAATCAGTGCCGCAAAAGAATCGGGCGTTACGGTTCGCGTTGCCTTTAATCGCAGATACACCCCGCTTTTAGCAGCCTTGAAAGAGTTTACGAAAAACGAGGTAGTACGCAATATAACATATCAGATGTACCGTAAGGACCGTCGCGACGATGATTTCTCTACCACCACTATTCACGCTATAGATGCAGTAAAATTTATTGCTGACTGCGACTACAAAACGGTAGATTTTACATATCAGCAAATTGATGGCGAAAACAAAAACGTTGCTAATATTTATCTGAACGGAATTTTTGAAAGCGGAGCAATAGCTCAACTGTCGCTTGTTGCTATGGGCGGTACAGTAGCTGAAAGAATTTCTGTAAACACAGATGTTGCTACCTACTTTGTAGAACTGCCTTTTTGGAGTAATCCCGACTCCCCAGGTAAGCTCACTCGCCTTGTGGGCAATAATGTTACCGATACTATCTACGGTGACAGCCTTATAGACAGCACCGAAATGTTCCTCGAAAGTGGTTTTTATCAAGAAAATCGAGATTTTTTTGAAGCTGTGCGTTCGGGCGATTACACCGAAGACGTTTCAAGCGGTTTGCAATCGGTAGAAATCGCCGACTGTATAAGAAAAAGAAAAATAAAATACAAAAAATAATAACACGCATACCACGTGTTATTATTTTTTTATTCAAGTATTACTTCTATATCAAAAGTGGCATTTTTGATTGGTACTATCGCCTTTTTAATATCGTGTTTTTCACCGTTTACGGTAATGCTTGTCACTTTTCCGCTACCTGTAAAATGCACGTTATAGATACAACCGCGGAATTTTTTACTTATAAAACAATCATTCCACGTAAGTGGCAGACAAGGCTTTATACGCAGTCCTTCAAATTCAGGTGTAAGACCGTAAATAAATCTTACCAAAGAATAAAGCAGCCATTGACCCGCCGCCGTGCGCCAGCTTTGACCCGGTGTGCCTGCGCGATAACCCGTTTCAAGACCCAAATACGAATTAAACATAACATACGGCTCGCCACAGGTTTTAAAGTATGTGTGTTCATATAGGGATAATCCGCCCCAAAATCGAATTTTATAATTCAATATGTTAAAATGGCACGGTATACGTTAGAATTACCGTGCCATTTGATGTGTTGCCCCACTAAAAATTCATCTTTTTGGGGATGCGCAGTTTTGTAATATTAATAACCAAAGTGGTTACCGTTGTTAAAGTCCTCTGTCTCGTGCAAAATTATATCACGCCTGCCATCGTATTGATAAATTCTTAAATAATCTATATCAAGGGCTATTTTATCGGGATTTGATGCAGTGCCGTTATCGGTAAGCATATCGGTATGCATAACGGCATTTTCACTTGTTGAATTTTGATGATTTGGATTAGAGGTATAAAGTATATTATCTATTAAGAAATACATATACTGATTAGCGACCTCGGCATCGTTTATAACATCGTAATCGCTTGGAGTCATACCACTATCTTTATTATAGGTCATATCACTTGTACCAAGTATTGCATCGTCACCCTCGACACCGTCGCCGTTGATATCGTAAATATACAGCGTAAAGTTAAACTTATCAACACCGTTTGTGCTCCAATAAAATCCGTATCTACGAGGTGCCGTAAGCTGTTTTTGAAGCGCCTCGACATAATTTGCCGTAACTCTGCCAAGCCAGTCCTTGGTAAAACGCGTGGTTGAACCGTCGGTAAAGTCAAGGTAGCGAGCGCTTGTGCTAAAGTAAAAATTCTTAGAGCCAAACCATTCTTTTTTCATGGTTGCGCGCGGTGTACCGGGGTTATCCCAATCTATAACGTTAACCGTTTCCGGATTATTTCTTGCTCCAACCGAATAAAACTTATGCACGTTAAGATATAAGCGATAATCATAGCTACCGGTTGTTTTGCTTTTTCTTACCGTAGAATGTGTAATGCTTGGATTTTGCATAAGCTCCCATATGTCTATTTCAAAATAGTTTGTCGGTAACTGGTATTTATATGTTTTAGGATTGGTTGAAACAGGCCATGTGCTCGACCCGTCATATGCGTATTCACCGGTGTTATTAAGCTTATAAACCTTGCTGTAAAGCGTTTCGTCAGCCGCAATGTTATTAAACGTGCCGTGACCTAACATCCACCACGAAGCAAAGGTGTGTCCGTCAGACGGTAAACTGCCGTACATTTCAGCATAGCCCTGCTTCCACAGCATAGAGTGATTGGTTTTAATCAGACCCGGATTTGCAATCACGTCATCGCTATCAATAGAATCATTAAGTGCCGTAGAGCCCGTTTGATTTTCAAGTCTAACATAGCCTAACTTATCGGTAACGGTGGTAGCTTTTTCAGCCTTTATGCCACGCGTAACGGTAAGACGTCCGTTTTTTATAGCATATAGCTTTGAAAGCTCTTTTTCGTTTGCGGTTTCAACGTTGTTGTAGTTTCCGCCCTTACCAACCTCGGTTTCGGTTCTCATTCTTGAATGATTCCAGATATCTACCGAAATTTGAGAATCTTCACCTGTTTCTACGTCTTTAATGCCATCAAATTCATCGCCCCACGCATAATACATCACCTTTTCGGTGTCGGCAACGCCGTCGTAGTTGGTGTCTACCTTAACCGTTTTTGCGCGCTTTTCAGGCGATAGGGTTGCCGTGTTTACGGTATAAACTTCACCGGTTTCAACCTTAGAATTATTTACAAAGTCAACAACCGCTTGCTCTACACCCGTAAAACTGCCACCCTTAAGCCATAAAACACCGTTTTGCGAATCATATGTTATAGCATAATCATTAGTTGCAAGACCGCTTTTTGAATATGCGCTGTAGTTTGCAATATCACCTACAATAATCTCAAGCGATCCCGTAGGCTTACCTGTAATATCGTTTTGATGTACGTATACTGCGCTGCTGTCGCTTTGCTTGCCGCTTACTGTTTTGTCGGCAGAAACAACCTTTAAAACATCTGTGTCGGGTAGCGCGTTTTCAAGATAAAGCTCCAGCTTGCGCGCGGCATCATAGTTGTCATTTTCACCGTAATAAATATTAACCTTACCTAATTTTACATTACGCCAAAAATCATTGCTTGGATTACTGTAATCACCTGTCATTTCGTTGCACAATACAACAAGATCCAATATGTTTACATCGCCGTTTCGGTCAACATCGGCATAAATGTATTGATAACTTGCCTCAAACAATAAAGCCTGACGAAGCGCCGCCAAATCACGCGCGGTGTATTCGGTAGCCTCACCGTCACCGTCTACGTCGGTAAGCTTTTGCGCTTGCGCAAAATTAATAAGCCTAAGCTCGCTTGAATCTCTACCGCCAAGATACCATATGTCTGATTTTTTGGTAACGTCAATATTAGCTATATAACCGTTTTCATCATAATAGCTTTTTTTGCTTACGGCGGTCGAATTATCATCAGTTATATAGTAACTGTTTTTTAGTACAGTGCCTTTTATCTGACCTATTATATGCTTATCAGATAATCTGCTTACAACAGTACTTTTTTCTACCGAGCAACCAATTACCTGAGCGCCAAGCTTGGCTTCGCCAACAATAGCGCCCGCATACTGTTCACTTGATATAAACCAACTGTTACGTATATGAAGATTTTTTACAACACCGGTCTTAGCAAGTATAGGAATAAGACCTACACTATCATCATCACCTACAGAAATGCCGCTTACAATATGTCCGTCACCGTCAAGCACGCCGCCAAATTCGACATACTTGTACTTTGGCGTATTGTTTGAATTGTTTATAGTGTCTTGTGTAATCCATGTTATTCCGCTTGCATCTATATCACAAGCCAATTTATAGTAAAGCTGGTTGTATACATTCATTCCGCCCGAAGCAATTGCGCGGGCCAACTCAAATGCGTTGTGTATAATATATGGGTCATTTTCTGTACCCGAACCCACAAGAGCATGATACATACCGTAGGTTCCGCTATAATACGCGCCACCAAACGTGTTGTATGCGCCACCGTCATTATTTTGTGATGCTATCTGTGTTGCAAATGAAGGATTTAACAAATTATCAATCTCGTTTACTCTTGGGGTTGGTATTGTTCTCGATTCACCGTGAAAATATTCTTCACCGCCACTCACATCGGTTAATTTCCAATTGATTAACCAATCAAGCTTTGCCATATCAAGCAATTCGTATTTTGCCTTGACATCCAAACGGTCAATTACATTTAATTTATCATATTTACCGGGATATTTTGTCGTAAGTGTAACCGGCATATCAGAATAGCAATTATAGAAAAAAACCGGATATCCGAGGTTTGCGTCATATCGGTTATAAAACACCTCTTTACCGTCTACACAAACCTCATCGGTTACGGGCGCATTTAATGCCACGCTTCCCACAACCGTAACGTTGTTCATACTAGAACCTCCGCTTACAATGCCACCAATCATATCTACCGTAGCGTCCGAACTGCTACCAATTACTCTTTCACAAGAGTATCCATCGTAAAGACAGTTTGCAATGGTAAGATTTTCACAGGTAGAGCTTGTCGAAATAACACCCGCGGGACCTGACGAATATTGATAATATTCGTTATCTGTTCTTTTGGTAACTGTAATATTACGACTTGATTTTATATATGAATTACGAACAGAAATATTTGCAACAGTAATAGTAGTGCTATCATTGTTATATGTACCAAGCACAGTGGCAACTATTGCCGCGTTGCCGCTGCCTACCGAATAACAAGAATCCATATTAAAGTTCTTAACCGTAGAAGAGCCGTCTAATTTATAAACAAGTCCTCGTCCAGAAGAAGAGTACATACCGTAAATGGTAACTCCGTTACCGTCAAGATGACCTACAAAGCTTTTTGAAGGTCTCCAATCTTTTTTTGAACTGCTGTTAACCAAGGTTTTAATGCCAACCAAAGTTTCTTTTCCCGCAATATCATTAAGATAAAAAGCCTTAACACCGTCGGCAACCTTGTAGTAATATGGTGTATAAACAGGAACGTACACACTGGTAGATCCCTGTTTTAAAATCTTGTCGGACTGGTAACCACCCGCAACCGATTCCATTGTTTCTACCCCACTTGTCGTGCCGGTAACACTGTTTAGCGCGAGGTAAAGCTGATCGGCTGTGGCAATTATAAACGGATTATCTTTTGTACCGTCACCGCCTGCAAATCCCGATGCGGCACTGCCGCTCCAGATAGAATACTCGCTATATGATGCGGCACTTTCGGCTTTTGCCGTTATATTTACCGCAGGGCTTGCTACACCAAAAGTGCCTAAAAGTATGGCACATACCAGTAATAGACCCACTATCCTTTTCAAGCTACAAACCTTCATTAATTTTCTCCTTTGCGTTCAAGCATTCTTGTTCATAGTAATTGTAACATTTTTCTACAATAAAAGCAATACATTTTAATATTTTATATTAATTAATATAAAAATCAAAATGCCCTGCTTTTTGCAGCAGAGCATTTTAAATTATAAAATTAACATTTTTTCTAATTCATTTGAAAGTGCGCTGTCTTGAATATGAACCTTCACCTCGTTAGACAACGCATTGGTTTTTATGTGCATTACAAGGCTTGTAATACCCTTTTTCTCTCTTAGCGGTGTTGTTACGTTTTCGGCTGCAATAAGATTTTTAGCCATAAATACCGTAATGTTTTTGGTAAACCCGCCATAGTAAGCGGTTATTTTGTCACCACTAATTGCAAGCCCGTTATTTTGGTAACTAAGAATTGCGCTAAGCGCCTTTACAATAAGTATTACGGCGCCTGCCCCTGCTGTCGCAAAAGCAACCGTAGCAATAACCGCAGTCGACACGTCGAATATAATCATAGTTGCAACCGCCTGCAATAAAGCAACACCGATTACAATACCCAAAATTAAAGCAAACCACGACACAAACGAAAAATACGACACCGACTTTGTCTGTTTTTTGTCGGGAACATAGTCGGGCAATACCTTGCCTAAAATTTCACCAATCTCGTCATATTTACAAAACGGAACAAGCACACCAAGGTCGGCGCTGTTATCGTTTCCATTATCGTTTGTATAGCCAATAACCTCAAGCTTAATTGCAGCAAAGCCCAGCATACGCTGAACAAGACCCTGTGTGATTTTAACAGCCTTGATTCTGTCATAGCTAAACGTATTGGTATGACGCTCTAAAAGTCCAAACGAAATTTGAATGTCGTTGCCGCGCCTTGTAATTGAAAAATCGTGGTATCTTACAAACGAATGAATCAAACAGCCTATAAACGAAAATAGCGAAAGCAACAGCACTGCCCCCACGGTAATCAGCACAGCAAACAAAAAATACTCGCCCCACGTACCAAGGCCGTCAAGCCGAAGCATAAGCTTACAAACACCTATAACAACAATTGCCAACGCTCCAAGCACTGCTGTAAAAAACGCCGTTGAAACAATGTTAATAAGCGTATACAGCATCTTCTTTTTAGAGGTAAAACGGTATAAGCTATCCTTGTCAGACAGCAGCACCTCTTCTTTTAAAGCATCGGTGCTTCGCACGCCGTTTTCTTTTAATGCGTTTAGTTCGAGAAGCAATGCGTCAACAGTTTTTGACTTTTCTATAATTGTTATTTCAGCTTGATGCGACGTGTTGGTAGAGCCACTGTCAACCGTTAAAATTGCGATACCAAAAATTCTATGAAATATGTTTTGCTTTTTGTTAATGGCGTGCACCTTTTTGTACTCCAAAACCGATCGTTTTCTAAACAGCACACCCCTGTTGCATTTAATCTCTTTCTCGGTCAGTTCGTATCCCGAAGTCTTATAATACAAAATTCTATAAACAATAAAGCAGGTATAAATTACAAAAAATCCAATCACCAAAAAAGGTGTCGCCGCTATAATATCCGCCATATTTGCCGTGTCATCAACAAGCATATCTTTAAAAAAGACAAACATCACTACAAAACTGCCAAACAAATCCGACAACAAGCTCGAGTAAATATACCCTTTGTCAAATCTCTTCATTTTTCAGTTCCTCAATTCTTGTCTCAAGATTACGCTCAAGCTCGTCGATCATAAGGTCTGCCTCTGCGGTTGTAAGGGTAGAAATATTAAAATTAGAGCCCGCTGTCGAAACGGTTACATCGCTCAAGCTTAGCATCATCATAATAGGGCCCTGTGTTCTGTGAAGGTCCTGAATCTGACACACAGGTATTACTACTCTTTGTCTAAAAATCACGCCTTGCTTTACAATTATGCGCTTGTCATCATAACCCCACGCATACATTTTATAGCGAAGGGCCGGCATAATTAAAGTAAAACCAATTATTATAGCAACCGGTATTCCAACGCCCAACAACACAGCAAGTGTTACGCCGTTGGTTGCCCCACTGGCATTTAAAATTAAGGCTGTAGTTGCAAAAACACCCAAAAGCGCCACAACACCAATAGCCGCGCGAATGTACCATAATTTAAGTACACCTTTGTTTAGTTTTTTCAGTTTCATATGTATACCTCCGAAAAAGCATTTTACCATTACATATTATAGCACATTTAATCTAAAAAATAAAGTGCCTTCCCGCATTTAGCGAAAAGGCATTTTGTTATTTAAAACCTGTCTTTAAATACAACGGATTATTCCCACTCGCTCCCGAAAACTGTAACTTAAACAATTTTGTATGGATGGTTTAGCTCGTGGTATCTCATACATCTGTATTATCTATAAAATATGGACTATCAGATTTTTTGTTGCCACGCCAACAAAAATATCATAAGCAATTTAATGCGAAAATTCAAGCTATTTATAAAATTAACTGCAAAGATTTTGCACCTTGCCATTAATATAAACTTATCAGTTTGCTTCAAATTCTCCCAATTCCGAACCCACGGTGATTGTATAGGTCTCACCGGATACAATATCAGGACTGCTTAGGATCACAACTGCAAAAGATAATTCGGGAGCATACTCGATAATTGTATTACCGCTTTTATCTTTCAGTGTAATATTAGTTCCTGCACTTTGATTACCAACACTCACCGCTACAACACCTTGCTTGGAATCACTAAATGTCTGTGCCATACCTTGAGCACCTGTGCCGATAAACGTGCCACCCGTAATTGTTGCGCTCCTGTCATAATCAAGAGTTGCGGTATCGCCTTGCGTAGGACCTGTAACAATGGTGTATCCACCCGATATGGTAATCGTTCCGTTGGCATCAATTCCGTCCCCCGATGCTTTTACATAAAGGTTTCCGCCGGAGATGACGATACTGCCGTTACCGGAAGACATTCCGCCGAAGCCTCCACCGAACATTCCGTCTCGGCCACCGGTCGTACCACTGGAATCGGTACCGCCCGCAGCATTCAAGCCGTCATCACTGGCAACGAGTTTGATGTCACCGCCCATTACCTTGATATTTAAGGCTTCCAAGCCCTCATAACTTTCAGTAATATTGAAAGTTCCTGCTGTAATGGTGAGATTTTCTTCTGCGTGGATAGCATCATCGCCGGAAGCTATTTCAAACGCGCCGCCGTTTATTGTAACTGATACATCCGAATGAACAGAGTCATCGGCAGAGTCGATCTTAAAAGTGCCGCCACTGATCAAAAGACTGTTAGTTGCTTTAATGCCCTTCATACTCGTACTGCTTTCATCTATTGTGGTGGTTGAACCTTGTGAGCCACCCGGTCGCATTTCACCGGGTCTGCCACCGCCATGTCCTCCACCCATGAAACCGCCAAAGTTATCCGAATGTTCCTTACTTCCGTTTTCACTGCCACCGCCGATAATAAGATCAAAAGTACCGTTTTCAATCTGCACATAAGCACTTGCGGCTATACCATCGCCCTCTGCTTCAATATTGAACGTGCCGTTAGAGATGTAGATAAAGCCGAGTGAAGCATCATCGGTATTTTCGCAGTGGATGCCGTCCTTGCCTGCATCAATGGTAAGTTTAGTGGAGTATGATATTCTCACGCTGTCGTTAGCATCCAAACCGTGAGATGCAGAATTTACTGTGTAAGTTCCGCCTGTGAACACAAGGTCATCTTTGCAGACGATACCGTGAGCCGCAGGAGATATCACCATCAAACTGCCCGAACCATTAAAGGTCAAATCTTGTTTAGAGAATACTGCGGCATCAATGTTATTCTCATCAATTGCGGTGAAAGATCCGCCGTTGGCAAGAGTATTTGTTTTCCCGTCTGCAAGTGTTACAAACACTTTATCCGCTTCTAAAATATACAGTGCCGCTGAGGTTTTACTGGTAATATCTACGCCGTTCAGTACGATCTGCAATTTAGCGGTGTCCTCCGCATTGACAATAATCATACCGTCTGTAAGTGTTCCCGAAATAACATAGGTTGCTTCTTCAGTTATTGTCACTGTACTACCGGATATTTTAACGCTGTTAGAGCTTGATGTTGCTGAGTCTCCATTCAGTTGAACAGACACGGTCTTGCTTTCATCATACTCGATTTTACCATCACGATCGGTAAACATATCCTCATCTGCCTGTGAAAAGTCTACATCTACAGGGTCGGAAGATGTATCTGATGGTTCAGTAACGCTTGATTCGTTATTTTTATCGATTGTTCCATCGTTATCACTTGGTTTTCCGCAGCCAGAAAGCAGACAGCATACCAAGGAGAAAACCAATAATATGGATATATATTTCTTCATAAAGCACCCCTAAAATTAAAGCTCTGTCACCGTAGTTTCTTGCTTGGATACGGTGATTTCAAGATTACCGTTGCGACAACGTAGCTTATCGATCATTTCCTTTTCCTTGGTTACATCACGCAAAACCACATTGTATGTGAGCTTAAACATACTGCCCATATTGGTGCTTTTTACACGGGCGAGGTCGAAAGATGTGGTATATGCTTTGAAAATATCATCAAACACGCCTGTGTAATCCAAATCTTCGGGGATAACAATGGTAAATGTTTTGTAGGTGGCGGCATTCTTTTTTGCGCCAAAATCCAAATGGTTGTATAGCAAAAACATTATGCACATAACAAGGGTGAACAATGCCGCAAAGCCGAGATAACCCATACCTGCGATAAGACCTGCGCCCATTGCAAGAAATAGTGTGCAGATCTCCTTTGCAGTACCGGGAACACTGCGGAAACGCACAAGACTGAATGCACCTGCCACCGCAACACCTGCACCTACATTACCGTTGACCATCATAATAACAACGCAAACTACCGCAGGGAGCAGAGCAAGTGTTACAACAAAACTCTTTGTATAACGGGTGCGGTACATATAGGCAAACGCCATTACAAGCCCTAATACAAGAGAACACCCTAAGCAGAGAAGAAAATCGGTCACGCTGATGACCGCCGTTAAATCCGTATCAAATAATCCTTTAAATAAATTTTCAAGCATTACGAGTTACCTCCAACATATTATATGAGTTCATTTTATGGTTTTGCGGAAAAATCAGCGTTCTGTACGCCGTTCCGTATTTTGAAAACGAGGTTTTATAGATATGCTCTTTTGAAAGCACCTGCGTCATCCAAAGCGGAATACCGCCACTGCATTTAATTTCCATTAACACCTTACCTTCGGGTAAAATCGGTGTACCGTAGGCATCGGATTGCAAACACAGATCCTCCCCCCTGCAAAGTATATTATCATCAAAGGTTACACGGAAGTCGCTGCCGTCATTTGCATAAAATGCTTCTCGCTCATAAGAGAGAAATATCGTAGGATGAAGCGTTCCGTAATGTTCCATAAAATAATCAATCTCATTTGATATTTGCGTGTGCTTGTCGGTATGCTTTTCTCCTGACAGCCATTTCATTGCTTCGTTTTCCGGCAAGGACATTCTTCGTTTATATACCACGTGCTTATATTTCTTTTTCAGTTCAACAAAAACGACACTATCGGCATCGGCTTTGCTATAACTTCGTATGCGCAATTTTTCATTATAAGTCGGCTTCTCAATGGATCGGCGAATCAAAAGATAGGTATCCGTATCAAAATAAAGGTTTCGGATGGTGGTTCTTCCGTATTTATCAAGCTTCATATACGGTGTCATCGCTGCAAGGACTAGTTCCTTTTGCTCGGTTGTGAGCATATATTTCAGTTCGTATCTCTTAAATACGGTTTGAAATGCCATAAAAAACCTCCTGTACCATGATACAACCATTGTACAGGAGGAAGATTGAAGTTTTATTGAATTTCTTTCATTTTTCAGATTGTGGGGATCTGCACTCTGAACTCTACGAATCCATCAAAGCAATGCACCGCAATATTACCTTTGTGTGTGGTGGTAATTGCTTTGGCGATGGCAAGTCCAAGACCGTAATGCTTGTCGTCGTTACGGGCGGTATCTACACGGTAAAAACGCTCGAAGATCTTTGTGCGTTGTTCTTCGGGGATTTCATCACCCTTATTGATTACCGAGAGTTTTGCAAAACCGTGTTCCTTGGTTAAGGTCAGCCACACTTCGCCTTGCTCTTTACTATGGCGGATAGCGTTATCAAGCAGTATAGATACTATCTGTTTGAGCTGTGTACTGTTTCCAACCACGCCGATATTGCTTGTAATATTGGTATTCAGCACAAGACCTTTTTCAAAAGCAACACTTTCAAACGGGAGTGATTCGCCGGCAACAAGACGACTAAAATCTATACGTTCCATCTGTGGAGTTACATTCTCGGTTCGCGCGAGGTCAAGAAGCTGACCTACCAACATTCCCATTCGCTCATTTTCATATTGAATATTTTGCAGCCATTGATTATCCCCAATCTCACGTGACAGAAGTTCAGCATTGGCATTGACTACCGATACAGGGGTTTTTAATTCGTGGCCTGCATCCGAAATGAACTGCTTTTGTTTTTGATAGCTTTCTTCAAGGGGATCAACGATTCTTTTTGCCAAATACACGGCAAGGAAAAACAATATAGCTATGGCTACGCCGCCAAAGATAAGTGTATATCGGAACAAGGTCATCGCACTCTCGTTAATAACGGTATTATCCATGAAGCTGACAAGAGTGTATCCGTCTTTATCGGTTTTATAAAAGGCAAGATTATTCTCGGTTCCGTTGTTTCTACCACTTTTTATAATACTTTCTGTCAAACTCACTAATTCTTCATTAGTATGTACCGTAGACATTCCGTTTTTCACTTCGAGGATTTCACCATCATAGGATACGGCTACCGAATAAAAGGTTGACAATTGAAAACGTGGTGATTCGGGATTGAATTTATGATTAAAATCACGATTATCATCCGGCCTTGGTCTAAAAGATGGAAAGTCACTTACAGACTGATTTATGGTATACATTTCAGCGTGCGCCTCTAACATCTGTTTATTTTGTTTTGTCATTTCAAAATAACTTGATGCGTAAATAACGCCAAGTGTTCCCACCCACAAAAGAACGAGTATAGACATAATGGCGGCAACGATCTTTTTTCTTGATTTCTTAAACATCGTCACACCTCAATTCGTAGCCAATACCACGCACCGCTTTGATTTCCGCCTTTGCGCCGACGAAACTCAGCTTTTTACGGGTAAAGGACATATACACTTCAACATTGTTATATTCTGCTTCATTCTCAAAGCCCCAAATCTTAACCGCAAGCTGCTCACGGGTAAGTATCTGCCCCTGATTAGCAATGAGATATTCAAGAATACGATACTCCTTTTCACTCAGCCGCACACTTTGCCCATTAGTTGTACAGGATAGTGTGGATGTATTTATATCAAGGCAAATGTCTCCGTAACAGAGTGTGCCATCTGCTGTGTTTATGTTACGTCTGCCAAGGGCACGAAGGCGCGCCAGCAGTTCCTTAGTCATAAAAGGCTTTGTGAGGTAATCGTCTGCACCGCTGTCAAGACCGGTTACTTTGTCGTCAAGTTCCGCTTTCGCCGTAAGCATCAGAATCGGTGTGCGGATACCCTTCTGCCGTGCTTTCTTTGCAATCTCATATCCATTCATTCCGGGGAGCATAACATCAAGGATAATAATATCGTATATATCGCTCTCGATGGCGGCTAAACCGTCAAGCCCGTTAGCATAATGATCTACTTCGTATTTTTCTTGACGCAGTATTTCGCATAGAGCCTGCGCCATTCTTTTTTCATCTTCCACAAGCAAAAGTCGCATATCGACACCTCCACTTATACACCATTATACCACAAAAGATTGAAAAATGATTGAAGAAATTGAAAAGACGGCAAGAATTTCTCCCTGCCGTCGTGCTTCGGTTAGTTATAAATTATATCGTGATTTACGATTTCTGTGGCTCTACTATGGATAATAATTGTACGCGAAATAATAATGATAATAAAAAAATAGCAGACAATGAAAACCACTGTCTGCTACTATAGATTTATTGTATTAACTTGGTATTATTCCCATTCAATAGTGCCGATTGGCTTTGGTGTAAGGTCGAGCAATACTCGGTTAATGCCCTCTACCTCGTGAGTGATGCGGTAGGTAATCTTATGAAGAATTTCATAAGGTATTTCTTCAATAGTTGCGGTCATTGCGTCTTTTGTGTTTACCGCACGAATTATTGCCGGCCAGCCTTCATAACGGCTTTCATCCTTAACACCAACACTCTTTATGTCAGGCACTGCAATAAAGTACTGCCATACCTTTTCGGCAAGACCGCAGTTGTCGAACTCTTCGCGCAAAATTGCGTCGGCTTCGCGTAAAGCGTGAAGTCGGTCGCGTGTGATAGCGCCAAGGCAGCGCACACCAAGGCCCGGACCCGGGAACGGCTGACGGTAAACCATTGCGTGTGGTAACCCTAAAGCCTCGCCCACAACACGAACCTCGTCTTTAAAGAGAAGTTTAATTGGCTCTACAAGTTCAAACTGTAAATCTTCGGGCAGGCCGCCAACGTTGTGGTGTGATTTTACCGCTTTTTTGCCTTCGGCTGCCTTAATACTTTCAAGTATATCGGGGTAGATTGTACCCTGCGCCAAATATGAAACTCCCTCGAGCTTACGTGCCTCATCGGCAAAAACATTTATAAACTCGGCACCGATAATCTTTCTCTTCTTTTCAGGCTCGCTAACACCTGCAAGCAAATCGAGAAAACGGTCGGTAGCGTCAACGTAAATAAGATTTGCGTCAAGTTCTTTACCAAACATATCTATAACGGCTTCACTTTCGCCCTTGCGCATAAGTCCGTGATTTACGTGCACGCAAACAAGCTGTTTGCCAATAGCCTTTATAAGCAGTGCCGCAACAACCGAGCTATCCACACCGCCCGAAAGTGCTAACAGTACCTTTTTGTCGCCAACTTGTGCTCTTACCTCGGCAATTTGTTCTTCTATAAATGCATTAGCAAGCTCTATTGTGGTAATTCTTTTCATTGATTCCGGTCTTACGTTTGAACTCATATATTCTTCTTCCTTTCTTTTTATAAAAGCCAATTAAATGCCGCCCACAGCACCTAAAAACAGATGCTGTGGGCTTTTTATATAGTCTTAATTTGTATAGTTGTCGAAATAACCTTGCACCAAAACAACAGGTGTACCCTTGTCACCTGAGCCGCTTGTTAAATCGCATAATGAGCCTATAAGGTCGGTAATCTGACGTGGTGTAGTACCCTGTGCCGCCATATTACCTACAAGGCTGCTGCCGTCTTTTGCCTTAATGCTGGCAGAAATAGCCTCTTTAAGCTCTTCGCCGCTTAAATCCTTAAAGTCATTATCTGCCAAGTATTTTAATTTTAATTCGTTAGGTGTGCCAATAAGACCGTCGGTAAATGCAGGAGATACAACCGGGTCGGCAAGCTCCCATATTTTGCCCTGTGGGTCTTTAAACGCACCGTCACCGTAAACCATAACTTCAACGTGCTTACCTGTAGCAGCAAGAACGCGAGATTGCACATCAAGAACCAAATCCTTACACTCTTTGGGGAACAATTTAATTGTTTCTTCGGTAGACTTGTTAGAGCCCAAAAGACCATACTTTTCATTATAGCCACTGCCGTCAACCGATGTGTTTAAAACATCGTCAAGACCGTAAACAATCTTAGCGCCTGCCGCTTTAAGAAGACGCTTAGTGCGAGCGCGAGTGTGAATATCGCATGTGAGTACGCAATCGGTATAATCAAGTATTGCCTTTGGTTGATTAGCAAATATAATCTCTACCTCGGCACCCATTTCTTTAATAAGGTCGCTGTAATACTGAACATAGTCAACGCCTGTAAATTCAAGCTTTTGCACGCCAAAAACCTCGCGGTAACGCTCAAGTGACAAAACGTCGCTATATGGATTAATGCCTGCAGCATCAATTAAATCGTAGGTAGCAAGTGAGTTGCCAACCTCGTCAGAAGGGTAGCTTAGCATAAGCACTATCTTTTTGGCGCCCTTTGCTATACCCTTAAGGCATATTGCAAAGCGGTTACGAGAAAGTATTGGAAAAATAACGCCTATTGTGTTATCACCAAATTTTGCCTTTACATCAGCCGCGATATTGTCTACAGTCGCATAATTACCCTGCGAACGAGCGACAATCGACTCGGTCATAGCAATAACGTCACGGTCGTGAAGCTCAAAGCCCTCAATTTCTGCCGCCTCAATAACGCTGTCTGCCACAATAGCCGCAAGGTTGTCACCCTCACGAATAATTGGGCAACGAATACCTCTTGATACAGTTCCTACTCTGCGTTCTTTTTTCATTTTCAACATATCCTTTCTTTTTGGACGTGGGGGCTGAATCACGCAAAAAACAGCCCTTTTTATACATTACTAAACAAAGCAACGCATAATATCCTTAACAGAGTAATTATACTCTACTATATATCCATTTTCAAGATTTTTTTGTATGCATAAATGTAAAAATTTTTAAGATTTGAATTAATTTTTTTATTGAAATAGCAATAATATAGTGATAATATTACAATATGGTGAAAATCGTAAGCATTTCGCGCAGCTTGCTATAAATTTTATAAGCGTCGGCTATAGGTAGTGGATTCTCACCCAAGCCGACCTCTACCGTAAAGGCGGGGCGACGGTATTTGCTTATAAACCAATCCTTAAACCCACCGCCCACCGCAAGACCCATAGGCACGTCAAGGGCATAACCGCTTGTTGTTGCCATAATTTCTGCCATACGTTTTGCCTTTACACTTTCAAGTCCGTTATAGCTCCAATAAATTACCTCACCTTGTGAATGAAGCGCAAGCGCGTGATTTATGTTATATTCTTTGCACAAATTAACCATCGCCTGTGTTTCAGGCTCACTGTGGGGCGCATAGCCGCCAAAACGCGTGCTTGCAGGGCCAAAAATTCCCGCCTTGCGCTCAAGCGTGTGTAAACGTTTCCAACCGGCGTTAAAGTTATGGTTTATATCCACACCGCGCAGATTAGCATTAAAATGTCTAAAATCTCCGCTAGCAAGTTTATATATTTCACCGGCATATTTACCGCACGCCGCCGCGCCGTTAACGGCGATTTCACACCCGTCTACATTAACACGCGGCACAAAAATAACACCGCGGTTGCCAAGCGCTTTGCGAACATTTATGCCGCACAGCGAACCGTTTTTGGTATATGCGTCGCAAAATTCTTCTATAAACATAAGTAAAATATTGGTTGTTATGTGCTCGCTACCGTGAAACGCGGCGGCAAACAACACGTATTCACTATCACTGTCTATCTTTAGCGCGGCAATATCTCTACCTGCACAGCTTTTACCAATGCTAAAAATATTTAAATTGTCATTTCGACAGCAAAGAGCATCCATAATTCTTTTGGTTTTTAAATAATCAAACTCAACCGATTTTACAACCCTATTCACATTAACACCCTCTAACAACGTTATATAACAATTATATTAAAGGTGGCAAAAAATAATGATTTTAAAAGAAAAACAGTTAAGCTCTGAGTACAAATTTAAAGGCAGGGTTATAAACCTGCGTCAAGACGTGGCTCTACTGCCCAACGGTAACACCGCCACACGCGAGGTTATTGAGCATCCGGGCGGCGTGTGTGTTGCCGCGCTAACCGATAGCGACGAGCTGCTTTTTGTGCGTCAATGGCGATATCCTTACGGTGAAGAAACGCTTGAAATACCCGCAGGCAAACGCGACCATCAGGGCGAAGACCCACTTGAGTGCGGCAAGCGCGAGCTACAAGAAGAAACAGGCGCTACCGCCCAAAACTATGTCGATCTACATCCATTATATCCCACACCCGGCTATATAGACGAGGTTATATATTGCTATCTTGCAACCAACCTTACCTTTGGTGAGCAAAACCCCGACGAAGACGAATTTTTAGACGTGCTTCGCATTCCGCTGGAAAAAGCGGTAGAAATGGTGCTTTCGGGCGAAATTAAGGATGCCAAAACCCAGATAGCCGTGCTTAAAGTAAAAGTGCTTCGCGAAGAGGGTAAAATATAAACCAAACGCAAAAAACGGCGCCGTGTCACAAAAGACACGTGCGCCGCTTAATTTTTATTATAATTTTAAAGATAGATAATCGGACCGTCGATCGTACCGTCTTGCTTAACGCTTTCAAGCTTAACGTCCCAACCGTTAACATACTGCATAAGTAAACCTAAATCTTTGTTATTAATTTTACCGTCAGCATTAACGTCGGCAACCTTAGTGTTTATTGTAGCGCCCCAACCGTTTGTGTACTGCATAAGCAGACCTAAATCCTTGTTATTAACCTTACTATCGCTGTTTACATCACCGGGTAGAGTGCTTGTTGCAGCAAACACGTTAATCACCAACACCGATATAATAAGCATTATTGCAAGTAAAAGTGATAACAACCTTTTCATATAAATTCTCCTTATAAAAGAATAATACATATTAATTATATACCCTACTATAAAATTTTGCAACAAAAAGTAATTCTTGTTTTGTAGGGATCGGCCTTATGGACAGTCCACACAACAATTAACGGACCGTCAAGGATGCCGGTCCCTACATTATAAAAATTTATTTTGCAATTTGCAATTAAAACACTTATGTCATTGCGAGTGACGGCAGTCACGTGGCAATCCGTTTTTCTTTTTTGGACGTTACAGATTGCTTCGTAGCTTAGAATGATGCATTTGTAGCATTACCGCAATAATAATCGGCTCCCCTTGAATTACAAGAGGAGCCAAATTTTGTGTTATTTAAGCTCTACGTCCCAGCCGTTAAGCCAACGCATAAGCACACCGTAATCACGATTATTTACAAATCCGTCACGGTCTACGTCGGCGGCAAGTGAATTAAACTCTATATCCCAGCCGTTAAGGTAACGCATTAAAGTACCAAGATCGCGGTTGTTTACAGCCTCGTCACCATTCATATCACCCGACATATAGGTAAGCGCATCGGTAAAATCAAATCTTTCTTCATATCCGCAAACTAAACAGGTATGAACAGAATAACCTTCTTGTTTATATGAAGGTTCAACAACTGTAGTGTCACCATATGTATGACCACTAGCCGGAATCACTTCAGTTTTTCCTAAAAATTCTTTATCACAAACCGAACAATGAACTACTATGTCATATGAACCATTGTCTACACAAGTTGGCTGTATAGCATTTTTAATAGCAGATTTATCATATGTATGTGGTGCAAATGGAATTTCTGAATATGTTGTATAGTCACATCTTGAACAAGAATCATAAGCGTTCCAACCAATTGAGGTACATGTTGCAGCATGTGCATCGTGTGTAACAATATCGTGACCTAATGCATCAACAATGTTACCTACAACGTCGGTATCACATGCTGTACAGTGATAGGTTGTAAAGCCTTTATTGATACAAGTAGGAGCGGTTACAACACCTGCAGCCGCATCTATTGTATGAAGAGCAAAGCTGTCGGTCTCTGCTTCAAATTCAATATAGTCAACACCATTGTTAGCTGCGCCACCTTTTTCAGGTTTAGCAATTTCAAATGCTACTTCGCCACAAAAATCAGCTTTTGCTGTAAATATAACAGTGAAAATATCACCGGTGAATGTATATGCGGTTGGATAAGTAAGCATTCTATAAGAGATAACGCCTTCAGCAACTTTACTTACTATAACGTTTTCTGCACAACCTACAAAAAGACCGTTTAAAGTAAAATCAACGTACTCAAGTGCTTCGGTATCAAACTTAAGTGCGAAATTTAAACCGGTAACACCTGTGTTTTGGCTTACGCTCACTTTAACCAATATTTCATCGCCTGCATTGTAAATTGAAGTACCATTTAATTCACCATTTGTAGCTTGTGATTGTACTACAACTTTGAATATTTTATTTAATGCAGGAGAAACAATATTTTTTCTTTCAAGTTCTAATCCGCACACTGTACAATATGTAACCTCATCATACGAACCGCTTGTACTGTTAGTGGCTTCAATAATATTTTCAATAACGATTTCGCCTGCAGTGTGACCGCCTAAATCTGGTATTGTTATCACTTCTCGTGATAATTCTACACCGCAAACTGTGCAATATATTACACGCTCATACGAACCGTCTTCGGTACAGGTAGGTTCTACACGATTTTCCTCTACAGGAGCACCTTCGGTATGACCAACTGCAGGTGGAACATTTGGGTCTTCGATGAATTCTTTTACATATCCGCATCTTAGGCATGCAAGATAATATACTTTATAATAACCGTCATCACCACAACTAGGTTCATAAACACAAGGTTCATCAATATCTCTTTCAGGGTAAATATGTCCGCCTAAATCCGGTATCGTTATCACTTCTCGTGATAATTCCACACCGCAAACCGTGCAATATATTACACTATCGTACGAACCTTCGGTTTCACAACCCGCGGCAATGTAATTTTCGGTTACGGGGTCGGCGGCCAAATGAGTGATTACAGTACGTTCTTTACCGCATACGTTGCAGTCGCTGTCACAATCGTTATCATAAACGTGGTCTGCCGCTATGCGAGTTTTGCCGCATAGGTCACATTCACCATCGCAAACGCTTTGGTATGCGTGGGGTGGTTTGCGTGTGTCAAAGCAGATATCACACTCGCCGTCACACGCGTCGGTAAATACG
The DNA here is from genome assembly GCA_045534895.1 of Acutalibacteraceae bacterium. GTDB lineage: Bacteria > Bacillota > Clostridia > Oscillospirales > Acutalibacteraceae > UBA737. Next base: position 22,453 of record JAZSKN010000047.1, read on the forward strand.
TGGTCTACCGTTCTTATAAAACCGCATACGTTGCAGTCTATGTCGCAAACATTGCTATACGTATGCTCTATTGTGCGTATTGCGTCACATTCGTTACAGCTTGTATCACAAGCATTATCGTAAACGTGTGGCGGCACACGGGTTTCAAAGCATATGTTACACTCGGCATCACATTCGTTTGAATAGGTATGATTAATTTCTCTTACAAAACCGCAAACGTCACAGTCGGTATCACAAAGATTGCCGTACGTATGTTCTGTTTCACGTGTTTTATCACATTCATTACAACTTATATCACAGGCGTTATCATATACGTGATCTGGTACTACACGTACAAAACCACACAAATCACATACAGCATCGCACACGTTATCATAGGTATGGTCTTGGGTGGCAACGCGCGCATAACCGCACTCGTTACAAGCGGTATCGCAAAGGGATGTATATACGTGGTCACCCACCTCGCGCTCGGTACCGCACAAATCACAGGTATCATCACAAGCATTGTCGTAATAGTGTGGTGCTTTACGAAATGCACCGCATACGTTGCAATCGCGGTCACATGAGTTGGTGTAAGAATGATTAACTGGCCTTATATATCCACACCACTCACAATCTTCATCACAAACACTTTCGTATTTATGCGCTGCTTCGCGTACAGCATTACAACTATTACAGTCTGTATCACAATAACTATCTATATAATGCCATGTGGCATTTGTAAATTTGCTATTATCCGAACCTATGGTCATTTTTTCTTTATCACTCTTACTGCCTGTATACCATACTGTTGTAAGGCTGTTGCAACCCCAAAACGCAATATTACCTATACTTGTAACGCTGTCGGGGATTGTTATACTTGTAAGGCTTTTGCAATTATAAAACGCACTATCACCTATACTTGTAACGCTGCCCTCGATGGTGATACTTGTAAGGCTGTAGCAATCAAAAAACGTATACTCACCTATACTTGTAACGCTGTCAGGAATTTTGATACTTGTAAGTCTGCCGCAATCAGAAAACGCCCAATTATCTATACTTGTAACGCTGTCAGGAATTTTGATACTTGTAAGGCTCTCGCATTCATAAAACGCATAATCACCTATACTTGTAACAGGATAACCACCCAGAGTGTCGGGTATGGTAATATCGCCACTTATAGAAGTTTTAACATTGGTTATTGTGGCTTTGCCACCGTATGATACACTATAGGTGTAATAACCGTCGGTTGCCGCGCTGACGTCGAGCGTAAACGCGCCCATAGGCACCGCGCAGATTATAATAGCAAGCGCTAAACAAAATGATAACAACTTTTTCATATAAATTCTCCTTATAAAAGAACAATACATATTAATTATATACCCCATATTAAATTTTTGCAAGTTGCAAATTAAAGAACTTATGTCATTGCGAGTGACGGCAGTCGCGTGGCAATCCGTTTTTCTTTTTTGGACGTTACAGATTGCTTCGTAGCTTAGAATGATGCATTTGTAGCATTATCGCAATAATCGGCTCCCCTTGTATTTCAAGGGGAGCTGGATTTTGCAAAGCAAAAGACTGAGGGGATATAAAAACCAAAACGATGATAAAACCATAAATTTTCTTATCCCTTCCACCGCCAAGGCGGTCCCCCTTCTCTTGCACATCAAGGGAAGGCTATACTTGCTGTCATTGCGAGTGACGGCAGTCGCGTGGCAATCCGTTATCTATAAAACATCTAATTAAAATTTTTAAGAAATTATTAATTTTTGGTAATACTGTTGACAAATTGGGCGTATTATGTTATTGTGTAACTGTACTAATTGCAATAGTACACTTAACACTAATAGGAGGTGCGTTATGTTTCAGCTTGATTTTAAAAGCGGTGTGCCTATATGCGACCAGATTGTAAACGGCTTTATAAAGCTAAAGGCATTAGGCATTTTAAAAGGCGGCGACCAGCTACCCAGCGTGCGAGCGCTTGCATCTAAGTTTTCGGTTAATCCCAATACAGTGCAAAAGTCGTATGCTGTGCTTGAAGCAAGTGGAATAATATATTCCGTAAAGGGCAAGGGCTCTTTTATGTCTGATGATGAAAACGCGGCAAACGCTGTGCTTAACTCGGCAAAGCAAGAATTTGTGGCCGGCGTAAAGCGCGCGTACGAATTAGGTCTTACCGCCGATGATATGATTACACTTATTAACAAAACCACCGCAAAGGAGGATGGGCGCAAATGATTATTGCAAAAGCACTTACCAAAAAATTTGACAGCAAAATTGCTTTAGATAACATAACCCTTAGCATTCCCCACGGCTGTGTATACGGTCTTGTGGGCTCTAACGGCTCGGGTAAATCTACCCTGCTTAGACTAATAAGCGGCGTCTATATGGAAGACGAGGGCGAAATTACCGTAGGTGGCGCACGCAGCTTTAACAACCCACTTGTTAAATCGCAAATAGCCTTTTTGGGTGATACCCCCTATTTTTTGCCACAATCCGACCTTAAAGAAATGGCAAAGCTTTACAGCAGTATGTACCCCGATTTTGACTACGAGATATACAATCATTTGCTTACCGTTTTTCCGCTTAATCAAAAGGCGCGACTTGCCACCTTTTCTAAGGGTATGCAACGTCAGGCGGCGCTTATATTAGCGCTTTCTACCAATCCGCGCTATCTGCTTATGGATGAAGCCTTTGACGGACTTGACGTTGTAATGCGACGCGTGCTTGCCAATATTGTAATGGACGGCGTAGAAAAGCGCGGTATGACGGCAATAATTGCATCGCACAACCTACGCGAGCTTGAAAATGTTTGCGACAGCGTATGCGTTATACACAACGGTAAAATTATTTCAAATGGCAGTATCGAATCATTGCGCGGTAATATTCATAAAATTCAGGTAGCGTTTAGCGCCGTGCCCGATATGTCGGTATTTGACAGCCTTTACGTTATGAAAACCGAACGCACAGGCTCGCTGTTGTCACTTGTAGTAAAGGGCGACGAGGATGAAATTATGAAATATATAAATTCGCTTAATCCCCTTTATGCCGAATGCATAGAACCCACTTTAGAAGAAGTATTTATTTATGAATTGGAGGTAGTAGGCTATGACGTTAAAAACATCCTCTCGTAAAATAAATCCGTTTTTAAATATGCTTAGATTTACCGTTCGCAAAAACATTGGCATTATAATTGTGCTGTGTATAGCGTCGTTGCTTTATTACCCCGGCACATTTATTGTAAACTATGAGGGTCTGATAGTAAGCACCGAAAACCACGTTAACAACTATCTGCTCGAAAACTTTGGCGTGACGGTTACCGTTATTTCGGCTATGGTAGCGGTACTTTTTAATATGCTTAACTTTGGCTTTCTTTACAAAAAAAGCTCAAGCGACGTGTTTCACGCATTTCCGCTAAAGAGAAGTGAATTACTGCTTTCGAGATTGTTGGCAGGCATTGTATCAACCTTAATACCGGTATTGCTTTGCTACACCTCTTTTGGTATTTTGTTGGCATTTAACAGTTGGATGGGTAGCTTTGCGGCGCTGTTATATTATCTTTTGCACACCTGTCTTATACTGCTTGTATGCTCTACCTTTTCTATGATATTTGTAATATGCGCAGGCAGTATGTTTGACCTCGGGATTTCGCTTATAGGCGGCAATCTGGCGCTTATTGCTATAGGCTGGATTTTTGAAAATATACTTGACGAAACGCTTGTAGGCTACAGCGGCTATGGTACGTCCAACATAGTGTATAACATATCTCCACCCTATTTTTGCGGTGTAGGTCTTACACTTGCAAACGATATTCAAGACGAAGGCATAACACGCGCAAGAATTGAGTTTTTAGTAAGAAGCGTTATTTATATTGCCGCATTTACCACAGCATCACTATTGCTTTACAATCGCCGCAAGGCAGAAAAAGGCGGCACAGGCTATGCCTATAAATTTATGTATCTTGGCTGTAGCTTGCTTGCAGGCATATGCGGCGGTCAATTTTTAGGGGCAATATTTATTGGCAACGTAACCGATTTGGCATTTTGGTTTTTTGCAATTGCAGGTTGCTTGCTTACAACCGTAATTTACGGCACCGTTACCAACCGCGGCTTTAAGGGTGTTGGTAAATCGCTTGTTATGGGCGCGCTTTCGGCGGTAGTATTAATAGCCGTTACCGTATTTGGCGTTACGGGTGGTTTTGGTTACACAACACGCGTACCCAATATAGACAAAATAAAAAGCGCAACAGTTAGCGTTTTTGATGAAGATATACCCTTTGACAACCCACAGCAAATACTTGATTTGCACAACGCAATACTAACGACCGATGCCACCAATTACGGTAATGACATTTCATACCGTAATGTTAAAACCGTCACAATTAATTACAAGCTTAAAAACGGCGCTTCGATGTCACGTCAATTTAGTGTATACGCGCCAAAGGTAGCCGACGAGATGCTTGAAATTTATAAAAGTGACGAACGCTTGGCAATGATAAAACAGCAAATGAATTATACCGACGCGCAAGAAATAAACCTATGGTTTAATTATGAAAACGAATACTACAGTGTAAATATTTCTAAATCAGAGACGCAGGGATTTTTAGACGCGTATTGGCAAGACGTTCAAAACAGTGATGAATCGGTTTTGGGCGACGCAAATTATGAATTTATAGAACTTTCAGGCTATAAACGAATTGACAGTTACCGCCAAAATTACTTTCATTTTCAGCTTGAATACCACAACAGCTTTACAAACACAAAACAGTTTATAGAGCAAAACAGCCTTGTTGACCGCGCAAAAGCGCAAGAAGAAAATTACGACAAATAAAACAAAACACAAACCGCCGAGAATTACTAATTTTCGGCGGTTTGTGTTTATTCATCGCATATTATTCCGCGTTTAAGGCTGTCATTACCAAATTTTTTACGCACGTTTAAAATAGAGTTTTCAATTTTTTCTTGACGCATTTCATCGTTATTGTCACCAAAAAGATCTTGCTGAAAGGCAACGTTATCGCCCTTTAAATTGGTAACCCTAAACCCAACCGAGCGCAAAGGTAAATCCCAATTATAGTTTTGCTCAAATATTTTTATTGCTTCGCGCGCTAATAAAATCGAGGTGTTAAGAGGGTTTATGATGGTGTGCGAGTACTCTTTTGTTTTTAAATTTACATCACGTGTATGCACCTGAATGGTGGTGGCATATAGCCCCTTGGCGTGCAAAATTTCTGATATTTCTTCTGCAATATTTATATAAATTTTCCACACTTCGTCACGCGTGATGATATCTTTAGGCGGTGTTACGGTACGACCAACGCTTTTGGGTATGTCGTCATCATTGGGTGGTGTTACGGGCGATGTGTCTTGACCGCAAGCATAGCATTTAAGCTGTGCGCCCGCCTTACCAAGCAATCGCTCAAGCATACCGGAGTCACACCGTGTAACATCCCCTACAGTAAAAATACCGTTTTGGTTAAGCTTTTCGCAGGTTCGCTTGCCCACAAAAAGCAGGTCAGATACCGGTAGCGGCCACACCTTTTCTTTAAAATTTTCATAGCTTATAACCGTTACGGCATCGGGCTTTTTCATATCGGAGCCAAGCTTTGCAAAAACCTTATTAAAGCTTACCCCCACCGAAATGGTGATACCAAGCTCACGCTTAATATCGCGCCTTATTTTGTTGGCAATTTGCTCTCCCGAGCCAAAAAGCAGGGTGCTGCCCGTAACGTCAAGCCAACATTCATCTATACCAAAGGGCTCTATTAAATCGGTATAACGCGAATATATCTCGCGTGCGCGAAGTGAGTATTCGTGATATTTTTTATAATCGGGTGGCAATGTTACAAGGTCGGGGCATTTTGCCTTGGCCTCCCACACGGCTTCGGCGGTTTTTACGCCATATTTTTTTGCCACCTCGTTTTTGGCAAGCACAATGCCGTGACGCGCCTGCTCGCTACCGCAAACAGCAACGGGCAGGTCATAAAGTGTTGGATTAGAAAGCAGTGATACCGATGCAAAAAAATTGTTAAGATCGCAGTGCAGTATAACACGGTTTTTTATATTGACCACCCTCCTTACATTTTGCAATACGCATAACGGTGATTTTATATAATACTATAACAAAAATTATATTTGCTTTACCCTGCCAATAACACTAAGCATTATAAACACCACTAAATTTGTAAGCACAACCGCGGCGCCTGTTGGTATATCAAATGCAAAAGACAAAAGTATACCAAACAAAAACGACACTATAGAAATTACTGCCGCAACAATTACGGTACACTTGTAATGCTTACAAATACGCATAGACGAAAGCGCAGGAAAAGTAACTATGCTTGAAATTAAAAGCGCCCCCATTATGCGCATACCAACAACTACTGTAAGTGACGTAAGTATAGCATTAATGCTGTTGTACCATTTAACCCTTACGCCCGTAACAGCGGCAAAATCCTCATCAAAGGTAACGGTGAATATCTTTTGGTAAAATAAAACGTATACCGCAATTATAACAATACCGCTTATTGCGGCAATTACCGCCTCACCGAGCCCCAGCGCCAATATACTACCAAACATATAATTGCTTATATCGGTATTCATTCCGGTAGTAAGGCTTGCCACAGTAATTCCAACCGCCAGCGCACCGCTTGACACAATTGCCGTTGCGGCATCGCCGTTTATTTTACCGTTTTGTTTTATTCTAAGAAGTAAAAACGCCGCTATTATAACAATTGGTATAGAAAACTGCAGCGGCGCCACACCGCACGCAAGACCTACAGCCGCCGCGCCAAACGACACGTGAGATAGTCCGTCACCTAACATTGAAAAACGTTTAAGCACCAAATTTACACCCAAAAGCGCCGCGCTTACCGACAGCAACAGACCCACAAAAATTGCGCGTCGCGCAAAGGGGTACGATAAAATCTCTAACAAAAAATTCACTTATTTTCCCCCTTAATATAATTTTCATATTCTTGTGAGCTGCCGTAAAAACAACCGTCGTTACCAAGGTATAATATATGCTTTGCATCGTTTACAGCGCGTGTAACATCGTGTAAAATCATAATAACAGCAAGCCCGTTTTGATTTAATTTTTTAATTATATCGTACATTTCTTTTGCGGCAGTTTCGTCAAGATTTGTTACCGGTTCATCAAGCAACAGCACGCGCTTTGCGGCGCAAAGCGCACGACACAACAACACCTTTTGCTGTTGACCGCCCGACAGCTCACTAAAAGATTTTTCGGCAATGCTTTTTATATTTAAAAGCTCCATGTTTTTTTGAGCCAATGATTTTTGACTCTTTGAATAACCAACACCAAAAAAGCCGCCTCCCGCAAAGCCCGACATAACAACCTCGGTTACGCTTGCGGGAAAATCCTTTTGGTGTTGTGTTTTTTGTGGCAGATAGCCAATTTCTTTTTTGGTAAAGCCGCTTAATTTTACTGCGCCCTTATGCTTTATATCAAAGCCCAAAATTGTTTTCATAAGCGTTGTTTTGCCCGAACCGTTTTCACCGACAATACATAAATAATCGCCCTCTTGCACTGAAAAATTTAGGCTTTCAAATACCTTTTTACTCTCATAAAAAGCACTCAAGTTTTCTACTTTAATTAGTGCCATCGCAAATTCCCTCCTTCAAAGCTGTGCAGTTTTTATTTAGTATATCCACATAGCTTATGCCGCTATTGTAATCATCAAGAGTAACATTATGTGCAGAGTGTAATTCTACAATGCTTACGTCAAATTGTTTTTTAAGCGCATCGGCAATATTTTTACTGCTAAGCTCGGTAACAAATACCGTTTTAACACTTTTTGATTTTATTGTTTTCGTAAGTCGCGACATTGTTTTTAAGCTGATATCGGTGCTTACGGCACAGCCGTCAAAGGCGGCTTCAAAATCTATGCCGTACTGCTCTGTAAAATACACAAACGGAAAACGGTCCGCCACCAATATAAACGGATTTTTAAATTTAGACACTGTGTCTTCAATTTTTTGCGATGCAGTATCTATTTTTTTTATATAATTATTGCAGTTTTTTTGATAATAATCTGCATTTTTTGTATCGATTTTTATAATATTTTCGCATATTTTTTGAAGCATTTTAACCGCATTTTGCGGCGAAGTCCATATATGCTCGTCGGCATGACTGTCACCGTGATTGTGGCTATGCGTCTTAACACAGTCTATAAACGAAAGCGTGGTAACAGAGGCGTTGTTGAGCAAGGTATCAACCCATTTGTCTGACTCACCGCCAATATACAAAAATAAATCGCTGTTATATATCGACTTCATATCAGACGGCAATGGGTCATAAGAATGAACCTCGCTGCCAGGCTTTATAAGCATTTTAACATCTATCTTGTCACCAACAATTTGCCTTGTAAAATCATAAAGTGGAAAAATTGTTGTAACTACAGTAAGGCCCGATGCGTTTTTATACCTCTTTGGCACAGAGCATCCGCACAAAAGAGAAACGCACAACAGGCAAATTAATATTCTTTTCATTTTACGGCACAATCCTCGCAAATTCCATAAATTACTGTTTTTAGCGGATTAAGCAAAAATCCGTGATGGCTTTTAATGTGGTGTATGAGCTCGTTCATTTCGTCACACTCTAAATGAATTAGCCTATCGCATTTTTCACACTTAAGATGAAAGTGATTGTTACAATCGCCCTGATCCCCCGTGTATTGATAACACACACTTTGCCCATGTGTTGCCGCATATTTTCGCAACACACCATCATTTGCCAATGCTTCTGCAAAGCGATAAACAGTAGTGCGGCCTACCGCGTCGCCGTTTTTAAGCATTTTTTCGCACAAGCTGTCAACGGTAAAATGCTTGTTTTTAGTGTTTTTTATATAGTCTAAAATAACGACCTTTTGTTTTGTATTGTAATTAAGTTTTTTCATAATAACTCCTAATTTGAAATTGAATTTCATTTTCAAATTATATAACATAATTTACCGTTTGTCAACTTTTTAACATTGCTTGTAAAATAGATGTAGATATTATATAATAGATAAAAATGGCGAATTATGCGTTTTGTAATTTTGCGTATTTATTTATATCTGGAGGTTGGGTATGAAATTACCTGAAAGTATTTTACGCCCCGTAAAGCTAATGCGTGGCACTATACATTTAAATCATCACAAAAACACATCCGAATGTGAAAGCGTGGTTATGCCTGCACCAAAGACGGTGTATATTCCCCTTTCACAGCACATAGGTGCCCCCGCTACACCTGTAGTTAAAAAGGGAGATGCTGTTTTTGTAGGCACGCTTATAGGTGAGGCCGGTGGCTACGTAAGTGCTCCTGTGCATTCAAGCGTTTCAGGAACAGTAACCGATGTAAAAGATCTTACCATTGGAAACGGCACGCTTCAAAAGTATGTAGTAATCGAATCTGACGGCAAAATGGAAAAAGACCCTGCTTTAAAGCCCTTTAAGGTAAACGGCTTTGCCGATATTGCCGAAGCCGCAAAGCAATGCGGACTTGTTGGCCTTGGTGGCGCAGGCTTTCCAACACACGTAAAGCTGTCTCCTTCTAAGGACGTAACAATTGACACATTGGTTATAAATGCCGCAGAATGTGAGCCATACATAACATCCGACTATCGCGAATGTGTAGAGGGTATGAGCGATGTTATTGAGGGCGTTTATCTTATAAAAGAAAAGCTTGGCATCGAAAAGGTTGTTATTGGTGTTGAAAGCAACAAGCCTCGCGCCATAGAACTTCTTATGCAGGTAGCGGCTGATCACCGCGATGCTGACGACAGCGTAAAAATTATGAAGTTGCCGTCTACATACCCACAAGGCGCCGAAAAGGTTATTATTTATTCGGCAACAGGTCGAAAATTACCTGCAGGCAAATTGCCAAGTGATGTGGGCTGTATAGTAATGAACGTTACAAGCGTTGCAACACTTTATCGCTTTATTACCACCGGTATGCCGCTTGTTTCAAAAAGAATTACCGTTGACGGCACCGCTGTAGCCGAACCAAAAAATATTATCGCGCCAATTGGCACGCCCATAAAAGAAATTTTGGATTTTGTTGGCGTTGATACCGAAGGCGTTGACCGCATACTTATGGGCGGTCCTATGATGGGTAACCCCGTTGTTAGTGACAACTCGGTGCTTGAAAAACGCAACAATGCAATACTTGCTATGCGTGAAGCAAAATCACAGCCACAGACCGCTTGTATACGCTGTGGCCGATGTTCATCGGCTTGTCCTATGTCGTTGTATCCTGCTATGGTTGAAACCGCACTGCGAACAGGCGATAAAGAAAAACTGAATTCACTTAATTTAAATTACTGTATGGAATGCGGATGCTGCTCTTACGTATGCCCCGCAAAGCGACCGCTTACACAGGTGATGCGTACCGCTAAAGCAGAGATAAGGAGGCAAAAGTAAATGGATAAGCTTTTAAAGGTTACTTCTTCGCCGCATATAAGGCACGAAGACTCAACAAGTGGCATTATGCTTGACGTTATTATTGCCCTTTGCCCTGCCGCTGTTTACGGATGTATACTTTTTGGTTGGAATGCATTATTTGTACTTATTACAACTATTGCTACCGCCGTGGTAGCTGAAGCAATTTGGAATATAGCGCTTAAAAAGCCACAGACCATTGGTGATTTATCGGCGGTGCTTACGGGCCTTTTGCTTGGTATGAACCTAAGCTCGCAAACGCCTTTATGGATTGCGGCAATTGGTAGCGTGGTTGCTATTATTGTTGTAAAGCAGATGTTTGGCGGATTAGGCTTTAACTTTGCTAACCCCGCAATAACCGCGCGAATAGTGCTTCTTGTATCGTTTGCCGGTCAGATGTCTAACTACGTATCTCCTATAGACGCGGTAAGCTCGGCTACCCCACTTGCGCGTGAGTCCGCATATACACTAAAACAGTTATTCTTTGGTATGCACGGCGGTTCTATTGGTGAAACGTCATCATTCTTGCTTATTATTGGCGGCTTGTATCTAATACTCAGAAAGGTCATTAAGCCAATTATTCCGGTAGCATTTATCGGTACCGTAGCAATTACAAGCCTTATCGCAAATCCTCAAGAATTAGCATTATCTGTTTTTGGCGGCGGTTTAATGCTTGGCGCTATTTTTATGGCAACCGACTATGTAACAAGCCCTGTAACCAATCTTGGTAAGCTCATTTTTGGTGTTGGTTGCGGTCTTATTACCTTTGTTATAAGACATTTTGGTGCGTTGCCCGAAGGTGTTTCGTACGCAATATTGCTTATGAATATTTTGACACCTCATATTAACCGTCTAACACTTTCTAAACCGTTTGGTGCCAAGGAGGTGGCTTAAGTCGTGAAAGAATTGTTTAATAAAATAAAAGATTTCTACAAAAAAATCAGCGACATTGTTACCCCTACGGCTGTTTTAGTAATAATTTGCATAGTAGTGACGTTAGCGCTTAGCTCGGCAAACGCATTAACACACAAAAAAATCGAAAGTCTTGCCATTGAAAGTAAGAATAACGCTATGGCAAAGTTGATTGTTGCAGACGAATATCACGAGCTTAGCGCCAAAACAAGCCTTGGTGACGTGACTTACAACGCCGCAATTAAAAACGGTGAGACCGTCGGCTGTATATTTACTGTATCCGCAAAAGGCTATGGCGGAGATATACAGGTTATGACTGCTGTTAATATGGACGGCACAATTACCGCGGTAGAAATTCTTGACGCTTCGGGCGAGACACCCGGTCTTGGCCAAAACGTAACAAAGCCTGACTGGTTTGCACAGTTTGCAGGACTTAAAGATGATATATCGGTTATAAAAGGTGGCTCTGCAAATGCCGACAACAACGAAATTAATGCTGTTACAGGCGCTACCATAAGTTCTAAAGCAGTAACAACTGCTGTAAATACCGCGCTTGATTATGCTGCAGAAATTATAGTAAAGGGGGATGAACTTAAATGAAATCAAAAAATATGAGTATTTTAACCAACGGTATCATTAAAGAAAATCCCGTTTTACGTCTTATGCTTGGCACCTGCCCTACCCTTGCGGTTACTACAGCCGCTATAAACGGTATAGGTATGGGTGTTGCTGCAACAATTGTTCTTGTTTGTTCAAATTTGGTTATATCTTTACTGCGTAATTTTATACCCGATAAGGTTCGAATTCCTGCATTTATTACCATTATTGCAGGTTTTGTAAGCGTGGTGCAAATGCTTGTAAAGGCGTTTACTCCGGCGCTTGATAAGGCACTCGGTGTGTTTTTGCCGCTTATTGTTGTAAACTGTATTATTTTGGCGCGTGCCGAAATGTTTGCATCTAAAAATCCCGTGCTACCAAGTGTTCTTGACGGATTGGGTATGGGTATTGGCTTTACGGCAACCCTTACCTTAATGGGCGCAATACGCGAGCTTTTAGGCGCAGGCGCAATATTTGGTTTTACGGTTACCGCAAACTTTATCGACCCTATGATAATATTCTTACTTCCTCCCGGTGGATTTTTTGTATTTGGTATTCTTGTAGCCGTTTCAAATGCAATTGCAAAACGTCAGGGCAAGCCTGTTGTAGAGCATTTGGGATGCGCCAATTGCCCCGCGCGCGCGGCTTGCAAAAATGCTGTGCTTGAGGGTGAAGAAAAGCCTACCGAATGCTTAGCAGAAAGCAAGCCCGAAGAAATTGCTCAACCAAAAGAAGAAGTTAAAGAAGACTTAAAAGTTGAGATAGAAGAAAAGGTTTCTAAAGAAGATAAAGCCGAAACCGAAGCTTTGGAAGAAAAGGTAGGTGGCAGTGATGAGTAGTACTACATCTATCGTAGCGATATTACTTGCGGGAATACTTACCAACAATATGGTACTGTCAAAGTTTTTGGGTATATGCCCATTCCTTGGCGTATCTAAAAAGGTTAATACCGCCTTTTCTATGAGCATTGCCGTAACACTTGTTATGGTTATTGCCACAGCGGTTACCTGGCCGATTTACACCTATTTGCTTTATCCTAACTTTACATATCTGCAAACGGTAGTATTTATACTTGTTATTGCTGCTATTGTTCAGCTGATTGAGGTTTTCTTAAAGAAATATATTAAGCCGATTTATAACGCACTTGGCATTTATTTGCCGCTTATTACAACTAACTGTGCGGTCCTTGGTATTACAATGCTAAACATAACTGATGGCCTTAATTTTGGTTTATCACTTGTTAATGCATTAGCCGCAGGCCTTGGATTTATGCTTGCAATGATACTTTTTGCCGGCGTTCGTTCAAAGCTTGATACCGCTGATGTTCCCGAATTTTTAAAGGGCTTGCCTATTACGCTTATTGCCGCCGCCTTGGTTGCATTGTCGTTCTTGGGCTTTGCAGGAATAGGAGGTTAATAATATGTCAGCTATACTTATTCCTGTACTTATAGTAACCGCAATTGGTTTGTTGCTTGGTCTTGGTCTTGCGCTTGCATCAAAATTTATGGCAGTGCCCACCGACGAACGTGTTGAACAAATTCGTGAATGCTTACCCGGCGCTAACTGCGGCGCTTGTGGATATACCGGCTGTGACGGCTATGCCGCCGCTATTGCCGCGGGCGAAGCAGAACCCAACAAGTGCGCACCCGGTGGTGAAAACACCGCGAATGCCTTGGGTGAGGTTTTGGGTATTGAAATTTCAACCACACCAAAGGTTGCATTTGTTGCTTGTCAGCGAAACTCGAAAGAAAAATACGAATACACAGGTAAGCCTTCTTGCCTTTCGGCAAGTCTTGTTCACGGCGGTCCCCTTGATTGCCAGTTTGGCTGTATTGGTCTTGGCGACTGTGTATCCGCTTGTCAGTTTGGTGCTATAAGCATACAAGACGGCAAGGTTGTTGTTTGTGAAGATATATGCAGTGGCTGTGGCTCTTGTGCCGCCGTTTGCCCAAAATCACTTATATCAATTGTGCCAAAGAGTAGCAAAACCCGTGTGCTTTGTTCTAACTGTCACAAGGGACCTAACGTTGTTAAGGTGTGTACTACTTCGTGTATTGCTTGCGGTATGTGTGTAAAGGCATGCGAGCATGAAACAATCACGCTTGAAAACAACGTTGCAGTTATTAACCCCAATAAATGCACCAACTGCGGCAAGTGTAAAGATGCTTGTAAACGAAAAGCAATAGTATAATTTTTAAGGCGGTTTGACAAAAACCGCCTTTTAATTTTCTTGACAAATATTTCAAGTGTTATATAATTATAATTGTTAAATTATATTTTATTATGGGGGTACCAATTATGGCAATATTACTTACCGGTGGCGCAGGCTACATAGGAAGTCACACCTGCGTTGAAATGCTTAATGCGGGCTACGACGTAATTGTTGTTGACAACCTTAACAACAGCAGTCGCGAATCACTTAACCGTGTAGAAAAAATCACGGGCAAAAAAGTAAAATTTTATGAAGAAAACGTTTGCAATTACGATGCTCTTCGTAAAATATTCAGTGAAAACACAATTGATGCTGTAGTTCACTTTGCAGGTCATAAGGCGGTTGGCGAGTCGGTTCAAAAACCACTTATGTACTATAAGAACAACCTTGAAAGCACACATACACTTATTGAGGTTATGACTGAATTCAACGTTAAAAAAATAGTATTTTCTTCTTCTGCTACAGTTTACGGTGCATCTACCGAGGTGCCACTCGTAGAGGGTATGCCACTCGGCGCTACTAACCCTTATGGCAGAACAAAGCTATTTATCGAAGAAATCTTACGCGACCTTTACGTTTCTGACAAAGATTGGTGTATTGCTCTTCTTCGTTACTTTAATCCAATCGGTGCTCATAAAAGCGGTCTTATAGGCGAAGACCCCAAGGGTATTCCAAACAACCTTATGCCATACATTTCACAGGTTGCAGTAGGCAAACTCAAAGAGCTTCACGTATTTGGCGATGACTATGCTACACCCGACGGCACAGGCGTGCGTGACTATATTCACGTGGTTGACCTTGCTATCGGTCACGTTAAGGCTGTTGGCTGGGTGCTTAATAACCTTGGTTGTGAAGAAATCAACCTTGGCACCGGTAACGGTACAAGTGTATTAGAGCTTCGTGATGCATTTGTTAAAGCATCGGGTAAAGACGTACCGTACGTTGTTGACCCACGTCGCCCCGGTGACCTTGCCGAAGTTTACGCTAATGCTGATAAGGCTTATAGTCTTCTTGGTTGGAAGGCAGAACGCGGCATAAAAGAAATGTGCGAAGACACTTGGCGCTGGCAAAGCGGCAACCCTAACGGATATAATGAATAAATATGAATATTAATGATTCACAACAAAATAGCCGAAAATTTTATCTTGATTTTTTAAAGGTTATTGGTCTTATAGGAATAATTTTTGCCCATGTAGAGCCACCCGGCGTTATAATCATGGCTCGAAGCTTTGATGTGCCGCTTATGGTATTGATTTCTGCAATTTTGGCAAAGCATTCTCTCGAAAAAAGCAATTTTAATACCTTAACGTATTTTAAGAGCAGAATACAAAGACTAGTTTTTCCCAGTTGGATTTTTTTGGTGTTTTATTTTATAACTCAACTTTTATTTGGTAATATTTATTCAGTAAAACACTATATAAATTCTTTTTTACTCACCCGTTATGGTATAGGCTACGTCTGGATTGTACTAATTTATTTATATTGTGCGTTATTAACACCTTTTTTCAACAAAGTCATAAACAAAAAATGGCTTTTTCCGCTTCTTGCCATCATTTATATTGCATATGAAGTATTATTTTATTATCAAGTAGGAACTAACAATAAAATAATATTAAGCACTTTTTATTATATTATTCCTTACGGTATTCTCACAGTTATTGGTTTGAATTATGAATCCTTTAAAAAATCGCACAAAATCGTAATATGCTCATTATCTTTTGTTGGATTTATATTAATCGCAATTTATTTTTTTGTTAAAACGGGTGAACTTATTTCTGTTTCTCATTTTAAATATCCACCCACTTTTTACTATCTTGCATATGCTTTATTTTGCTCATTCTTTTTACTTTTAATTTGTGAAGAAAAAGTAAACGTGCTATTCAAAAACAAATTCATTATTTTCATTAGCAGTCATTCTTTTTGGATATATTTATGGCATATCTTTTATCTCACACTATACAAATACTTTTGTGAAAATGTTTATAATCCTAATTCCTGGATTATAAAATTTATTGTGATTTTTTCTATAAGTACACTAACTGTTTTATTACAAAACAAAATCATCGATATGTGTGAATCAAAAGAAAAGAAACCGCTATTGAAAGTTTTTAGAGGATAATTTAAAAAGATATAATAGGCGCGTAATAGATAGAATTGCGCGCTTGTTTATTTCCGCTTGTGGCGCAGCTGGATAACGCAGCAGATTCCGATTCTGAAGAACGGGGGTTCGAATCCCTTCAAGCGGGCCAGAAGGAATGCATGAAATAGATGCATTCCTTTTTTTCTTAGTGTTTATGCGGGTTTGCAGCATCTCACACCCCTAAAAAGTTAAGTACTGAATGATAGATGAAAATGGCACTTTTTGCACTTTTTATGGGACTTGAACCCCAATAAAAAAATTCAAACTATTTATGTGTAAAACTTTTCAATAAAATCTATTATCTTTTATACTTATATCTTAAACCAAAACTCAAATTGAAAGCATACAATGCAAATAACTATTATAATGTAAAATCCCTGCTGCGAACGAACTTTGCAACAGGGATTTTGTATTTTTTATTTATGATAAAGTTATGTCTTTGTAGTAATCACAAACCTTTTTAATTATTTTTTCATTATTATAATTCATATCTTTCGCTATTCTTCGTATCAGAACTTCGTTAAAGTTATAATCTTTTACATACTCAAAGCGTCTGCTCCAAGTTGGATGAAAAAAATTACCTTTATCTTTCTTTGTTAAGTTTTTCTTAAACATTATAGTTTGTAATAATTTTTCTCTATTTGCATCTAACATTTTCTGTCCGCCACCAAAGTCGCATCGTACTTCATTAACTTTTGCTAGAAATTCAATTGCTCTCACACCATATCTTAAAAACCTTAAAGAAAAAAGTTCTTGATCTTGATGAGTTAATTCATGACCAATGGTTGTAAGAAAAGCAGTTTCAGTTTCTAATGTGTTATTCGTTACCAGTTGATATGCCCACTCTGGAGATACTAGTATTACATTTTTTATGAGACCATTTGCGTTTAATAAATTAGGATTTTGAAAAACAAGTGAACATTTTGTAAATACAATTACTATACTATTAGCACTTGCGATATTACCATATTTTTTTAATACATTCTCGAAATTTATCTCATTTTTCACTTTCTTTTTAATATATCTTAACACTCTTTTCTCTATTATTATATTTTTCATAACATTAAACCTCATTTCTATTAAGAAATGCAAAAGTTTTTAATTCTTTCGAATTGCTGGTCATAGATAGAACAGTTTTTGATGTATGCATTACTCTCAACACCGTATTTGTTAAACAACTGTTTTAGATCGCGTTTACTATATGACCTTGCGGTCTCTATCTCGTCCTTCTCTTCTATTATTTGTATTGCTAATTCAGGATTTGTTTTATAAAGATACAATAAGTTTTCAAATTCATTGATGGATAATAACCAATATTTATAATCGTTTGTGATTTTCGTATCAAATATGAAAAGTTCATCAAGACACCTACTTTTGTAGTAGTCTTCATATACCAAAACTATTTTTATAGGATTATTGAGTTGAAGATAATCTTGGGTGCTTTTCAGTTGTTTAATAGCTTTACTCCAATTTTTTATCATATGAGTTTTCATAGACTTAACATCCGGATGACTTTGTTTTATGCCCAATAATGATAACGCAGATTTTTGTTCAATTAACAAATCATATTTTCCAATTTTTATATGTAAATCTGCTCTCTTTTCATTATTGTCTTCAGAAATTCTCTGAAAAGCATTTGCAGGTAAACAGTTTTCCATTACGTCATCCAAGTATCTTTCAAAATAATAACCAAAGGCATTTATAAAATCGAGGGAACCTTTTCTATAATATTTATTTCTCATAACCCAATAGTTTGAACTTGCAAATAACGATAATAACAAATATGGATTAGATGCAATGTAATTTTCACCGATCTTAATTATAGGCTTTGTATAAAACACTTGTCTCTTTAGAGGACTATTTCTAATTTCCTCTATAGTTATAGAATTTTTAGAAATCACATTTAGAATATTATCCGGAGAAAACAATGGATTATTATATTTAATTTTGTGTTTTAATAATGATTCGTTAACAATCAGACTTGTCCGTGAAAACAATCCCCATATACATAACAGTATTGCAGAATATTCATCCGTAGAATATCCTGTTTCTTCTTGAATTTCCTTTTTTACATCAATTCCGTAAATTTTTGCTTTTGATGTTTTATATGACAACACATCCATAATGTGCTTTTCTCTTGCAAATTCTTCAAAAAGAATTGATGCACCTTGAAATCTGCTTTGTTCGCCAAAAAAACCCAATACATATAAAATTATATCTTTTTTTCTATTAATATCCTTTGCATCATTTGCATCTGCATAATCATTATAAAGACAAATCAAATGTAAAACTTCATTCATTTGAATATTCTTTTCTCCATAATTATTCAAACAAATGATATCATATAACATATCAATGAGCCACGTTTGAACTAATTGCACTTTATTATTAATAATTTTCTTATTTATAACAACTGAATATTTTTGTTCGGCTAAAAAACCGTAATTGTTATTTTGATCGGGAGAATGTGCAATTTCTTTTGCCCAATAGCAAACTGCTTGTACCATAGAATCTAAAGTAAATTGCGATGCATAAATAATAAATAAATGAGGTATTCTTGATTTCATTTTAGTTCTCCCACGTAACATTGTTACAAACATTTTAATAATTATATCATAATTAGCCAAGCAAAACAATATGTGGTACTATTAATACTTGCCGGTAGATTTTTTCGAAAGAATCTACCGGCTTTTTTTATTTGAAAAATTTATTATCACAAACATATTAGCAGGTAGATTTTGAGAAATCTACCTGTTTTTTTATACCCAAAATCAAAAAGAAAGGAGAACACAAATGAGGTATAAAACAGATTTAAAAGCAGTGCAAAATATTGCGCTAAACCTGCTCTACACGCAGATTCACGAAACAGAGTTTTCACCACTTATCGTACATCATCCCTTCACCTCCTCCGCTTACGTTGGTATTAGACAAAACGGA
The DNA here is from genome assembly GCA_045534895.1 of Acutalibacteraceae bacterium. GTDB lineage: Bacteria > Bacillota > Clostridia > Oscillospirales > Acutalibacteraceae > UBA737. The sequence continues at coordinate 41,669 of JAZSKN010000047.1, forward strand.
GATATGGCAATGATTAATGTGTTAGAAAGCACGGACAACCTTCGCAAATGGCAAAGTTTTATCGGCGAACAAATATCAGATACAGAAAATGTGTATCAGATATTTATGATGGTTAATAAACCGTATGCATTAGCCTTTTTGAAATTTGCTGCAGATCATCTTTCGTTTGAAGATTTTTCAAAGATGCTTAATGATGCGTGGATAATGTCAGAAAATCCAAATTGTGATGTTAATGTAAGTAAGGAAGAACTTGTTGGATTTTTCAAGAAGGCCGATCCCGAACATCTTATGACACCGGAAGAAAGAAAACAGTTGGATGAGCTGGATGATACGGTTACCGTATACAGAGGTTTAACATCGCACAACGAATACAATGTATTTGCTCTATCGTGGACACTGGACAAAGAAAAAGCCGAATGGTTCGCCCACCGTTTTAATGAAAACGGAAAAGTGTATCAGGCGAAGATAGAGAAAAAGAATATCCTCGCTCTTTTTAACAGAAGAAACGAATCGGAAATTATAGTTGATCCAAACGATTTAAAGGAAGTTACCGAAACTGAAGATATGGATCAAGGCTTCACACAAACATTATAGAAAGGAAGATATAAATGTCAGAAATAAGTAAATTCAAGCAGTGGCTAAACGCCGAGTCATACATACCCTTTATATTAGAGCAAGGGCAGAAAACCAAAACCCTTGTTCTTAAAGTCGCAAAGAACGATGACTTCGATTACCTGTTCTCTCAAACCTTTTATCACGGCAGTCATATAGAAAGAGATGAACACCTATCCTTTATCGGTATACATTGTAAGAAAGATAATCAGGTATATTGCGCATATCATCAGCTTAAAAGTATGTTCCCCGAATTTGAAGAAAGCAAAGGTCAATATAAAATGGCAGAAGAAGTTCAGCAACTCGTCCGCCAAAGCATTATAGATACCGTTAATTCAAATCCGGAAATATATTCAACCATACGGCCAATAGACGAGCAAACCCAAGCATACTTAGATAACTTCAATGAGAGAACGGTTAAGGGATATGCTCGAGAAAACTTCCTTGCCGGGATATCCGCTGAAGATGTGCAATGGGAATGCTATTACCAATTTAACGGTTGGCACGAAGATGATCTGTTAGAGTATATACTTGACCCTAAAAAATTTGTAATATTCGAAAGAGATAAATATTTAGAAGAAAATCTCCAAGAGATATTGTTAGGTCTCAGAGAAACAGAAAGTCTAAGAGAACATATAAAAGCAATCGAAGAATTGGATGACAGCCCTATTCATAGAATAAAGGCTATACGTGAAGCAATATGTAAATCATCGGCACAGACTGTCCGTGTAACAATACTTAAAAACGATATAGAGTTTACATTTAAAACTTTAACAGATACTCTTCGCCGAGATCCTCAATATACATATAGCAGATGGGATATATCAAGTCCCGATCGGCGTGAGTATGAAAAACTCTTTGGTATGGAATCATATAAACCTGAAGAAGTAAAAGAGATTGCATATAGAGGTCAGGTAATATATTCTGCCGAACCTTTAGAACCTACAATAACTCAAGAACAAAATCAAACAATGTAAGGAGTGAAATTATGAATCTGTATCAAAGTGAATTAGCAAGAAAAGTTATAAAATACGGATGCAATTGCGATTATAATACAGAGCAAAAAAGACTCGTTATCTCTTACGGCGGAAAAGCGTTTGTCGAGCAAGGAGAAAACGGGTTTTTGTATTATAAACAGAAAGATGTATCAACACCCGACGTAAAAGATATATTTCTTAAAATTATGAATGATGCCGAAGATATCCGTGAGTATGTCTCAATGTATGAAGCATCACCCCAAATGCCTTTTAAAGATATAAAGCAATATAAAATGTTTGGCAGATATAACGATGTCGTATTTGGTGGTACATATAATAATTCGTTCGGATTCCTATTCTCCTCATGGAGTGTATGTAAAGACGGCAAAAGTGTTGTGCACGGTGAGTACTCCCCTGACTACAGATATTCAAAAGAATACTTTGCTCTTCGCTCTGGTCTTGTGGACAAGCATAAGATATTTGAGAGCGAAGAAAGTGAGGAAATATATAAAGCCATAAAGTTCGCAAAAGAAAATTGCGAAACTTTAACTTACGGCCAAGAGCGAACACTCGAAGACATACTATATAAACTAGAAGAAGCATACCCTTCAATCATGGATTCCCAACCTGAGAGTCCAACACAACTTAATATGTAAGACCCCTACTACTGCCCCCGACTTTTTCTTTCTCCTTAAAGTCGAGGGCTTTTTTTATTTCAAGGAAAGGATTAAAAATATGTATTTTATTGATGATGAAAAACTACGCAAATTTGAAAAGGTTATGCGTGGTGTTCCAAACTTTAAACCAAGAGGACATGGTGTTATGGTCATATGCGAATTTAATTACGAACCAACAGAGGAAACATTAAAAGATTTAATTACGTGGACGATGCAGTCTATTAAAAATCCGGTATTTCGTCAAAGATTGAAGCTATACCTGATGGAGTGCGATATGAACTCTATGGAGTTTGCAAGTGACTTTCACCGCCTTGCATTTAATGAGGCCATCCAAAAAAGAGATACAAGCAACTATGCTTTAATGTCCGCAATTTATTTGCTGACATCAGACGTGCGGCTATACCGACTAGCCAAACGATACATTAAGGAAAAATACATCCACTTCGACAAGATAAAACTTAAATACTGCAACGAGCATATATACACCCTTTACTGCGCCGCAAAGGATTTATATCGCGGAACAAAATATTTAGACATACAGGATTTATCCGATCCGGACATTATTCCGTTTAAAGAATTCGGCCTAATATGTAATGCAATGACAATAAGAAGATTCGGCATAGGTGCCGTGCAAAGAGAAAGGATAGAAGAATAATGATTACATTAAAAATAGCAGCACACCAAATTGTCACCATCGCCTTTCCCTGTTCAGATAATGTTCTGCAAGAAAAGTTAAAAGAAGCGGGTCTTGGCGAGATGATTCCTGCAAGCGCAATGGTGGTAGATGTTATGGAGCCAAAAGACCTACCGTTAAGAACGGACTTCTTTCATAACCTTGACGAAATCAACTACCTTGCTAAACGAATGGACAGTTTTACTCCTCGTGAATTAGACACCTTTATTGAGGCCGTAAAACACGAAGAATCCGATATGCCCAAAGACATGATAAACACTACTTTTAACCTACAGGCATATTCACTATTCCAGGATTTAAGCAGTATGGAAAACGTGGGAAAACAATACCTGTTATCTAAACAGGGATGTATTACTCAAGATGAACTTGAAAATATGAACTTTGTAGCCCTTGGCAAAGAAGTGCTCAATACTGGCAGTATTACCGTTTCAGACCGTGGACTACTTTGCAAAATTGACGGTGCTGTAATAACCGAGATATATGACGGAACTACATTCCCATCATACGACTATACAGGCGATTCCCTAATAACTGTAGAACTGTCATATAAAGAAAAGAAAGAATTTCTATACCTTCCTGATGACGACCTGAGTATATCCAAAGCAATTGCAAGACTTGGCGCAAATTCATTAGATGAGTGTTATTGCTACATTTCAGATATAAGCACAGATGTAGGCGGCACAAAAGACATGTTAAATCGGTTATTAATAAATGAGGACCTATTCGCAGTCAACACGGTATCATCATACATCAATATTTATGGAATGGATCTTAAAAAACTTCAGGCACTTATTGAGTATGCCAATGTATCAGATAGCACATCCATCTGTGTACTTGCAGACAGAATGGACTCTTTCACTTTTATTGAAGATATTACAACCGATGAGGAAGTCGGCAAATACTTCGTAGATAACGATGAAGACTACAGTGTAAGCGCCGAACTTGAAGATTATATCAAGTATGACGAACTCGGTGAGCACCTGAGAGAAGAAATGGAAGGTATGTTCAGTGAACACGGTTATGTAAGTATGAACAACGCTTGCGAAACGGTAGAAGAAATAATTGAAACATACAGTAGCAAAATACAAAACACAGGTATGGGAGGTATCTGAAATGCTAAAAGCTATAGTCGAATATAACGGCGAAACCCTAATACTAGATTTCCCAAGTGAAAGAAACATTAATACAGATTTACGTGCTATAGGCATATTAAAACCTGCGCACGATATACCAATAACCGATGGTGAAAATGCAGATATAAAAGTAAAGTTATTTTCAGACAACGATTTCGGTAACAAACTTATTCCCCTATTTAATGCAAACAACACACTTACTACCGTAAGGGTAACGGTAGACCTTCTTACAAGCGCATCGGATGAAATAAAAGATTTAATGGAAACAGATATACTGCATGACCAATATACCAATATTCGTGAAGTGCTTGATGACGTTAAAAAGTTACTGGACAAATATCTCGCACATACCGAAAAGTTCTATTTTCCTATTACCGGCGATATAGATAACGGCGACGGAGATATGTACACGGTAGACGAGTTTGTAATCAATAGTGCCGCACAAGATATAAAGCAGCGACTGGATGAAATAAATTCAAGAGATAACAAAAATATGGCCGAGTATTATAGCGAAGATGACGGTGTGAAATCTAAACTCATTTCAGCCGATTGGGATTTGGAATACAAGGGCGAAACACTATATGGTGTAGTAGAAGTAAGACTTCATGAAGAACTTACCGCAGAAGAAACAGAACAACTTAAAAAATGGATACTCGGACAAAACGTATCGGGTATTGGAGAAAGTATAGAGAGCCAGGAAATCAAGACTGATGATGGCTCGCTTTTTGTTTCCTTCTGGCACGGTGGTAAAGACTACTTTATCCATACTGAATCAGAAATGGATGAGTATATACAGCAAATGCAGAATATGCAGATGGGAGTGATGTGATATATGACTGTAATAAACAAATCCAAAAACATATAAAGAATGGAGAAAATTCAAATGAACGAATTTCAAAGACGTGAAAAACTTGCGGAACGATACAGAGAAACACACCCGCCGGGTACAAGAATTCTTTTAATTAATATGGATGATCCACACCACCCTGTTCCACCAGGTACAAGAGGTACGATTGTACATATTGATGATCAATGTGGAATCCATATGAAATGGGATAACGGTAGAACGCTGGCAGTAGACCCGGAGTATGATACTTTCAAAAAACTTACTGCCGAAGAATTAGCCGAAGAACAAAGGTTAAAGGACCAAAATATTGTTCCGTTCGGAGATGATTGTAAAATCATTATTCCAAAAGAACCTATCGACTGCTCCACGCTCGAATACTTTGATGAGCTTGAATATGACTGCTGGGATTTGGTTAAGAAATACTGCGACAAATTAGGCATTAAAATTGAAAGCGGAGAAATAAGTTTCGATATCGCCAAAGGTATTCAGGATCACATCATCGAACAATTTGAGGGTGCTGGAGTACAATTTAAGTTTACAGATTTAGATGAGGACACAGTCCCAACTTTAAGAATGTAAGGAGTTACGTTAAGACATGATACAAGAACATAGAATTATGCTTGAAATTACAACAGAAAAACCTACTAATGATGGGTATTATTACACATCGCTACTATTACCTGCAAAGGAAACCGAAATACAGGATGCGAAACAAAGAGCAAGACTTATAGATCGAGATAACTGTTATATAGACATAGCAGTCACCGATTGCTCGGACATTCCTGCGCTTGTAGATACAAGACTGGATTGTCCCACATTAGAAGAACTTTCATTTTTCGCCCAAAGACTTAATAAATTGTCTGACAGTGAAATAATTGCTCTTGCGGCTATCCTTGAACAAAGAGTGCAAGACGGTAAATATGAAAACGGACTACCAATGAAAGAGTTAATAAACCTTACATACGGTCTTGAAAATATTATGATTGCATCCAACGTAGATACTCTCGACAACCTTGGACAGTTTGCAATAGAAAACGATTTGCATTTACAACTGCCCGGTGTTAAAGATGTTGATCCAAGCCTTCTTAATACAGCAAAGGTTGGCGAATTCATCAAAAACATAGATAGCGGTATCTTTTATAATGGTTATTACGTTGTAGCCGGAGAGCATAAAAATCTTGAAGTCTATGACGGCAAAACTTTGCCACGTAGTGAAGCAAATGAATACAGCCATGCAATATTCAGCATAAGACTTGGCAAGGCACCAAACACCGAACAGGATGCCAGTTCTATAAACAAGTTCTGGTTCCACTTTCCTATGGATGAAAGTAATCTTAACAACATAATAAATGACACATTAGATTGTCCTTTGAGTGAATGTACCTGCTATGATTTTATTTCATCTATACCGCATATACATCATCAGTTCTTTTATTCAAATATGAATATAAATGAGCTTAATAAATTAGCGCATACATACAATCAGCTAAAAGAATTCGACCAAATGAAATTCAAAGCAATATTACAAGGGTTTGATGTTGAAACATTGGCAGAAGCTCAACAGATAATAAACAATCTTGATTCATACCAACTCGCATACTACTGCAATGATGAGGTAGACTTCTTCAAAGAATATCTCCTTAATAATATGGACAGCCGGGTTGACCCAAGATGGCTTAAAGATATTGTTTGTGAAAGAACTTGTATGAAACTTCTTGAAAGGACAGGCTCTAAGGTTACAGACTATGGAATCATATCTAACGGTAGATGCAATATGTTCGCACCCATTTCATATGACGATAACGAATCAGAAGATGAAGAAGTTAGCGAAGAAACGGAAGAAGAAACCGAAGATCAAAATATAGGAGGTCAGTCATTATGAGCATATCTAATATAACTGCCGAATCCCTTCGTAATATGAATAATAGAGAAGGCCTTATTCTCAGAGGATGCGGCGGCGAAATATCTGAATGGGTAGATGGCATCAACGATGACCTGACCAAAAAAGGTATTTTGCTTGACGACACAAAGTTTAAGGATGTCTTTGTCTTTAAACACAAAGACTTAACCTGTATCCTATTTCCATTTGATGAAAACATAAAGCTTAGCGTCGGTAGACTCCCCATTTGGAGACTGGCTACACACGATATGTTTGCAGGTATATGGCTGTCAGATTTTGTGAACAATGAACTTGGCGGCTTTATTACCGGCAACGACGAAACGCCAATAAGCACAGAAAGTCAGGGTATGAATTTATGAGTCATTTATTATGTTGCATAGCTGGTGGAATTATAGCTACAGCCTTTATGTGTTGTCTGCAAATTAACACCATAAATAAATACGAAGAAGAAATTGTCAGATTAAGAAAAGAACTTAATAAAGATTAATTTTAAATGGTATCAATCGCTCCAATAACGATTGATGCCTTTTTCGTTTACAGGGCGATTGGTACTTGCGAAAGCGAGGAGATTACAATTAAAACCCCTGTATCACGTGTAGGAAATAAATCATCCATACTGCACATTTTATACGCTGTATTTCCGCTGAAATACGAAAGGTTTATTGATGTGTTTGGCGGTTCCGGTAGTGTGCTTCTCGGCAAGCCTGAAATACATTCCTTTGAGGTATATAACGACTTTGATAGAAATCTTACAAACCTGTTCCACTGCATGAAAGAAAGAACAATGGCTACCATTAGAGAACTTGGATTTTGTAACCTTAATTCTCGTGAAGACTTTATCGCTATAAGAAGATTTTTTGATCATGAGCAATTCAGCGATTGGTACTTAACGGAAGAATTAGGGCTTACAGAAATACTGCTACCTTCCCCCGAAGCCAAAGAACTTCAAGAATTGCGATTACGAATAACCGAAGATTATGATGTGCGCAGAGCTGCGATGTTTCTTAAACTGCTTCGCTACAGTTATTCAAGCAGTTGTAAATCCTTTGCATCACAACCATTTGACATCAGAAAACTCTTTGGTCTTATTCAGGAACTTGAAAACCGAATGGCAAATGTCATAGTAGAAAACCAAGACTTTGAAACACTAATACGACATTATGACCGACCTGACTCATTCTTCTACGCCGATCCCCCCTACTTCTCTACCGAAGATATGTATGATGTGGGTTTTGGATGGGATGATCATGTACGACTCAGAGATACCCTCAAACAAATAAAGGGTAAATTTTTATTATCCTACAATGACTGTCCGGAAATACGAGAGTTGTATGAAGGGTTTTCAATCTTTGACTTTTCACGAATACATTCAATGGCACAAAGATACGATGCCGGAAAAGAATTCAAAGAATTGCTTATAGGCAATTATGACCTATATGAGAGAGAAAGATGCAAACCTAAACAGCTCCCCATTTCAGACATGTTCGGTGAAGAAGATTATAACTACGAGAAAGTATTAAAGGAGTGCATTATATCATGCAAGATAAGAAAGTAACTGCAAATGATCATGTGCTTATTTCCATACCCATAGATATGCTTGTAGACATCGGGGTGACGGAAAACAGCATTATTGAAATTTATGTAAATGATGACAAAATCATAATCCGCCAGGCAATAGACCTTACTAACTTTATATGTAAAGGTAACTGTGACGATGGCTGCCCGCTTGATGAACACGGTTGCCCATTTGAGAAACGAGGTGAGCATCATGAGTAAACTGTTTCGTGTTCTTGGTAAACGTGGCCGCATAACCATCCCAGATGAAATACGAAAAAGAGTAGGTTTCAGATACAACGATATCCTCTCCTTCTGCGAGTCACCGGATGGACGATCGGTTATTGTAAAGAGAGAAAAAATTTGTGACAACTGCAAAGAATGTAACATCTCTAAACAGGATACCAGTGAAATGACTCTCTTCGATTTTCTTAACGGGCTATCCCCCGAGCAACAACGTGCCGCACTTGTACACCTATCTGTAAAGTGGGCAGAAAATCAAGGCGGTGACAATGATGCCTGAACAAAAAGCCATATATAAATGGTCAAAAAAGGATGCTATCCATCATGGCGAACTTGACCGGTGGCGTGAAAGCCATAGAGAAAACTGTGACTGTGCAAGAGCTATTGAAAGAGCAATCAATGAGAATTATAAAGACAACAGTCTCGGCGAGTGTGCTAAGTCGGTCATAGACCTATACGGCTTTGAAAGAGTCAATTGGGTGCTATCAAATACGGTACAGCGCAATTTAGAAGACGGCAGATTTTCCGACAGTAACAAAGAATGGTCAAAAGATTTCTATCTCCCCCGCGATGAAGACAGGTGGCATTATGAAGTCACCTCTCACCCGGGGCTTGTAGATTTATTTGTAACACAGGCCAGAAACGCATGGCAAGAACTCGGCTTGTATGACAACACTCATTGTAATGATGAGAAGAATTACGAAGACCAGGTTCTAATACTTCGACCGTCCATACTGAAGGATGAATATAAAACGCCAGACTTTCAACTCTTCTATGCTGAAACAGGCAACGGTTGCAGACCCGATGCAATAGGGACTAGAATTTTCGGTTTTTTCTTAAAAGATGGAGAAAAAACAAGCTATCGCCGAGGAAACTTCTTCGGTGTTATAGATAACCAACATCTTCCCGAGTGGGCTAAAGATGCAGTTGCCGAATATCAAAGCAGCGAATCAGAAGACCTATCAAATAACGAAACACCAAATATTACTATGTAGAAAGGAACACAATTATGGCAACTAAAAAAAGCAACAGTAAAAAACAAAGCAATACAAAAAACAAGGTAACAATTCCCGGTATTAAGGCAAGAATTGATGAACTTACCGATTACGGCGAAGAAAGTCGCCTTCGCGCATATGCAAGCCTTACAGTCGGCAACAGTTTCGCAGTCCATGGCCTCCGTGTATACGAGGGCGAAAACGGAATATTTGTTGCAATGCCTTCAAGAAAAGTTGGAGAGGAATATATTGATACCTTCCATGCGATTACCAAAGAAGGCTTCGACAAAATTCAAAAAGCGGTTGTTTCTGCCTATGACCAGGCAGTAAAACAGGCCGAGGAAAATACGCAAAACGAGGATGGTCAGACCGAGAATGAAGAAACTTCCCAAGGTAAAAATCAGAGTTTAGGACCGTCAATGTGAAAAGTTTAAGAAAATTATCATATTTTACTGGACTTTTGAAATTGTTTCGGTATGTTGTAGTTAGAGGTGATAATAATGAAAAAGAAAAGGCTCGCTATCCTCCTATGCTTGCTAATGATATTTAACAATGCATCATGTACAGTTGAGAACACTCAAACGCTTGATACCAATCAGTCAGAAATTATTGTATCACAAACAGAAGCAGAGGATGATACACGCGTTGAATCATCCGCAATCGTTTCCAAAGAAACTGATGAGTGGCACACTACCGAATCAGAGCCGATTGCAGAAACTGTCCAAACAGAATCCAAAACAGATACCCCACCAGTAGAAAGCACAAAATCTGAAACGGTAAGTAGTGAACACTACACCAAAGAAACAGTGACCTTATCAGACTCGGTAGAAAGTGAACCTGTCAATGAAGAAATTCCGGTGGTGCAACCTGTCATACGTGCCGATGCCAAAGATGTTGAAGTGCTGACAGCAAAATATATAAATGAACTAAGAAATAGTCAGGGTGATACATCCGCAACGGTTCTACTAGGCCTTACCGAAGTTGCAAGATACAGAGCAAATCAGCTAATAACCAACTTCGACCATGTAGACATTCGCGAAGTCTGTGGCGAACTTAAATACGGTACCTACTATGATATGACACAGTACGGTATGGATACCTCATATAACTATTATGAAGGCTACGACCGTGAAGCCATAGCCAAAGGAAATTGGGGTGGCACTGCTGATGAAATAGCAAAGAACATTGTAACAGGTTTTAAAAACAGCACAAAGCATTGGGAATACGTTGGCGATTCAAAATATACATATATGGCACTCGGCGCAATCTACAATGAAGCTACAAATATGTGGTATGTCTGCATCTGTATGAGCAGCAAAAACTACGGTGGATAATCTCCAATCAATCTATATAGAACGCTTGAAAATATCAAGCGTTCTTTTTATTTCAAAAATGAAAGGAAATAAGTTAAATGACGTCAATTAAAAGTTTTTCTAAAAAAGCAATTGCAGTACTAATTGCAATTATTATGGTCATATCAGTTATTCCTATAACAGCAATGGCCGCTCCGGCATCGGACTTGCCGGCTAATATGGTCGACAGTGCCATTCTTCGTGCGCTTGAATACACCGGATATGATGTTCAGGCACAAAAAGATAATGGTACGTTATATCAGTCTGGCAGCTACAGTTCTAAAACTCCTGCTAACATTCGCTCAAATATTCACTACGGAACAGCGTTATCGGGTAAAGAAACTGTAGCAAACAGTTCTACAAAAACAGGTCTTGCTCCAGATATAGCAAAGTTTGAACAATACGGTCTTTGCTGTGCAGGTTTTGTTACATACTATGTTTGTAACTATTTGCCCAATATTGAGGGTGTAGATACTCAGTTTATTACCAATGCTATTAATGCGACCGTTTGGAATTCACAAGCAGTTGTTACCTGGCAGAAAGCGTTAGATAATCTTATTGCCGCAGGGCAAATTGAAAAAATAGGCACAAGCCCTAGTAATGTAAATAGAAGCAAACTCGCACCCGGCGACTTAATTATCTTTGGTAACGATGAAGACTCCACAACACATATTGGCGTATATTCAGGCACATATAATGGTAGAGATTTTATGATACATCTCGGCAACGATATGGGTCCTGAAATAATGCCTGTGGATTGGATGAGTAATAGTTCCAATGGTGCCAAAACTTCTGATCCAAATGGATATTATCATTTGCCTCAGGATATATACAAAAATGATGGATATATTGAGGTAACCAAAAAGGATACCGATGGTAAGGCACTCGCAAATGCTGTTTTTACTGCAACAGACTCATCATCGGGAAAACAATATATACTCGGTCCCACCGATTCAAACGGATATGCAAAAGTGACAGTACCTTATGGCACATACAACATAAAAGAAACCTCCTTACCCACCAACTATAGAGCTTATGGTACATTCTCATGGACTGCAACTATTAACAGCAACACACCAAACGGAACATATTCCTTCTCTGCGGTCAACGAGTTAATACCCGGTAGTTGTAAAGTTATAAAAGTGAGTGAAGACGGTAAGGTTGATGGCATAGAGTTTAGATTAAGAGGTAATGGTGTTGATAAGACCGTTACAACCTCAAACGGCGGTATAGCTGTTTTTGATAATCTAAAACCAGGCATATACTCTGTCACCGAAGAATTTTTGGAACATTATATACCTAATTCTATTCAAAACGTAACTATTGTAAGCGGTCAAACCTCTATCGTTAATTTCAGCAACACATTAAAACGCGGTAATTTGCAGGTCAAAAAGACAAGTAAAGATAATATAGTCGAGGGTTTGGAATTTAAATTAACGGGTACATCAATGAGCGGTGAAACTATAGAACAATATGCCGTAACCAATAGTAGTGGTATAGCTACATTTAAAAATGTTCTCGTAAGTGGTAAGGTTAAATATGTTTTAACAGAAATAAATATACCGGATAAATATGAACCACCCAAAGCTGTTTCAGTAGCTATTAACTGGAATGAAACAACACAAGTCACTGTGGAAAACAAACTCAAAGTCGGTAGCATTGAAATCAAAAAAACAAGCGAAGACGGTAAAATCCATGGAGTACAATTCTCGTATTCAGGCACAGCCTTATGTGGAAAAAAATACAGTGGACGTCTACAAACAAGCAGTAAGGGTTACTGCTATATGTCAAACTTTCCTATATCGGGAAATGAACCATATGTAATAACTGAACAATACGATATTTCAAGTTATTACGAACCTACAGAACCACAGGAAGTTTATATTAAGTGGAACGAAACAACACAAGTGCATTTCCATAATAAATTAAAACGTGGAAATCTAACAGTTACCAAAACCTCTGAAGATGGATACGTAGAGGGCATGACATTCTGGTTGCGTGGCACATCAAATTCAGGTATTGCAGTAAACGAATTTGCTACTACGGATGAAAACGGTATTGCACGTTTTGAAAACATACTTATAGGCGACGATTATGTTCTCACTGAATATCTCACACCTATGAAATATTTTGAACCCCCGGAACAGATAGTGGATATTAAATGGAATGAAACGACCGAAGCAAAGTTCCATAACATCCTTAAAAGATGGTGTGTCGAAATATATAAAGTAGATTCGGAATTATATAGTAAAGATAGAAATTCAAAAGAAGCTCAAGGCGATGCCACCCTAAAAGGTGCCGTTTATGGTGTATATAAAGATGGTGCTCTAGCGGACACCTATACAACCGATGAAAATGGATTTTTTAAGACTAAAAATTATGTTTGCGGTGATGGATGGACTATAAGAGAAATAACGCCTAGCCAAGGATATTTATTAGACAAGACGGTTTATGAAATGGATGTTCAGCCAGAGCTGCAAAATGTTGATGTCAGACATATGTATTATAAATATCAAGAAAAAGTTATTAAAGGTAAGATTGAAATATATAAACATTTTGGAGACGGAAACAAAACGGATTTTGTGACACCGGAAGAAAATGCTGTCTTTCAAGTACATCCAAAATCTGCAGGTTCATACGATAATGCAAAAAGCACTGAACGATCAGAGTTGGTTACAAACTCATATGGTTATGCAATAACAAAAGACCTACCCTACGGTGTATATGTTGTCAAACAAGTAGCTGGCAAAGAAGGAAAAGAATTAATGCCACCGTTTGAAGTTACTATTAGCGATAATGGTAGAACGTATCCTTTCTTTATAAACAATGCTACATTCGAAGCGGATATAGAGATTGTTAAAAAAGATGCCGAAACAGGAAAAGTCATTCCTGCGTCCGGTATCGGATTTAAAGTGCGTAACAAAGATACCGGCGAATATGTTGTACAACACATCAATTATCCGACACCTACAGATATTGAAATATATTATACCGATGTTACCGGAAAACTTATGTTGCCTAGTGCGCTACCCTACGGTAATTACGAAATCATCGAACAAAACACCTGCCACGGTTATGTTCTAGATACTACCCCTGTGGCATTTAAGGTGGATGGCAAAAAGGATGTTGTAACAGTTACAAAATCCAATTACGCACAAAAAGGAACAATAACCATCACAAAGAGTGGCGAAGTCTTCTCTTCTGTAGCTGAAAACGATGATATATATCAACCTATATACGAAACAAAAGGTTTGAAAGGTGCTACATATGAAGTAGTTGCAACCGAAGACGTTATAACCCTTGATGGAACACTTAGATATGAAAAAGGACAGGTCGTAGCAACCATTACCACAGGCAAAGACGGAACTGCGACAACCGAACCTTTATATCTTGGCAAGTATGAAATCCGTGAAGTCAAAGCTCCTTACGGTATGGTGCTTAACACCAAGCCTGTGAATGTTGAACTTGTCTATGCTGGAGAACTTATTGAGATTACAAATACATCTGCTTCCTTTACAAACGAAAGACAAAAGATAGTAATTGACCTCAAAAAATCTATGGAGAAAGACCAGGTCTTTAATGTTGGGTTTAACGATGAAATTACTAACGTTCAGTTCGGATTATATGCCGCTAAAGATATGACTGCTGCTGACGGTAAGGTAATACCAAAAAATGCTCTCATTGAAACCGCCTACTGTGATATAGATGGTCACATCACCTTTAAAACCGACCTACCTGTAGATACAAGTGTGTATGTAAAAGAAATCAATTCCGATTGTCATTACATACTTGATGATGAGTTCTATCATGTGAACTTCGTATATGCCGGACAAGAAACCGAAGCCGTGCATATCACGTTAAATGATGGTGAGACAATACAAAACAAAATTAAACGTGGTACTATTATCGGTAAAAAGGTTGACGAAGACGGCTTTGAGATTTGCGGTGCATTGTTTGGCTTATTCGGCGCAGATGAAACCGACTTTACCGAAGACACGGCAATACTCACCTGCAAGTCAAACGAGATTGGTGTCTTCTACTTTACAAATGCACCTTACGGAAAATATATAGTCCGTGAGATTAAGGCTGCTCCTGCATTTGTACTTAATGAAACAAGCTACGAGGTTAATATCAAAAACGATGGCGATATCGTAGAAATTGGTGTTGAAAATAAGTTCCTCACAGGCACGGTCAAAACCATCAAGGTGGATAAAGACTATCCAGAAAACACACTTGCAGGTGCTGTGTTTGAAATCTATGTAGATGTAAACGGCAATAAAGAGTTCGACAAGGATATAGACATACTTTTAGGCGAAATGTCTGAGGGTGAAAACGGTATTTATACGATGGGTAATCTTCGTTACAACGGATACTTCTTACACGAAAAAACTGCTCCCGAAGGTTTTTTAAAAGATGATGGTTACTACTACTTTGAGATTCGCGAAAACGGTGTCGTTATCCACATTGAAAATGAAGCCGGAGTTGGTTTTATCAATAAAGCTATCAAGGGTAATGTTGAAGTTATAAAGGTAGATGCCGAGTTCACCGATACAAAACTATTTGGCGCAGTATTTAAGATTTATGAAGATACCAACAAAAACGGTGAATACGATAAAAGCGATAAGTTTGTAACAAAACTTACTGACACCGATGGCATCTATCGTGCAACCGATATTCGCTATGGTAGTTACTTCCTTATAGAAAAAACCTCACCTATTGGTTTCTTGGCAGATACTAACGTATTTAAATTTGATATCCGTAACGATGGTGAAACTATTGTAATCTCGAATACCGAAGATAGACTATTTATCAACAAAGCCATTACCGGAGAACTCGAAATAACCGAAACCGATTTAGCCGATGGCAAGCCACTTGCTAAAGTTGGCTTCCGTGTCAAAGATGAAAATGGAAACACCGTAGCAGAAGGATACACCGATAAAAACGGTGTTGTTAAATTTACACTTCGTTACGGTAAATACACATACACAGAATTCGCCGCACTAGAAGGATATATTGAAGACACAAAAGAATATCCTTTTGAGATTACCGAAGACAGTCAGGTTATAAAGGTTAAAATAACCAACGAAAAAATATCTGTTCCCAAAGAACCTACAAGTCCTCAAACCGGCGACAAATCATTAACAGGCTTTTGGATTGGTCTTGGTTCAGTATCTCTTGGCGGTTTAATTTCGCTTGCGTTTATATACTTCAAACAAAAGAACGATAGTAATGATGAGGAATAATATATAGGCTAAAAAACCGAACCGTTGAATTGGATTATATTCCAACTCAACGGTTTTATATTTAAAAGGAGAAGATTTGAAATGTTCAAAAAAAGACTTATGAAAATTATCTTGTGTTTAGTACTTTTATTGACTTTTATTTGTCTGACAACAATTACAGCTTTTGCGGCCTCAGGAAATGTTGCACAAGCAATTGAAGAAACATGGAACGCAGCTAAAGTACAAGTTCAAACAGTTGTTAACAACGTTGTATTTCCTGTCGTTGATATGATTCTTGCCATTTTGTTTTTTGTAAAACTAGGCACGGCATATTTTGATTATAGAAAACACGGTCAGTTTGAATTTACAGCACCTGCAATTTTGTTCGCCTGTCTTATTTTCACACTTACAGCTCCGCTATACATCTGGACCATATTATAAAAGCGAGGTGTAATTTTTATGAATCTATACGAAAGAGAAATGCGAATGATGTTTGCGGATAACAACATCATAAAAAATCCGTTAATCGTAGGTAGAACTCTAACAGGCACCCTCGACGAAGATTTAAGAATTAAACTCAAATTTATTGCATCGGAGGTTCAAGGAAAATACGATACAATCCGTGCTGTCATTATTAACCGAGCAGGTGGAGAAGTTGATTCCCAAAACTTTTTGTTTGCAGACATAATCGGTATGCAACAAAGAAACAATGGTCTCCCCCCTATTGCCCCTCATATGTGGGAAAACAATAACCCCAAAGGTGCTTGGTACATACCTCCTACACTGGAACAAAAATCTCAAATAGGAGATACCGTACTTACCTATGCAGAAATGTTTGCAAATCAAGATATGAACATGTCACCTATGAATCTATAAGAGGTGAATTTTATGTTTAATTGGCTTGGAAATATTATTGCAGGAATGGGAGATGCCATTAGTGATGCCTTCGGTGGAATTGGCGATTCAGTTGCAAATGCGATCTTCGAAGCCATGTTACGTTGGCTATACGAAACAATATACTCCGCAATTTCAGACTTTTTCACTTCAATGGGAAATATGGGTGCAGAGATTTTCGATATGCCTTGGGTACAAGCAACTGTAGAACTGTTTACTTTATTTGGTTGGGCACTATTTTCAGTAGGTGTCGTAGTCGCTGTATTTGATATAGCAATAGAATATCAAAACGGCCGAGCTAGCCCCAAAACTACTGCCTTAAATATACTAAAAGGTTTCTTTGCATGTTCCCTTGTAGGCAATCTCCCAATAGAATTGTATAAGTTCTGCATTAGCCTACAAAACACTTTCTCTCACGATTTAGCATCACTCGCTTCATCATCAGATGCGCTAGATCTATCCGAAACAAGTATGGGCGTATTAGTCGGTAGTTTTTTCACTGGAAACGCATCATCACAAATTACGCTTTTTACACTGCTTTGTATGATTGCATTCGCCTACTGCATTATAAAAATATTCTTCCAAAACATAAAGCGCGGCGGCATATTGCTCATTCAAATTGCCGTGGGCTCTTTGTATATGTTCTCTGTGCCTCGCGGATTCACAGAAGGCTTTGTTCAATGGGTAAAACAGGTAATCGCTATATGTTTAACTGCGTTTTTACAAACCACTTTATTATATTTGGGATTAATTATATTCCCTCAAAATATGCTTTTGGGATTAGGCGTAATGCTAGCAGCTAATGAAGTGCCAAGAATCGCGCAACAATTTGGACTAGATTCAAGTGCCAAGATAAATATGATGAGTGTTGTTCATGCATCATCAACTGCTGTAAATCTCACGCGCACAATATTTAAAAAATAAAAATACAGGAGGTATGTATATGAAACCATACTTATATCCCTCTAATTTAAAAGCTACAGCAAATTTATGGTTATGGAGTCTTCGTGACTTTGCAATTATAGGTATATCAGCCTTGCTTTCAATAGTAATATTGGTTCATTTAAAATGGCTTTTACCTGCTGTTGCAACTCTCACCTATGGTTTTTTAACGATACGTCTTGATGATAATACTATACTGGGTTTTATAAAAACCGCAGGGAAATATTTTATAACTACACAACAATATTACGAATGGAGATGATGACTATGAACAATACTAACATACGGCAGAGAAAGAAAAAGGGTCGCTCTGTTCAAGATTTGATTGGCATCAAAACCTTTAGCAGATACGGACTTGTTACAAACAAGGGCGAACTGCTTTTCTTCCTTATTGCTCCCACTAATATCTCCGTAATGTCCAGAGCCGCTATAGACATAAAAATAAATCATCTTTATATGCTGCTGTCAACTAATCCCGAACTTGAAATAATATGTTCCGATTCGGCTGAATGCTTTGATGATAATAAAGAGTATCTACAAAACAGATTGGATAGCGAAAAAAATCCGAGTGTAAAAACAATAATTGAAAAAGATATTAAGTTTTTGGATGATATACAAATAGAAATGTCTACAGCTCGCCAATTCTTTCTCACCATACGTTGCAAACAAAAGAAACCCGAACAAATATTACATATACGAAATGAAATCGAAAAAGCTATTTCAAACGAAGGCTTTGAAGTTCATCGAATGAGCAAGAAAGACATAAAACGCTTCCTTGCTCTTTATTTTGATGCAAGTATGAACGGTGAGCTTATTCCGGATATTGACGGTGAGCAATATATCGACTTCGAATAATATAGTTAGGAGAAAACTATGGCTAAAAAACAAAAAGAATTAACACCCGAACAAGTCGAGGAAATACGTACAAAAGACTTTTTCGATATGATTTTACCCAGTACAATAAAGTTCTTTTCAGACCATTATATTGTCGGAGATACATACGGATGCGCTTGGGTAATAAAAGAGTATCCACCCGTTACAAGTGAGCAAGCAATACTTGCACGCCTTGCAGACCGAAGTGGCGTTACCTTGCGTATCTACAATCGTCTTGTAAACCACACAGAAAGAACAAAAATCTTTCAAAACGCAACACGACGAAACAAGATGAAAAGTACAAGTGACGATATTACCGAAACAATAACTGCCGAAGAAAACTTACAAGACATTGTACGATTGCTTTCGGGTGATGAACGAGATAAAGAAGTATTCCTTCACTGCTCGGTATTCATTGAACTAAAAGCAAAATCCAAACAATTGTTACGTGAATTGCAAACAGATATTGCAATGGAACTTACACGCGCAAAGATTTCGGTAGATAGATTGACACTCAGGCAAAAAGAAGGATTTCTATCTGTTCTGCCAGTGGGGGCTAATCAGTTTGGCGCACAGTATGAACGTGTGTTACCTGCACGCTCCGTTGCCAATTTATATCCCTTTAACTTCTCAGGTAAGACCGACCCTCAAGGAATATATATCGGTAGAGATAAATTCGGTACAAATATACTTGTTGACTTTGATAGAAGAACCGAAGATAAGACAACTTCAAATATTCTTATTCTCGGCAACTCCGGTCAGGGTAAATCTTACCTAATGAAACTACTATTAACCAACATACGTGAATCTGGTAAAAAAATAATATGCCTTGATCCAGAAGAGGAATATAGAGAACTTTGTGTAAACGGTCTTGGTGGTACATATCTCGATTGCCTTTCAGGAGAATATAGAATAAATCCACTTGAACCAAAGGTTTGGGGTGACAGTACCGATGACAGTGAGTCTTCCCCCGAAGCATTTAAGAAAGCTACAAGACTTAGTCAGCATATAGCTTTTCTTAAGGACTTCTTTAGGGCATACAAAGATTTTACAGATACTCAAATTGATACAATAGAAATAATGCTTTCAAAGTTATACGAAAAGTTTAGTATAACCGACTCTACTGACTACAGCAAACTTAAACCTACCGACTACCCTATCATGAAAGATTTTTATGATATCTGCAAATACGAATATACACATTATGATAGAAGCAATAAAAATCTATATACCGAAAAAACGTTACAAGCTGTTTGCCTTGGTATCAATAGCATGTGTGTAGGTTCTGAATCGGTATATTTTAATGGGCATACGAATATTAAAGATGATGATTTTATTGTGTTTGGTGTAAAAGGATTACTGGATGTAAACAAAAGACTAAAAGATACATTATTGTTTAACATACTATCCTACATGAACAACTATCTACTCGGTGTTGGTAATACTGTAGCTAGCTTAGATGAATTGTATTTGTTCCTTACAAATATGACTGCAATTGAATACATACGAAACTGTATGAAACGAGTTCGTAAAAAGGATTCCTCAATGCTACTTGCAAGTCAGAACATTGAGGATTTTTTAATTCCTTCGATTCGCGAATTCACAAAACCCCTCTTCTCTATTCCAACACATCACTTCCTGTTTAATGCAGGTTCTTGTAACCCACAAGAATATATGGATGCATTACAGATAGAGCCTAGTGAGTTTGAACTGATAAGATATCCTGAACGTGGCACCTGTCTATATCGTTGTGGTAACGAAAGATATTTGCTTCAAGTAACCGCGCCGGAATATAAATCTGCTTTATTTGGAAATGCAGGTGGACGATAATGGCAGCACCTGCAATTGCTGCAGTTGCCAAAAAGGTAATTGTTTCAGTACTAACAAATCCTAAAGCTTTAAAAAAAGTATTGGGAATTATTCTTTGCGTTGTACTCGTTATACTTATGCCGCTAGCTGCTGTAATAGCAGTTTTCAGTGGTGATATTGAATTTGAACCATCACTACTACAGCAACACATTGAGCAACAACTTACCGAAGAAGAAATTGCAATGCTTCAATCAGTAGAAGACACGATGATAGGTATCGAAAATAAAATGAATGAATCAGAATATTCACCAATCCAAATTAAACAAGCGCAGGTACTTTATACACTTGCGCTTTATGAGTTTTCAAATGAAGAAAATTTTGTAGATAGTTTAGTTGGTTGTTTTGAAACAGAACAAACCGATGATGAATTAATCGCTAATATTAATAATACTTTTAGTACGAATATATCTGTAGAAGAATTCACCAATGCTATGGAAAGCACTCAAAGTGACACCGAATCAAAACAAGCAGATACGACATGATAAAGCCTACCCTGAAATAAAACAATCTATGTAGAAAGAGGATGATAAAATGTTATCTGATTTTATAAACTTCATGCGAGGAAATCTCGATCCAAAAGAAGAAAACGATTCCACAATTCTCAAATGGTTAGAACTTGCTATTGGATTGTCTGATGACGGTGAATCAAAGTTAGATAAAGAACTATCTGAAACAATGGATGCACTCGAATATGTTAAAAGTAATTTCAAACCGGAGGTCTTTCAACAGAGCCTTCGGTTTTGTACTTTAAGCAATGAAATAATTTACGGCGCGCTTTGTTTTAATGCCGGATACTCGTTAGATGAAGTAGAACAGTTTGCTACTGACGGTTTACTTGAATGTGGATATATGCCGACCTTCGAAAATGAAACAGGTTCATTCACGGTAGTACATATACTGCCGCCTGAAGATAGCGTAGTAGTCTTCAATAATGTTTCTGAAAAGATGGCGCTCCGGACAATAGGTCGTGCAAGTAATGAAGCAGCAGAAAACGGTGGTACAGTGAGCAGTCTTATTTCAAAAGGCATCATTTGTGGTAGTGATAAAATAACACGAATAATAAATGAACCTTTAAAAAATGCTTTTCTAAAAGGCATAGAAAACTCAACTGCTGTAAAACAACTCATCCAGTATAATCAGCAGACCGGAGAAATTGTATCTAATTATAATCAAGTACAAATTCATACAGATACAGAACAAGGTCTTAGTGGTATGACTATAATTTAGAAAGGACAAATTATATGAAGAAAAGTACAATCACACTTTCCTATGACGAAGAGAGATTGAACGCTTTAAAAATCTATCTTGGAAAGAAAAACTCTAATATAGAAAATGAACTTGCGCAGTCGCTTGAAACTCTATACGTCAAAACTGTACCGTCAGTTGTAAGAGAATTCATAGAACTTAATTCCGGCACCGAACAAAAGTCGGAAGCAAAGTCTCCAAAAACAAAGACTTCTTCTCCTTCTGCTGTGGGCAATCAAAATCCTAAAGGCAAACCAAACGATTAAAAGTCCACTGAGACAAGTGCGAATTTTATCGCATTTGAGGCCAAAATTGCCGCCTGTAATTGACTTGAGCCAAACGGTAGGATAAAGACTCCCATCGCCCCTTAAATCGCAAATAAACGGCTTTGTGGGGCGAGGTTGGAATTGGCCAATTCTGCCCATTTTTTAGGGCTTTCGCACGGTCGAAAATAAAGCAGGTTAAAGTGTGCTATCTTGGCACACCATTACATCGGACGGCAGAGCCGACCGTTAGGGCGTTTTAGCTCTTTTCAACCCCAAAAATTATGCTATCTTGCGAAAGGAAGAGATTATGAGCAAAAATATAGACGAAAAGTCCATTATTACCGTTCGTATAAGCAAGAATAAAAAGCAAGAAATTCAAGATTTGCTAGAAGATGCACACGTTAAATCGGTCAATTCATTCACATTGAAAGCAATTGATTTTTACCTCGGATATATCAAACAAAATAAAAACCTTAATTATATTTCGCCAATACTTGCCTCCGCAATAAAGGGTGAAATGAAAAACATCGAGCATAACCTATCCGAAATTATCTTTAAAATGGCAGTGCAACTTTCAATGATTATACAAATCGTTGCAGACGAAAAAGAATTTCATCCGGAATATCTTGAAACACTTTATAAGTGGTGCGCTGAAAAGGTTGGCTCCACCAACGGTATTATTTCTCTTGAAGATATGAAGTCTGAAAAAAATATTTATACTATTTATGATTATTTTATTAAGGATGGCGGTGATTATTAATGCCGAAAATAATATTCACTAGTCGGTACATACGCAATCCTAAATTATCAAACGTAGGTAAGTTACTACGATATATGGCAACACGTGAAAGTGTTGAAAAGGTATCTATCGGTATCGACCACTCGCCGTCCACTGTCCGTCAGCAGCGACTCATTAAAAATATTCTTGAAATCTTTCCCGAAACAAAGAACTATCTTGAATATGAAGATTATCTCAATGAGTCCTCAAAAACTAATGCCACTGAATTTATTGAAATTGTAGCCGAGCGTAACATCGACAGACTTGAACACATAAAAAATCTTGTAAAATACTATGCTGAGCGACCAGGTGTGGAAAAACTTGGCACACACGGTTTGTTTTCACAGACAGACGATAAAATTGACCTCGAAGAAATTGCTGAAGAAGTTTCAAATCATAAAGGAATTATCTGGACTCATGTTATAAGTCTTCGCCGTGAGGATGCTGAACGATTACAATATAATAATCCGTCTCGGTGGTGCAATTTGATTCGTAGTAACGTTTGTGAAATCGCAGATGCCCACAATATTGATTTAGATAATCTTCGTTGGTATGCGGCGTTCCATAACAAAGACCATCATCCGCATGTACATCTGATTGTCTACGCCGCCGATGCAAAGCAAGGTTGGATTACAAAATGTTCCATTGATAGCATGCGTAGTAAGTTCGGTGGCGAAATATTCCGTGGTGAGCAGTACCGACTCTTTGAAATACAAACAAAGCAAAGAGAACTTGTAAAGAACAGGTTCAAGCAGCTCATAGAACACTATGAACAAAACGGATTTGACCTACCCCCTACAGTGAATGATTTATTCTTAAAACTCACTGAACAATTAAAAACTGTTAAAGGTAAAAAAGTTTACGGATACCTACCGAAAGATATAAAGGAAACGGTGGACAAAATCGTTGCTGAACTAGCAAAAGATAAGGACATAGCCAAACTTTATTCAAAGTGGAATGAAATAAACCGTGAAAAATTATCTCTATACCACAAAAAGAAAACACCGGACATTCCACTAGAAGATAACAAAGAGTTTCGCAGTATTAAGAATGTTATTGTAAAGGCGGCGGTGCAGTTTAATAACACACAACATAGTGAGAGTCATACTCTCACACCATACACCGCCTTAGCTTTCACTAGAATCATTTGTCAACTGCTTCGTGCAATGAGTAAGAGTTATAACGACAAGGATAAAAATTTACGCTCTCAGGTAGACGGTAAACTACGCTCCAAAATTGCACAAAAGAAAGCTGCTCTTGGTATTCGTCCCAATTATGAAAGTGATTATGCACAAACATTCTAAAAACATCGAAAATAAAAATACATTTTGAAGTTTATAAACAAAAAATCCGTGTTTTATAAATAAACACGAATTTTTCGATGAAATACTTTAAAACCGTGGTCTATTTATTATGCTTTAAACTATTTCAATTATTTATAATATTTCTCAACTTATGTGTTACCTATTTTTAAGTATTTTATTACTGGAAAACAAAATACAGTCTTGATTTTGAACTACTTCATTTTTTTAATTATATTACTATTATTAAATAAAAATTCGAGTAAATCACACATAACTGTTGACGCATTGTTTATTGCTAAAGTATGGTAGTTATCATTTTTTTCTTGATTAGCCTTGTCTGATACTCCTCGTATCATATACACACCATATTTCGATTTTCCTCTAGCGTAATCAGCACTAAAAATACCTACAGACTCCATTTCAATACATGCAATCTTAGAATTAAATTGTTTTACTTTTCTTATTACTTCACTATTAGAATTCGCAACAACAATATTATCGGAGACTGCGGCATGACTACTTACACTAAAATCATATTTGCGTGATGAAATAAATTGTTCTAACAATCCTATGTGATTAGATTGAATCTTATAGGTTTCACCTCTAAGGATATATTCCCCACCATCGATTTCTTTTTTTAGTATACTACTAAATATTTCGAATGGAATAAAAACATGACCAATTTCTATTGATTTTTCGCATGTTCCAGCAATCCCACAAAGAAATATATAATCCAACTTGTAATTTGCAATACTAGAGTATGCATTTGCCGCCTCTGTTTCACCTGCACCGCATTTAGTTAAAATAATTTCATATGTATTGTTCTTATATTCAAAATCTGCTATTAAGTTTCTCCGAAAATTTTCCTTATAATCAAGTTCATCTGTAAATTTTGTGTCGAATTTTTCCTCAATAGCATTTTTCACACCTATAAGTTCAGAGTCAAGGGCAGTGATGATGCCTATGTTGAATCCTTGTTTTCTCAAAATAGTGTTTTGATTTGTTTGCGCATCAAGATACATTACTTGAGCCTCCTTGTTTTCAAATTCATCAAAAATAATATTAATTGTTGATTTTTTGAATTTTTGTGTTAATTCCGTTATTTTGGGTGTTTCTTTAGTAACTTGAATGATAGAAAATAGTGAATCAATATTCTCTAACTCTTGTTTAATGGTATAATACCAAGACCAAAAGAATTTTTGATTTATAGGAGAAAAACTTTCTCTATGCCTAATAGGACAACAATACTCACCGAGGTTAAATAAAACAGTGATTTTAAATTGACTTTTTGCATTTATAGCAATATTAATTTCCTTTGCTAAATTAAAAAGCGTTTCTTCCATATCTATTCCATCAAAAAATATTATAATACCTTTTTCTGTAACAGAATAATCTAAGGTGCCTTTAGTTTTCTTTTTTCTATGTGTTATTTTTTTGATTATAATATCATTAAAACACATTAAAGCATTGTTTATATCTTCTATGATTATTACATGCCTATATAATTGTGGTTTTTCAATTTTCCCTCGTGCATTAATATATGTAGCAGCTCTTTTTTGCACCTTCCCTATATTAGAAACAAGATAGTCTGCATGCTCAAATAGTCGTTTAATGATTGTGTTAGAATAATTTTTTGCAACAAAAACTTCGTCAAATATATCTATCAATTTATCCTCAAACAGTTTCTTTGACTTTGTGCATTTTTTGAACACTTCATATTTTGACCTTACAATATCAAGAAGTTGTAACCCATCTTTTATTTTAGAAATTCTTTCTTCATCATTTATTGTACTCGTATTTATACTAAATTCACAAATATCAAAATACGAAAGAACGGGAGACCATTTTGCATCTTCATTAAAAGCTTTAATGTATTCCAATTTAACGGTTCTATTGGTAATATCCTTGGGAATTGATTTATTTAAATTTGTAAAATATTCTTCCACCACTTTGGGTCCCATTGTGTTCCAAAATGATAAAAATTCCAATAATCTAAAGATAATACCAAATTGCATAATAAATGAAACTATTTGCTCAAACATTTCTCTTGCTTCACATGGTAAAATTTCTTCCACATTAGATATTTTTTCGTGCCAAAATTGTCTCCAATTTAGTTTCATTCCTCGTT
Source organism: Acutalibacteraceae bacterium (assembly GCA_045534895.1). Taxonomy (GTDB): domain Bacteria; phylum Bacillota; class Clostridia; order Oscillospirales; family Acutalibacteraceae; genus UBA737. The sequence continues at coordinate 68,174 of JAZSKN010000047.1, forward strand.
CGCACTCATTTAAAGTTAATATATCTTTTATTTTCTTTGAAGCATAATTTTGCTCAAAGTTTAAATACTTCCATTCTCCACTATTAATAGCCTTGAACATATTGAAATTACGCAATCCCTTGAAAGCACTCATAGCATGATTATTCAAAATATTACTTGACATAAAATATCTTTCACTCTTCTGATATGATGATTTAATGATTTCTATCTCAGCTAATAGCGCAGGTATTATTTGCTCGTAACCGTATGTTGCATTAATTAGTATAAGATCTTCTGCAGTCAAATATTTATTCTTATAAAAGTATGCAAAAGTGCTAGCTATTCTCTCCGCTTCTGCACCTTCGTTGCTAGTACTATGTTCAATTATC
>JAZSKN010000090.1:0-4022 GCA_045534895.1 Acutalibacteraceae bacterium
GTGCAGTTTTGTAATTTTAAAAATTGTTCTATATTGAAGCCGCAAAACCGCAGATATACTGGCGTATTTCAAGGTTTAAGGTGAAGATATAGGGCAATTTTTTATTCCAAAACCAATTTCTCCCTATGTGAACGCTCCGAATGGCTGTCATTTTTATTTCTTTTTAATATATTCCCCCGCTGTAATACCCGTTTGTTTTTTAAAAACACGGCAAAAATATGCCGGATCATCAAATCCCGCTTCAAGCGCAACCTCAATCACCGTCATACTCCCTGTTTTTAGTAATTTTTTCGCATATGAAATGCGTCTTTCAATTCTATATTCAGCGGGACTTTTACCCATATATTCCCTAAACAATCGCCTAAAGGTGCTCTCGCTTACGTGGCAAATTTGCGCTAATTCTTTAATAGTAATTTCACTTTTAAAATCACTTTCCAAAATAGATATTCCCTTGGCTATAGTATTAAATCCACGTGAGTAAATACTTTTTTGCCTTTCACTATAACTGAATTCATAAATCAAGTTGTAAATAATGGATTTAATTTTTGAGCGTGAAATTACCGACTGTGAATACATATCTGCCGCATCATTAAATAATTCATTTATCATTAAACCCGCTTCGTTTTTCAAAAGCGTTGGCGCATTTGCTGCACAAAAGCTTGAACCGTCAGGTAAATATAGACTAAACTCAATAAGAATAGTTGCAGGCACCGAATTATCGCAATCAAAAAAACGACTTTCATAAACAGCACCTTCGGGTATATATATTACCGAATAACGAGGTACCATAAGCTCGCAATCATTAAATTTATATTTTGCTGAGCAACCGCAAAACCAAAGAAGACAACTTGTTTTACGCGGCTTTGACATCTTAAAACACGAGTTTTCTTTCCAATACTGCTTTACAGCAAAAAGACTTTTCAGATTAAAATCAAGCTCATATAATTTTGAAAAATCTATCATCTCCATTTTTTACCACCAATATTAAGTATATCACAATAATCGAAAAGTGCAATACTTATATCGATATATCCATTGTTTTTATGATTTAATTGTTGTATAGTACAATTAAATTACTTGAGTAACAAACCTATCAAAACTTACATAGGAGTAATAAGTATGAAAAAAATTGGCATTATAGGTCTTGGTATGATTGCTTGCGGAAGACATATACCTGAACTTAAAAACGTTAAAGAATGTAAGATTACCGCTATATGTGACATTGACGAAAACAAACTAAAAACTGTTGGCGATAGCCTAAATATACCAACCGAGTTTCGTTTTACTGCCTACAATGATTTAATAAATTGCAGTGAGGTTGACGCAGTAGAAATTTGTACACCAAACCATATGCATATTCCGATGGCTACTGCTGCAGTAAAGGCAGGAAAAGCATTAAACATTGAAAAACCTCTATCAATCGACCTTCCCTCTTGCGAACCGTTAAAAACGGCTATTAAGGAAAACAATGTTCCAAATATGATGAGCTTTACATACCGCTTTATGCCGGCTATTAGATATGCAAAATGGATAGTAGATAACGGTCTTATCGGCGATGTACTCAACGTTGACGTTGAGTATTTAAAGGACAGTGGCTTTATTGAAGGCAGACGCCTAGAGTGGCGTTTTGAAAAAGAAAAGGCTGGCACGGGTGTTTTAGGCGATCTTGGTGTGCATTTAATTGATATAGCAGAGCTTCTCGGCGGTAAAATCACATCTGTATGTGGCTTTACAGATATTATTGTAAAAGAACGACAACGACTAGAAAGCGAACAGTGGGCGCCTGTAGAAACCGATGACTACTGTAGTTTTATATGCAATATGGAAAATAACGTTAAAGGTAATTTTGTAATTTCACGCTGTGCAATTGGTAAAGGCAGTAGCATTAAATTTGACGTATATGGCACAAAGGGTGTTATTTGTTTTGATATGAACAATCCTAACGTTTTAGGCATATACTCAAAAATCAGTGATATTTCAAATGAAAGATTAGAAACAATAGACGTGCCTCAAAAATTCCACACAACACAAGAAGCTGAATTTGTAAAAATGCTATGTGGCGAAAAATGTGACATATTCCCTACTATTGATGATGGTCTTCGTAGTCAAAAGATACTTGATGCTATATTAGAATCAAGTGAAAAACGTTGTTGGGTTAATATATAATGATTGGTTATATATTTTTATTTGCCACAGTTTTGATTGGTGTTTCAAAGGGTTACTGCGGTAAAAAAACAAGCGACTATGTAACCGGAATTACAGACGGATTAATATTACAAGCAATACGGCTTTTTTTGTGCGTTGTAATTGGTATTATATTATTTGCATTTTCTAACACACCTTTTAATGTAGATATAACAATACTAATAATATCGCTACTTAACGGTATTGCAAATGCCGCGTTTTTGCTTAGTTGGCTTTTTGCAGTAAAAAGCGGCGCATATCTATTTGTAGATATTTGTCTCACTACAGGTGGCATATTGCTTCCATGTATATGCGGCGCATTATTCTTTGATAGCAAAATCACATTAATTCAATATGTGGGCATTGCAATAATGATACTTGCTGTGCTTGTAATGAACAGTTATAATTCTACAGTAACCCAAAAGAAAATATCTTTTGGAAATATATTGTTGCTTATATGCGTTGCCGTTTCGAACGGTTTAATGGGAGTTTGTGAAAAGTTTTTTGCTCATCATATTTCAATAAATAACACAAACTGTGATCTATCTGTTTTTAGTTTATTAACATTTTTATTTGCTTGCATTATATTATTGTTCACCTTAATCGTTGTTTGTAAAAAAAATAAAACAAGTGTTAAAATTTGTGTGCAAAAGTTCCCTTTTAAAAAGCTCTGGATATATTTGATATTAATAGCCTTGTTCTTATTTTTTAACACCTACTTAACAACACTTACAAACACTTATATAAAAAACACCGTATTGATATATCCATTAAAATTTGGTAGCAATTTAATTCTTTCTGCAATTATGGCTTCTATAATATTTAAAGAAAAAATGAATTTCAAAAGTGTGTTTGGTATGATACTTATTACAATTTCTATTATTTTTATAAATGTCTTGCGATAAAAATATTTAATAAAATTATAATCTCTTATTATTGGGCTGACGTAACTGCCGACGTAAGTGAGGTACTAAAGCAACTGCCGCCCGAACAAGCAGAACTGCTTATAAGGGTTTATTATGACAAAATGCGTGTTGCCGAAATCGCTGACGATGATTTTGTAAAAGAATATATAAAAAATGAAAATGCATTGTATCAATGGCAGCCTTTTTGGCTGCCATTATTATTTATAAACCTATAACTACGTTTATTGACAATGTTAAACTTATTGTTTATAATAAATATGAATAAAACAATTTAAAAGGTAGTATCAGTTTTACATAAATTAATCTATTGTTGGCAAAGGAGTTATGTTTTATGAAAAAGTTGTTATCATTTTTGTTAGTCTTTATGCTTATTATATCGGTGGTGCCTATGGGCGCGTTTACGCTCGACGTCAGCGCGGCAACTTACGGAAGCGACGGTTATTATACATATACCGTTTCGAATGGCGAAGCTACAATAACCAATGTTGATACATCCATTAGTGGCAATGTAACCATACCGTCAAAATTGGGTGGGTATACTGTTACAAGTATAGGTGATATAGCATTTTGGTGTTGCACTAAACTTATAAGTATCACAATCCCTGATAGCGTTACAAGTATAGGCAAATTGGCTTTTTATAATTGCGACAGCCTTACAAGCATAACCATACCCGATAGCATTGCAAGCATAGGTGGTGATGCATTTTATAATTGCGACAGCCTTGCAAGTATAACCATGCCTGATAGTGTTACAAGTATATGTGATTATGCATTTGCAAATACCGCATATTATAATAATTCAAGCAATTGGGATAATAATGTGCTTTATATCGGTAAACATTTAATAGATGCTAAAACTTAAATTTCAGGTACTTATCAAATAAAAAACGGTACTTTAACTATTGCGGATGG
>JAZSKN010000041.1:0-11592 GCA_045534895.1 Acutalibacteraceae bacterium
GTTACCGTAAAAAATCTTCGTACAGGCGAAACCTATGAAGAACCTTTTGATAACCTTATTTTGTCTATGGGTGCCGAACCGATAAGACCAAACATTGAAGGTGCTGACGGTAGCAATGTTTTCACACTTCGTAACATTCCCGATACCTTAAAAATCAAAAATTATATTGATACGGCAAAGCCTCGCTCGGCAGTGGTAATCGGCGGCGGATATATTGGTGTTGAGATGGCAGAAAATTTAGCACAGGCAGGGATAAAGGTTGCAATCGTAGAACTTGCCGACCATCTGATAGCGCCTCTTGATTTTGATATGGCGGCGGATGTACATCGCTATATTAAATCCAAAGGAATTTATCTGCACCTTAATAACGGTGTAAAGGCGATAAACGGAAACACCGTTATTTTGCAAAACGGCGAAATTACCGCCGATATGATCATTATGTCTGTCGGTGTCCGTCCCGAAACCGCTATTACAAAAGACTGCGGAATAGAACTCAATGCGCGCGGAAGCATTGTTGTAAACAACAAAATGAAGACCAATATACCGAATATTTATGCCGTTGGTGATGCAGTTGAGGTTGAGGATTTTATAACAAAAAAACCTGCCTTTATTCCTCTTGCAGGGCCTGCAAACAAGCAAGGCAGAATTGCCGCCGATAATATTGCGGGAGACGAGAGCGTTTATACAGGAACGCAAGGCTCGGCGGTTTTAAAACTCTTTGATATGACGGTTGCCACCACGGGACTTAACGAAAAGACAGCCACAGCGGCAGGTATTGATTACGATAAAACCTACACCTATTCGGCATCCCACGCCACCTATTATCCGGGGGCGGCACAGATGTCAATAAAAGCGCTTTGGGATAAGAAAACGCTTAAAATCATCGGTGCGCAGATCGTCGGTTTTGACGGTGTGGACAAGCGTATGGACGTGCTTGCCACCGCCATCCGTTTCGGTGCTAAGATTACCGACCTTACCACTCTTGAGCTTTGCTATGCACCGCCTTTCGGTAGCGCAAAAGATCCCGTCAATATGCTCGGCTTCGTTGCCGAAAATATCGTCAGCGGAAAGCTAAAACAGTTCTTCTGGCACGATGTTGAAAATCTTGCTCGTGACGGCAGTGTTTTCTTACTTGACACCCGTACACCGTTTGAGGTGATGCAGGGCAGAATAGACGGCTTTGTCAACATCCCGCTTGACTCCCTGCGTCAAAGAATAAATGAAATTCCGAAAGACAGACCCGTCTACGTTCATTGCCATTCGGGACTTCGTTCCTATCTTGCTTGCCGTATTCTTACAGGCAACGGGTACGATTGCTATAACCTTGCAGGCGGATGGCGGCTCTATGAATCGGTCATAAACGAGCGCACAGTCCCCGAATACTCTTGTAAAGACTGTAAATAAATATAGCTATAAGAAAAGCCGATGGGAAATCTTGCGATTCCTCATCGGCTTTTATCTTTACTAGGCACGCCGGTCTCCTCAACGGCGGCGCAGTTGTGTGGTAGGTGTCTACTAATAAACAAGTAAAACTTGTGTTTAGGCGGAAAATACTTTATAATATCTTTATAAAGTCCGTTTTATAGTACATATTGGCAATTATAATTATTTTATAAAACGGAAAGAAGGTATTAAAATGATTGAAATAGTTAAAGGCGCAATATTCGGTCTTGCTGTTGCTGATGCGTTGGGCGTGCCTGTTGAATTTGAATCGCGCGAAAAACTTCAGAAAAATCCTGTCGATAAAATGCTTGGATTCGGTTCCCATGCAGTGCCTAAAGGCACATGGTCAGACGATACTTCAATGGCTTTGTGCACACTTAATAGCATTGCACAAAAAGGAAAAATTGATTTAGTAGACAATATTTTAGAGTTTTCAAAATGGGCAGAAGATGGATATATGACACCACATGGAGAGATGTTTGATATTGGCAGAACAACTCTTACTTCTTTGCGCAAGTATTGGAAAAGTAATAATGTGTATACCTGCGGTGGCAAGTTAGATTATGACAATGGTAATGGCTCTTTAATGAGGATAATTCCTGTATCGTTATATAACCATTTTAAAAACCTATCAAAGAAGGAATCTATACGAAATGTGCATGAAGTTTCCGCTCTTACTCATGCTCATGAGCGTTCTTTAATTGCCTGTGGTATATATGATTTTATTGTAAGAGAACTCATAAAAAGTCCTGAAAAGGCATCGGTAAATATTGCTCTTAAAAAAGCACAAAAGCACTACGCTGATTATAAAGAGATAAAACGATATGATAGAATTTTTGATGAGGCTTTTGTAAATATAAACATAAACCAAATTAAAAGTAGTGGCTATGTTGTTGATACTCTTGAGGCGGCAATTTGGTGCTTGCTTAATACCGATAACTATAAGGATTGTGTTTTAAAGGCAGTAAATTTAGGCGAAGATACCGATACTGTTGGCGCTATTGCAGGCGGTCTTGCCGGAATTCTTTACGGATATGACAGCATACCGAAAGAATGGAAAAATACACTTGTTAAAAGTGATATGATATCTAAATTGTGCGAGAAATTCGTTAAAGGGATTAAAAATTATTAAAATATATAGGAGTTGATATTATGGTACATTCATTGTTAGCACATTTATATCCGTACATTAAGGGTTCGCAAGAGGATATTGCTACGTATTCGTTGCAATATATATTATCACAATCTGATAAATTAAATACAATATTTACAAAGATGGTTGCTGATATAATGGATATAAAATTGCAAAATAAAATGCAATATTTATGTCAGGTTACCGGAGATAGCGAGGAACAAGAAAGACCTGATATGGTTGGCTTGGATAGTAATAGTAATGAAATGGTTTTGTTTGAGATGAAGTTTTATGCATCGTTAACCAAAAACCAACCAAATACCTATCTTAGAAGATTAAAGAACAATAGTGGTAAAGGTTTGCTTTTCGTTTGTCCTGAAACTCGAAAAACAAGTTTGTGGGAAAAATTAAAAGAACTTTGTGATGATAAAAATTTTAGAGAGATAAATAAGTTCTGCATAGAAACTAACGGAATAAAACTTGCAATTACAACATGGGATGAAATAATTAATAAATTAAAAGATATTGCATCTATCGAGGATGTTAGATTTAAATCCGATATTGAACAATTAGAGGGATATTGTAACAAAATGGATAGCGATGCATTTATTCCTTTTTCGGCTGATGATTTGTCTGCAAAAACAGCTATAAAAGAAGAACGTTATTACGCAGTGATTGATGAGGTTGTTGACCTGTTAAAGTCTGAAGATGCTAAAAAGTGTTCAAAGTGTGGTAACTCAAATACATATAGAAATGGATATACCACTAGGATGAAAATTGGCAACTACTATCTGGAAATATTGTATGACAGAAATATGTGGAAAAATCCAGAAACTGAGGAAACACCATTTTGGGTAGCTTTTTCTGACAAAAATAAGCTACAGACGGAAAAAATATTAAATAAAATAAAGTCTTTCCCTGAAAGAAAATGGGATGATAGTGTATATGGTTGGGCATATCTTTCGTTAGAAGCTCCGCAAAATTCAACTAAAGCAGAGGTTTGTGAAGCTATAAAAGCTCAAATTTTAAACTATGTTAATTATATCGATTCTACAAATTGACTATGTAAAGATTAACCGCTGAAAGCGTAAAACTTTCAGCGGTTTTAATATTACTTATCAAAAGAAACAGGTTTTGTATCGTTTGTCGCAAATGCGTTAGGACCTGGGTCTGACATAGAGAAATACATTTTAGCAGCCTTTGTTGTGCCGAAATCTCTGTTAGAGCCGGAGTTCTGCACCTTATTAAAAGCATCGCGGAACATCTGATTGTGCGCTTCCTCACGGTTTAAAAGGAAGTCGATAGTCTCACGCACTTTTTTGTCGTCAATCTGACGGTAAAGGTATTCATAAACCACCTTTGCACGCTGTTCGGATGCGATATTGCTTAAGAGGTCAGCACACAAATCACCCGTAACCGTTACATAATCGCCCGTCCAAGAGTAACCCGAAGCGTTTATAAGACCGGGGTTAAGACCTAAAAGCACGTGGGACTGAATCTCACCTGACGGCACCTGCTGAGCATCAACATCGTGTCCGTTTAATAGGTTAATGGTCTGTGCCACCATCTCCATATGGCCAAGTTCCTCGGCGGCAATATCAAGGAACAAATCTTTAATCTCAGGGTCTTTGATTCTAAAACTATGCGACATATACTGCATAGCCGCCTTAAGCTCACCGTTACCTCCGCCAAGCTGTTCCTGCAAAAGCGCCGCATACTGCGGATTAGGTTTCTCTACTGCTACAGGATGAAATAGCATCTTTTCGTGTTTAAACATAAACTTACCTCCGTTAATTTTCTACTATATACTTTTTCCATTTTCTGCACCGATATACAAATGTGCTATCTAATTAGCTCACACGGAAGTAAAACACCCTCAAAATTTGCGATGCATTAAAAAAAGAATGGGGGGATTGAGATAATAATGTAAATATGATATAATTTAAGCATAAAAGTGTTTAAGGAGATAGTAATTAAATGAAAATATTTTGTCCAAATTTTTGGTGGAAAATTAAAAAAACTATTAAAAGAAACATGTTTGATATTTTTCTAATAGTGTTATTTGGTTTAGTTATTGTTGTAGTTTTAAAATTAATACTATCGTCACAGTCAGTTGACGATAACTTTAATGAAAACGTTTTAACTCCTATAGTTACAACTTTTTTAGCGTCACTGACGGCTGTTTTAGGCGTCAGGTTAACAGTAAATCATACTCGTAGAGAAAATGAGGAAATTCAAAGGTTACAAAACAAACCATATATTGCTTTAGATGAAGACAAAAATGTTAATATTGTAAAGAAAAAAATCGTTTTGGACTATATTGATTATGAAGATGAGTTTTTCTTAAAAAAAGATATAAAAAATAATCTTGAGCAAAATGCATATTTCTGTTCCTTTAAACCATTTAAAATTTATGTTGCTAATCATGCGGAAGGAGTTTTTGATGCTATAATTATTAGCGGTAATAAAAGGATAAAACAAATCTTTTTGAAAACCCCTATTTTTTTAAAAAGATCTACAACATATGAATTGGATTTTTCAAATTATTATTTTGTGCAACATGAATTTAATAAAAGTATTAGTATGAAATTATGTGTTGTAGATTTAAATGATAGAGATTACTATTTTGATGTTTATACAGACGAGGCAATCGTTAAAAAGAATAGCGATTTTAATGAACTAGAGTATGAAGCACAATATATAACTGGCAGACATTTTTCGTATAACAAAATTATACAAAAAGAAATTGCAATTAGCGAAGAGTGGGAAGACAAAATTCTTGTTCAAAAAGTTAGAGAAAAAATGCAAGAGAAAGTGAAATACCAAGAGGGCGACTCGTAAGAGTAGCCTTTTATTTTACTATGTTGTGAATAAAGAAAAAGTAAAACTACATTGTAATTTTATTGAAAAATGTATTGCAATGTGATATAATTTACTTAACGATTAATAAAATGATACGAATCATTTGGTTTCGTACATATAAGAACACAAAAATTTGAATTTTTCAATTCACATGTGGATATATGGAAAGGACATTATAACAAATTTCAATCTAAAAGAGGTATCTATATGGCAAATTATTCTATTTGTGGTATTGACTGCGAAAAATGCGAGGTTGGACGTTCTAACGGATGTTTAGGTTGTAAAGAAATCAAAGGCAAAGTGTTTTGGGGAGAATGCGATTTATATAAATGCAATTCTCAAAAGAATCAAGAGCATTGCGGTAAGTGCTCTCAATTTCCTTGCGACACATTAAAGGAATGGGCATCTTCTGAAAACACTGAGAGAATACAAAACCTAATAGATTTGAACAATTTGAAAACTCAACTTATAGAAGAATTTAATAAATTGGGTATTCCTGATATGGAAGAAATAACTGACATTTATGAGCATAAAGGTGACTTTGTGAATTTGAGTTTTCCGTTGCCTAATGGAGAGTTTGCAAAGTTGTGGGATGATAACAAAACATACTATGTAAATCAGGTTGAAAAGAAAAACGGTGACAAATGTTATGGATTAACAGCCGATGAAAAGTATTTATTGGTTTGTGAATATGGAACCGGCGGTTCTGACCCTGAAATCGTTATCTTTAAGCGTTGGAAATAAATTTTAAAAGAGGGTGGCTCACAAGAGCCACCCTCAAAATTTACGATACATTAAACAAAGAATAGGGAATTAAGAAAAAATTTCCCCCTGCACATCACAAATCACATCTATTGCTATCGTCGTTCTATCGGTAAAAATAATCGTCTGTTTAACCTCATCTATAACCCTAATATTGCCGCTATAATCTACATAAGTACCGCCGTCTTTTTTTGTGTCGGGCACAAAGTAGGTTACGGTAACGTATGGTCTATCCTTAATATGATCTTTGAGGAAACTCAGTTTCATATTAAGGATTTCTTTTGTTTTATCGTCAAGTTCTATTCGTGTTTCGGTAAGGCGAGCTGCTTCACCAATAGCCGCATCGTAGCCTGTAAGGGCGGCAAAGGGCGCAAACTGCGCGGCACGATTTGACTGCGACATTCTTTTGCGAGTCTTTGACGTGTGGTGCGGATTGTTGATTATGTCGTTATAGTTATCGGACACAGTTTTTGTTCCTTTCTATGTTTAAATTCTATGCTTTATGCCCGCCAATCTGACGGTTGCGTTCTCGGGCGGTTGCGCCTTCTTGTAGGTTCATACCTTTAAAAATTGCGTTTTTACCATACTTGCCTTTAATACCAATAATTGCTTGTTGCATTTTTCTTTCGCGCTCAAGCTTGGCGGCCTCGGTTTCTCTTGCTTTTTGCAAAGCATCATAATCGGTAAACAGGTCGAGCTGCTCGGTTTGCTCGACTGTTTTAAGCGACGCCTCATACACAACGCGGTTGGTTGTGATGTTTATGCGCCGTATTAATAGATTATGGTCTACTATGCCCTCAAATAGTCCCAAAACAGCTTTTGTAATTATTGCAACAGAAGACGTGTAAGGGAAATTAACCGTACCGTGAGCGTGTTTGGGCACTTTACGACCATAGTGGTCAACCGTTATCTCGCCGGTGTAATTTTTGCTGACTTCAGGGTCGGTTAGGTTTTCAATATCATAGCCAATGTGCAACACAACTTGGTCGGTAACAAGGCCCTTGACCACTAAATCAAGCACGTGCGCATCTATCATCTCGTGAACAATAAGTCTTGCTTTTTCATACGTGTAGGGGCATTGTAGCACCTGACCCACGCTTAAACTATTACTGCATGGCTTGTATGATTTTACGTCGGCTATTGTGCAAGGCTCCCAACCCCAAGCGTGATCAATCAGCAGTTCGGCATTAACACCAAAAAGCTTATACAGTAACGCCTCGTTGTTAACCGAGCAACGCGCAACATCACCCATAGTATAAAGTCCGCAAGATTCTAATCTTTTTGAAATACCCGAGCCTACCCGCCAAAAGTCAGTAAGGGGCTGGTGCGACCACAGCTTTTCGCGGTAGCTCATTTCATCAAGCTCGGCAATGCGAACACCGTCTTTGTCGGCAGGGATGTGTTTTGCCACAATATCCATAGCCACTTTGCACAGGTACATATTTGGCGCAATACCAGCGGTAGCAGTAATGCCGGTTGATTTTAGCACGTCAGATATTATAGTTTTGGCAAACTGATGCGCCGTCATTTTGTTGGCCTTAAGGTAATGCGTAGCGTCAATAAAAACCTCATCAATCGAGTAAACGTGTATATCTTCGGGCGCCAAATATTTAAGATAAATCTCATATATGCGTGTGCTGTACTGCATATACAACGCCATTCTTGGTGGCGCGGTTATATAGTCAATAGCAAGCGAGGGGTTGCTCTTTAACTCGTTATCGTCGTAAGAGGAACCCTCTAATCTTCTTTTAGGCGCCTTGTAACGCCTTGCCTCGTTTGCCATATTGATTTGCTGTATCGCCTCAAAAAGCCTTGCACGGCTTGAAATACCGTAATTTTTAAGGGAAGGGGAAACCGCTAGACAAATTGTCTTTTCGGTGCGGCCGGGGTCGGCAACAAGCAGATTGGTGGTAAGCGGATCAAGCCCACGCTCAACACACTCAACCGAAGCATAAAAAGACTTTAAATCTATAGCAATATATTTACGCTGGGTATCCACTTTTACACCACCTAAAAGAACATTTGTTCTTATTGTAGCACAAAAAAATAAAAATGCAAATGGTTTTTTATGGTTTTATAAGGCACAGGGAGTATTTTGGTACAGTAAACTATATATAATGAAACCATAACATAAAGAAGGGGATATTTAAATGAGTATATTTGGCGATTTGTTTGATTTTAATGGCGACGGCCAGTTAGATGCTTTTGAAAAGGCAGTAGAGTTTGGCGTATTTATGGATATGATTGACTCGCTTGAAGACGATGAGCAAGACGAGTTTTACGATGATGATTTTTAAAGGAGAATTAACTATGAGTTTTAAAATTGGATTTACAGCAGAAAATGAACAAAAGAATACCGACACAACACGCGAACAACGAGTTGCAACCACAACACAGGTGACTGCTAAAAAGTCGGTGGTTGATGTTTTCTTTCCCGACAGGCATATAACCTGCTCTTACTACAATGATATGTTTGACCTAAAGCGTGGCGATATTGTGTACGTTGATGGCAAACTTGAAGGCTTGCGTGGCAGAGTGGTTAACGTGAACTATACTTTCAAGATAAAGCTTTCTGACTACAAGCGCGTTATTGGCGTTGCAAATACCAATGTTGTTGGTGAATTCCATTTGGCAGGCTCGCACTTTATCACGACCGATGAAAATGCCTTGAATTATGAGCAGATTATCACTTGGTTTAAAGCACCATCTACCGAAGAAGAGGAGTTTGTATCTTCAAGCGATGACGAAACATTTAATCTAAACGACCTTGGTGGAATGAAGATTAATAAAGCCACTGCCGATAAAGGCCACGATTATTACATAGAAAACCAAGTGCAATATATCGAACTGAATCACGGCAAGGGCAGGGCAATAGTAACCGGAACAAAGCCTTATGAGGTAGAGTTTAATTACAATAACGGAGATATCAGCTGCCTTGTCTGCAACTGCTATTGCACGGGCAACTGCAAGCACGAATTCGCCACAATGCTGCAACTAAAAGAAACCCTCGAACTTGTTGAGAAAGAATATTCCAATATAAACCCCAACACCTACCTCGCCGCCGTCAGCAAAACCACCTTCTTCGAGTTTGTTATCGACAACAAACAAAAAGGTACATTTACTATGTCGTAAAAAACACCAAGCCGATGAGCAATCCTCACCGGCTATTTTGATATTTTGAAATATACAAAGATGCTGAAATATCAATGTTTTCGCTGAAAACAGTTGAGTCTTTAAACTTAATGTGATATAATGCAACTTAATGATAAATAGTTTTGGAGCATAAAATGAGTGAACGAAGTCGCTGTAAATGGTGCAACCTTAAAAATCCCATATACATAAAATACCACGACGAAGAGTGGGGTGTGCTAAATTTAAATGAGCAGTATTTATTTGAAATGCTGATTCTCGAATCATTTCAGGCAGGGCTTTCTTGGGAGTGTGTGCTAAACAAACGCGAGGCTTTCCGCAAGGCCTTGGATGGCTTTGATGCCGAAAAAATTGCCATTTATGACGATAATAAAATCGCCGAGCTTCAAAACAATAAAGATATAATCCGCAATAAACTTAAAATTCAGGCGGCGGTAAATAACGCAAAAATCTTTTTAGAAATTCAAAAAGAATACGGTAGTTTCCGTGAGTATCTCAAAGGATTTACAGGCGAACAGCAGATTATAGAGGTTGGCAAGACCACGTCACCTTTATCGGATGTTCTGTCTGCAGATCTTATAAAGCGCGGAATGAAATTTGTAGGCAGTACCATAATTTATTCGTATCTGCAGGCAATAGGAGTTATTTTCTCACACGAGGAAGAATGTTTTATGTATAAAGGAAAATAGTCTATGAAGAAAATTAAAATAACAGTAATGCGAAAAGCACGGTATGATGATTTAATTAAAAAATATGAAAACCCGATAGAACACGCCTGCGATTTAGAGGAAGGTCAGGTGTTTATCTGCGAAGGTTGGCAAAAGCCTGACGGATTTTGCGACAGTGCGTGGGAGAGCGTTTCTCCGTTTGTAATGACACTTGCTCACGGTGGCGAAAATTTCTATGACGGATGGATGAAGAATCCTAAATCAGCAATGATTTCTTGCAACGACGGCTTCCGCCCCGTAAGTTTTTTAATTGAAGTTGTTGAATAGGGAGATTACTATGTTGAAATTTATTTGCTACCCAAAATGTACCACTTGCCAAAGAGCGAAGAAATGGTTGGATGATAATAAAATCAAATACGAATTAAGGGATATTAAACTCGACAATCCCACACTTGATGAATTGACCGAGTGGTACAATAAAAGCGGATTACCGATAAAGAAGTTTTTTAACACAAGCGGTCTGATTTATAAATCATTGGACCTTAAAAACAAACTGCCCGAAATGACCGAGGATGAAATGCTAAAACTTCTCGCAACCGACGGTATGCTTGTTAAAAGGCCTTTGCTCATAGGCGATGATTTTGTGCTTGTTGGGTTTAAAGAGGCCGAGTGGGATAAATAAGGTGACAATTATGTTGAAACCAGCAAAAGTCAAATTTATTGGTAATGGTAATGATTACAAATTAGGATGTAAAGAATCTCGATTTACGTATTGTCGTGATTGCGACAAAAAAGACTGCGACGTGGTAACTAAAAATCGTTTTGTTTTCGGCACCATATATAATGCATATTATTTAGAATATTGGCAAGGAAAGCGTAATAGTCTTCATGTCAAAGGTGAAGATGGCGTTATTGATTATTTTATTCCACTATCGGATTTTGAAATTGTTTCGGATGAAGATAATGTTTTAAATAATTACGAAGCGATTGTTAAGTGTGTTGTACACGATTATGATAATGGTTTATTTGAGTTGAATTATGGAAAAGAATATAAGGCAATCGGGGTTAATAACCAAGGATTGTATTTGGTCCTTGATGAAAGTTATGATTGTTATTTTTATCCAAGCACGGCTTTTGATATTGTGAAGGATACACATAACATCTTAAACAAAGAAAAACATTATCCAATATACGATTGGAATTTGTTTACGGAGTGAATAATTTGTCGCTTGTCATGCGACCTAACCTCTCTTTTATTGGTGTACAATGATGACATCAAATGAAAGAGAGGTTTGGAGAATGTGAAAAAACGTATAAACTAGCGCAAAAAATGAAAATGCCGAAATCGGCATTTTGCAAAATTTTATAAATTAGTCTGCGAAGCAGACACTAAACCTCTTAACTATTCACTATTACTTATTACTTCCAAAAATCCTCTATCCAAAACGCAGAGAATAGTGAAAAGTGAAGAGTGAAGAGTGACAAACTAAACATCCCCATCCTTACGAATGAGGATTTTTGGTCGAGGTGACAGGGCTCGAACCTGCGGCATCTAGTTCCCAAAACTAGTGCGCT